>NZ_JADEXY010000079.1 GCF_015206885.1 Microcystis aeruginosa LEGE 91341 | reverse complement strand
TCGCTTCGCTTTCGCTTTGCTTCAACCGCGCATTTACCAATGTATCTAACTTCCCCTGGTTTGTCAACCCCTTTTGGCAAAATTTTTTGATCTTTTTTCTATCCCTTGCTCCGTAAGCCTTTCAGCTATTTCCCTTTTTTCTGGTGGGTTGTTTTTGTTTGGTAACTTTGTTCTAATTAGCTCTTGATGGCGGTGATAGCGTTTCTCATAGGTGGGAACTGTTTAGGCATCAAATAGGGATGCAGAGGCTGAAATAACTGCTTAGTAAGGTTTTCAGCCCCGTGGTCGAACGAGAAGGTCGAACGAGATTGAATGCCCCGCTCGAATCTCAGTCCAGGAACTCGGCTCTCTTGGATTTGGTGGGTAAAATGTATTCTAAGATACATTCCTCCTAGCGAGGGGGTGGAACGAACCACAAAGACACAAAGGACACAAAGATTGATCGACCATATAGTGAGTTAAACTTATCACACAGAACCTAGAAGAGCCGGAACTCGGTTCGATCAGTTAGAATCAAAGTATGGAAAAAAAATTATTTATTTTCGGGAACCTTGACTGACTTATCCCGTCCTCAAGCTCTGAGTGAGGAGTTTATATCCTTGAGGAAATCCCATGAGTCAATCGATACCAGCATCTTGGTCACTTGAGGCCAAAAAGTCTCAAAACCCCGTGTCCCCTGACAAACTCTCCAACTACGATCTAATTGCACGCTGTCAGGAAGGGTGTCAGCCCGATCGGGCAGCCTTTGCGGAACTGCTGCGGCGCTATCAGGCTCATGTTGATAAATTACTCTATCATTTGGCTCCCGATTGGCAAGATCGCGCTGATTTGGCTCAAGAGGTCTGGATTCGCGTCTATCGCAATATTAACCGTCTCCATGAACCCCTCAAGTTCCGTGGTTGGTTAAGTCGCATTGCTACTAATCTTTTTTACGACGAATTGCGGAAACGCAAGCGAGTTAATCACCCCATTTCTCTCGATGCTCCCCGGCGCGTGGAAGATGGCGAAATCGATTGGGATATCGAGTCCGATTACCCCAGTCCCGATGAACATCTCACCACCCACGAATTCTACGATCAATTACAAGCGGCGATCGCTGATTTACCAGAAGCTTTTCGGACAACTATTATTCTCCGAGAAATTGAAGGTATGGCCTACGAAGAAATTGCTGAGATCACGGGAGTTTCTTTAGGAACTGTTAAATCCCGCATTGCTCGCGCTCGCGCTAAATTACAATCTGTTTTACAGCCCTATTTTACAGAAGGCTAAAGAATATTGTGGTGATTCGGCACTAACGGCCGAAGTGAGTAGTCGTTAAATTTAACTAGCTCCGTGCTGGTGAAACGTGATTGCATACCGATCGCTTCTGGTCGAGGTCAACCATGAATAATTATCAACCCGAAGACGTTCAATGGATCAAGTCTTTGTTACGTCACGATGACAGCGATTCCGACTCCGCAACCGAGGATATTTTATTCTTAGATGAGGATAACCAAGAAGCTCATCGTTTCGATTTAATTAGTGCCTATATTGATAACGAACTAACGGTAGAGGAAAGGAAGCTAGTTCAGCATTGGTTAGACCATGATGCTGCTGCCAAAAAACTCTATCGGCAGCTCTTGGGATTACAAACTAATTTAAGGCAAATTCCCATACCAGTTACTATGGCCAGCGACCGATTGGCAGAACAGGTGTTCAGAAAAGTCGATGGTCAGCGTCGTCGGCAATATTATGTTTATGGTGGCGCAATTTTAACGGCTATGGCGATCGCTGTTGGCTCCTACTTCGTATCGGGACGCAATGCTCCCCTCTCCCAAATGGCCAGCAGTCCGAGCAGTATTAGCCAAGAAGGAGACCATTTGATGATTGCTCTCAACCATCCGATTATGGAGATTCCCACAACGGAAGAGCCAAAAGAGAATGACCAAAGGTAAGGTCTATGGAGATAAATGCCAACATTCTCGTGCGATCGCCCAATCTTCCGCCGTAGCAATTACCATCACTCTTACTTTAGATCTGTCGGTGGCGATATCCTCATCCCGGGGACGAGCGGCATTTTTAGCCAAATCTAACTCTAAACCCAAAAAAGACCAGCCTTGACTGGCTTTTTCCCGTACTAAAGCTGAATTTTCGCCGATTCCTGCCGTAAATACCAAGACATCTAACCCCTCTAGAGAAGCAATCATCGATCCGATTAAACTTTTCAGACGATGAATATACATCTCAAATGCTAATTTTGCCCTCTGGTTGCCTTCGGCCATCGCCGTGGTAATTGCCCGCATATCCCCAGAAATACCCGAAATTCCCTTTAAACCCGATTCTTTATTGAGTAAACTATTTAAACTATCGGGATTATATTGATATTCTCGCTCTAGATAAATCAGAATCCCTGGATCGATCGAACCGCTGCGGGTTCCCATCATCAATCCCTCTAGGGGAGTAAACCCCATAGTAGTATCGATACTTTTACCCCCCTTGACTGCCGATAGGGAAGCGCCATTTCCCAGATGACAGATGACCATTTTCAAGGATTCTAGGGGTTTTCCTAACAATTCGGCGGCCCGTTGGGAGCAGTATTGATGACTGGTGCCATGGAAACCATAGCGACGGATTCCCAGTTCACTCCATTGGTAGGGAATGGGATAAAGAGAAGACTCAGGAGGAATAGAACGATGAAAAGCGGTGTCAAACACTGCTACTTGGGGAACATCGCCTAAAACTTGCTCGATCGCTTCAATTCCTTCTAAATGAGCGGGATTATGGCTAGGAGCAAGGGGAATCAGCTTTTTAATCGTTTCTTTGACTGGGGGAATGATCATGGTTGCCTGGGAATATTCCGTGCCACCATGGACAACTCGATGACCGACTATACTAATGTCGGCGAAATTGGCCAGTACCTTAGTTTCGCCAGTGACTAAGGTATCTAACATCCGAGCAATTGCCGCCGGACGATCCTGACTAGAAAGATTAATTTCCTGTTTAATTCCCTTGGCTTTTACCGTTAAAACCCCGTAATCAGGGTTAACCGTCCAATCGATCCCCGCTGCCCAAATTGGTTGGGGAGGATGGGAGGGGAGAAAATCTAAATCGTATAAACAAGTTTTTTGACTGCTCGATCCCGCATTTAAGACCAGAATTTTCATAGAAAAGCTCAATTAGGAGGTGGCCTATGCCGATCATAATCAAACTCAGGTTAAGTCTAGATAAAATCGCTGACTTTTCGGGTTTTTCTTCAGGAAAATTTTATCCGGCTGTCATCACCCATCCCTGACTCGGGCAATATTACAAAACTTTATCAAAAAAAAGTCAAAATAGAGCCTCTAGGGTTATAAAATACAAGAATACCCCTTGTGAAATTGATCCAAGAAGCTACCTCTGATGCAAGTTAAGGCCTCTACAGTGGATTTAGAGCTAGTTCTCGTCCTTTTCACCAGTGGAATATCAACATCGCACCACGAATCTCTAGAACGGAATTTTTGCGTATTCTAGATAACCGTGATTACTAGAGGATTTCTTAAGTATGTCAGAGGTTACTGCCGTTACAGATGCCACCTTTAAAGATGAAGTTTTAGATAGTGCCGACCCTGTCCTAGTGGATTTCTGGGCTCCCTGGTGCGGCCCCTGTCGAATGGTGGCTCCCGTTGTCGAGGAAATTGCCAAACAGTTTGAGGGGGAAGTCAAGGTGGTGAAACTCAACACCGACGAAAACCCCAATATCGCTAGTCAGTATGGGATTCGCAGTATTCCTACTCTGATGATCTTCAAAGGAGGTCAAAAAGTTGATATGGTGGTCGGGGCTGTACCGAAAACCACTTTAGCTAATACCCTAACTAAACACCTGTAGAGGATTTGACTAGGTTTTCTGGTAACGCATACCGGGTAACTGAGTCACTAAACCGATTAATTCTAATTCCAATAAGATCCCCGCCACTTCTGAGGTGGGGATTTGCATTTTTTCAACAATAATGTCAAACAACAGGGGATCTCGGTTAAATAACTGATACACTTGTGCTAGTCTAGGTTCTAGATTGACTGGAGGAGCAGCATTAACGACTGGGGATGTCTCTGGAGGGAGTGAAAGGGAGAGATTAACCGGTGCGGATTGGTTCGTGGTGGGAATTGCCCCCAACATTTCTAATAATTTCTCCTCAGAAACGATAATTTCTGCTCCCTGATGAATCAGTTGTAAACAACCCCTAGCGGTGGCAATATCGGGAGAATTGGGTAAAGCATAGATATCGCCGCCAAATTCGTTGGCATAACTGGCCGTAATCAGGGAGCCTGACCTTTCGGGGGCCTCAATAACAATCGTGGCGCGACTTAAACCGGCGATAATGCGATTACGACTGGGAAAATGGGCTTTATTCGGCTGAGTTGCGGCAGGATGTTCACTAATGACTAAACCCTGCTTTTGGATGTCCGCGTGTAGCTGCCGATGACGACTAGGATAAACCACATCGACCCCTGTTCCCAAGACGGCGATTGTTCTTCCCCCTGCTTTTAAACAGCTTTGGTGTGCCTCGCCATCAATTCCTTCGGCCATGCCAGAAACAATAGTAAATCCCTGTTGGGCCAAAAGGGTACTTAAGCGCCGCGCCCAGCGCCGGCCGTGATCCGTGGGGTTACGAGTACCCACAATGGCGACGGTGGGGATATTTCCCTGATTTTCCTCTAAATTGACCTTTCCTTGATAGTAAAGTAAGGGGGGAGGACTGGGAATTTCCCAGAGAAAGCGGGGATATTCTGGGTCGCTAGGGGTCCAAAAAAGGGGGTTTTTCTGGATATGTTCGGCGAAAAGAGCTTCTGGGTCAATTTGCGATCGCCCCTCCCGTACCGCTGCCATTGACTTTTTGCCGAATCCTGCCACTTGTGCGATCGCACTATCGGTGGCATTCCAGGCCACAGCGACACTGCCGAAATGCTGATAGAGTCGCTTCAGGGAAATTGCCCCAACTCCAGCAATACTTGACCATGCTAACCAATAAACGCGCTCGTCTGTCAATTTAAAAAGCTCCTCAAACCAAGTAATATTTTCAGTCGGTTAAAACTGACTGCGGCCAGATGACCTTAATTTATTTTAATCTTGCCGGAATACTTTCCATTAGTTGTTGAGGTATTGTTGAGCCTCGTCCATGTCTTTCACTTTTTTAACAGGTGAATAAGTTGTTCTTGATCTTCTGGGGGAAGTTGTTCGGTTGCTTCTAGTATTTCTGCAAAAGTGGCTTGAGTCATGATTTTAGTTGGTTATAGTGGTCTTTGGAGCCAATTGTAGCAGTAACGGTAGAATATGTTAGCATAGCGTAACGGATAAAGCAGATAAATTTATCGTAATTTAAAGCCAAAAACTGCGTTAAATAATGCCCTGGAAGAAATCAGTGATCGTATTTTTTTTAAGAACGTAGAATATCGGACAAAATATCTACAATTAAGGTTTGGGTTTTTAATGATAATGAGCCTAGTTCACGCTGAATCAGTGAAGAGCGAAGTGTTACTAAATGATCAAGTCTGATGGCTGACGATTGGCGAAAACCACTGATCATAAAATCTGGATTTTCTGGTCTCAGAATAATATCTGTATAAAGGGGATTTTCTGGAATACGACTGGTAATTAGGGCAAAGATAATGTGTTGATAGCCTCCAATTTGATTGGTTAAGCAATAAGCAGGACGAACCTTACTGGAAGATAAATCGTCGAAGGGAAATTGAATTAATACAATTTTACCCTTCATTAGTTACAGGTTGTCCATCGTTAAGGGTATAAATATCTTCTTCGGGATCTTGCAGAAAAGCAAAGCTAGGGTTATGGGAAACGGCATCTAGCCAGTTTTTTTCGTTCAGTTCATCCTCCGAAATCAAAAGAATGACGCGCACAAACCGATCTTTTTCTTGGGGAATAGGATGATCAAGTTGAATTTGCCCTTGGGTATTGAGGATACCAGTGGTTTCAATCGCACGCATAGCAAAACCTAAAAGAAGTGATTCGATTCTAACATTAAAGTAACCATAAAAAGCGGTGATGGCTAACTACAGCGATCACCATTCTCAGGCTCCCCCTATGGCTCTCCTCGACTTTGTGTGATAATCAGTGCTGATCATTCCTTGTAGTTTTGCCAGACAAGGGTTTAAAGACTATATTTCCAGAAAATTATCGGCTGCATCTCCTATTTGTGACTTTCCCTCACCTATAGATGAGCAGCAGAAGTTATTCAAAGAGGGCGAATGCAATTGGCCCCTACAATAATATTATTGCGCCAATGGTGGCTTCCAACTGTTAACTGATTAGGGGAGACCGCACACAACACGAAAACCGATATTATTGAGGCGAACATCGGCAAAGCATTTGCCTCGATACGCTGAACTACAGACCAAAGGGTCGCGGCACCACGAACCGCCACGCCGTATTTTTATTGATGGCGCATTAGTTATATTGTTATCTGTCCATGGAATACTGCCATTTTCTTTAATATTGTCTGGTTTGCTTGCATAACTTTCATGATATGAATCGGCACACCATTCCCAAACATTGCCGTGCATATCATAGATTCCCCAGGGATTAGGCCGCTTTTCCCCAACAGAATGGGGTGTATTATTTGAATTAGCACGAAACCAGGCATAATCTCCTAGTTGCTCTTTATCATCGCCAAAACTAAATCGGGTTTTTGTACCAGCGCGACAGGCATATTCCCATTCTGCTTCTGTAGGCAAACGG
This sequence comes from Microcystis aeruginosa LEGE 91341, assembly GCF_015206885.1. GTDB lineage: Bacteria > Cyanobacteriota > Cyanobacteriia > Cyanobacteriales > Microcystaceae > Microcystis > Microcystis aeruginosa_H. Next base: position 13,061 of record NZ_JADEXY010000079.1, on the reverse strand, counting down.
TAGTTTTTTCCGGTTAACTGGCTCAATTTTTTACAAAACTTTTGAGCATCAAACCAATTAATGATTTCTACCGGGTTCTGGGGATTTTCTGAAAACCTGGAAGGATTGGTTCCCATCACTGCTTGATACTGTGCTTGGGTGATAGGATATTTGCCTATCTGAAATGCTGGCACAATTACTTCATGTATCGGTTTTTCCTGGTCATACTCATTAGAACCCATGTTAAATTTACCAGCGGGTATATCCACCATTTCTAGGTTAAAGTCTGGAGGTAATGAGGTAATATCTTGGGAAATTTGTTTTCGTTGAATAGGCCCACTATCTGTATAAACACCCGATTGATAAGGTACCCGAATTACCTTGGGCGATACTTGTAATAATTTATCAACATTTACCTCTGCCAAGCTAAATTTAGAGATAGCTGCCGATTTTTCATAACCGTAAGCCATTAAAGCTTTAAGCTTAGTATGACTACCCCAATAGCGAATCGACTCTTCATATTCTTTGTTTTTTTCTTCATCTAGTGCAAATTCTTCTAATTTTGCTAAAATTTGCTTATCATTTTCCAAATCTGATAATAACAATGGCCATTTTAAACTAATCGCAGTAAATTTGCCTAACTTTTCAAAAGTCAAAGAAGGCTCTAACAAATAATCATTCTCATCTCGCTTCTCAAAAAATAAACCAGTTTCATTAGCGATATAAACCTTGAGACGAAAGACATTGATAAATTGTTTAATCCGTCGCGGATTGTAATCCAATGCAGGAGCCACCATCATAATGACATTCCGCTCTCGCTCTAATCGCTTAATTACAGCTGCTCGTGCTTTCTCTTTTTCGGTTTGTTTGGATTCTATCGAAGGATTATCTGGAGACGAGTTGTTTAAATCACTTGTCTGATTACTTGTTGGGGAAGTGAGATGCTTTTGCGAATTATTTCTCCAAGGTAAAGCTAACTTAAACATACCCCAGAATGACTGAAAAAATGTAAAATGAGGTTTATCTGGCTGTAAATTAGAAGGAGTTGAAGTAGCAAGCTGAGTCAAAAAATGCTCAAAATCTGACTGAGATGGTTGGGGAACTAAAAAGGGAAGCTGGACAAACTTTTCAATAAAGGTATAACCATAAGCTAACCCTTTATTAGCACTACGTCTCGCTAAAATATCAGGATCAATTTCTGTGGTTTCCGACGGTAAATACTTGAGAATATTTTCGTATTTGACAGCTAAACTAGCGGCTACTTTTTCTCTGTCCATTCCTAAAATAAACACCACGGAAGGATCATCAGCAATCATCAAGTTAATCGCTTGCATCAAGTCTGCTGATTTTGGATGTTCACAACGATCTAAATCGTCAATAAATACATATACTCGATTATTGCCAATATAAGCATCAACAATTTTAGCAAAATCTTCATGAAATTCTTCTACAAATGCCGATTGTTTTTTATAATCTGGGGCTTCTATATATTTAATTAGGTTGTTTTTGGGGTTTTGGAGTAACCTTTGAAAATTTCTCGATAAACTCTTAATACCAGCGAAAATTCCTGCTCCTGATAAAGTTAAACCTCTGGCGGTAAATAACAGTTTCAAAACTGAATTAATTTTACTCCAAAAAACATCTTGAGAAGTTGTTGCTCTAATTAATTCGTTAATTCCTTCAACTCCATAACCGATTAAAATAAAAGGAATAGCAATTGAGGCACAAATCACAAAAATTATTACTGGTAAAGCTTTAATTAATTCAAATAAGCCTTTTTCTAAGTTAAAACGCAGTAATTGTAATTTAAAATATCCTAGGATAATTCGAGGCAAATCTCGCCAATTTTTGGGCGTAGAAATCTGCTTAATAAAAGACAGCGCAAAGGCAGCCCATACCGACTCCGCTTTATCGTGTCGCCAAGCATTAAACCAAACCGTCCGACCTCCTTTTTTTCGTAAATATTCCTCTAACATTTTCATAAAAGAAGACTTGCCACTACCCCACTCTCCCTCAACCGATAAAGTTAGGGGTGGTTGTGTCTGCTCATGCAACAAAAATTCAGCGATCGCTATTACATAAGGCTCAAATCCGAGAGCATCATTATTAGTCGCTTGATCGCTGACGCTAGTATTGCGGATAGATTCAGGAGAATCGGACATGGTAGTTATTTTTAGGTGACAGAGAAGGGAGAAGAAAATAGATTACCTTATCAATCCGAGAAACGCGATATATAACCTCCTGTGGAACAAAAAAGCAATGAAGAAAAGACATTTTCATCATATCATCTAAACCCTATAGGTTCTGTCAGGTAGGGGATAGAGGATTTAACTTAGTGTCTATAGAGTTATTGGGGTTTAGTTTTACTAGGAATCAGAATTAATGACCAGTAAGTAGCAGCCTCTGGATCGACTTCTGTAATCGGAATAATTTGCTGATTGGGTAGGGTTGCTCGTTCGATGTAGAGGGCGCGTTCTAATAATCCTAATTCCTTGAGAATATTGCGAACTTTAGCGAAATGTCTGCCTAATTTAATAATTGCCGCTGCATCAATAAATGCTAGGCGATCCCGCAATATTTCCGCCTCTAAAGTAGCGGGCATGATACTAAATACGTCATTTCGATAAGTGATAGGTACACCCAGCATTGCTGCACTTGCCATCACTGAAGAAATACCAGGTACAACTTCAATGGAAAAGCGATCGCACAAGCGATTAAAGATATACATAAATGTGCCATACAACATCGGATCGCCCACGCATAGCACCGCCACATCTCGGCCTAAGTTTAACTGTTCGGCGATATTTTCGGCGGCAATATCATAATGAGGTTGAGAACTGCGCTCGACGCTAAAAGGTAAAGGCATGGGAATTTCTATCTGCTCGGGACGGATAAAATCCGAAACAATTGCCCGTGCCAAAACTTTGCCACTTTCTAAGGTAGGATAAGCAATTACCGGAACAGTTGTGAGAATCCGGTGTGCTTTTAGCGTCAACAATTCGGGATCACCGGGCCCGATTCCTAATCCATAAAGTTTGCCTAATTTATTCATAATTCGTTCTCTTTTGCTAAAGCATTGACTGCTGCTGCTGCGATTGCGCTGCCTCCCCTACGTCCGTGCAGGGTAATAAATGGCACGCCACGACTATTAGTTGCTAATTCTGTTTTCGACTCTGCCGCTCCTACAAATCCCACGGGAAAGCCTAAAATCAAAGCTGGTTTATCTACATTTTGATCGAGCAATTCTAGTAGGTGAAAAAGTGCGGTTGGTGCATTACCAATGGCTACCACTGCTCCAGCTAAATGAGGTCGCCAAAGTTCTAAAGCGGCAGCGGAGCGGGTATTATTAATTTGCCGTGCTAACTCGCTCACTTCTGGATGATTGAGGGTACAAATAATCGGATTATTTTTAGGTAAACGGGCTTTGGTAATGCCATTAGCGACCATTTGAGAATCACAGAGAATTGCTGCACCCCCAGCGAGGGCATTTCGTCCGATTTTAACCGCGTCTGGTGATGCTTCTAAATCTTCTGTTATGTCTGTCATCCCACAGGAATGAATTAGACGAACCGCCACATGAGCTAAATCATCGGGGAGATTTTTCCAGTTAGTTTCAGCCCGAATAATAGCAAAAGATTTGCGGTAAATTTCCTCACCATTCTTAATGTATTCCATTCTATTCATCTAAATTTTTCGATTTTTGGGAGCCTAAAATTTGGGCTATGAGCGGGGGAATCTTCGTAAATTCTCCCTCAAATATGGGTGTTTCTAAAAAATTTTGACTATCACCCACATAGACTTGATAAGCTTCCATTATTTGGCCATTTTCCTCGATGGTAGTTCCTAAAAGGGTAATTTCGGCTGGACCTGGTTGAGCGCAGGATTTAGCACAACCTGTCAAGTGAATATTAACAGGAGAATTGCAGGTTAAGTGTTCCTGCAAATAATCTGCCAGGAGAGAAGCATGAATTTGAGTTGCAGTGGCTGCTGCTGCACAACCCGGTTTACCGCTACAGGCAACTATCCCCGCATCCCATCCGGGAGAGGCGGATAATCCTAGTGATGTCAGTTTTGGCAACAATTCTGACACTTTTTCATCGGGAATATCGGGTAATATAACAGTCTGCCAAGGGGTTAATCGTAACTGACCACTGCCAAAAGTTTCTGATAGTGTCGCTAACCCCCATAGTTGATTAGCCGTCAATTGTCCTAATCTTAATGATAGACCAATATAAGACAATCCGGGTTGCTTTTGAGGATGAATTCCCAGATGAAAATAGGGTTGAGTAGAATGGGCAGTTTGCTGGTATTCTTGCCGTTGTATTATGCCGGTAGAAGTCCGATGTAATTGGGAGTTAACTTGTTCAAGATATTTTGTCAATCCCCAATCTTTGAGTAGGTGTTTCATCCGCGGTTTTTTCCCCTTGATATTGGGGTTTTGTTGAACATAATCGAGATAAACCGTTACTAAAGCTTTGACCACAGCTAAACAGTTTTCTGGCTCAATTAATAAGTCCGTGTCATAGAATTGTTTATCTCCTGCAAGTGCTAATCGAAAGCAAACAATAGAAGTTAAATTTTTCGGATTATTGAGGGCAATTGCTGATAGCTGAATCTCGTTATAGCGGTGTTGCCAAGCCATAGTTGAACCAGTGCCAATTCCCACTGCACCGCCGCCATCGATCCCGATACTAAATTTAGGACTTAGTTGAACAATTGATGGATAATTTTGGATAAAATTATCTAATTCTTGGACTAATGGACGAGTATCGATCAATTCTTGGCAGTCAATTCCAGCCGTGGGACTGGACATGATATTACGCAGATGGTCGATACTGGGATTATGGGCAGCTAACCCTAATTTTTGCAGGGTTTGAAATTCTTCTAAACTGGGGGATTTTTGCAGTCCGCGAATTTGCAGATTTGCCCGATTGGTAACTTGTATTGTACCCTGCCATTGTTCGAGCCAAGTGGCGATCGTTTTTCCCTGTGGAGAATTGAGCCATCCACCGGGGGTGCGAAGACGAATTAAAAACCCATCCTGGGCAGCAGTGCCATAAAATAAACCGGGACAAGCATTTGCTTTAACTAACCAATTCACCGTTGTTTGTTCTCCATGCGACGCAGAGAAGTAGTTAGAAAATTAGTTGTCTATACTACCAATCAAAAGCTTGTAATTGGTATTCTGACTCCCAAGGAAAAAGGGAAGATGTACTCTTTTTACTTTTTACCTGATTACAGCTGCGGCACAGTACCAGAATTGCACTGGACTTTCCCAAAGACAAGTTTAAGGATTATACCACGTTTTCGGTTGAAACTCAGTATCGTTAAGAATAGCTACATTTTCACCCCTTTGTGCCAAGACAAATAAACCTTGACGATAGGCATATTTATCCGCTCCCTCTTCGATTTCAATGCCTGCTACTGCCCCATATAATTGTTTGTGGTTATATTCGGGAAAAAATTGCCTAAATTCTGTTAGATTCTTGATTAATTCTTTGACATCATCTACACTTAAACTACTTTTGACTTCCACTACCAGCACATGATTTTCATTAGTTACTAACACATCAATTTCTAGGGTTTTACCATCGAGACGTTTTCTGACTCTTTGACTAACTTGATGCACGGGAATCTGACGATTTAAAAATAAAGTCTCACAAGCGGGGGCTACCATATTTTCGACAAAACGTCCCCATTTACCTCCAAGATTACCAATTTCTTGACTGAGTCTGGTAATTTGGCGATCGGTTTTTAAAGATTGTTCTTTGAGAACACGCTCGGTTTCTAAAGATTGTTCTTTGAGAACACGCTCGGTTTCTTGAAAGCGTCGCTCCGTTTCTTGAAAGCATCTTTCTGTCTCTTTTTGAGCTTCTACTAATTCGGCTAATAATCTCCAAACATCATCGGCGGTGGTGGTCATAATTTTTCCTCTGAATTAACTTGACAATAACCTGATTATATCTTGTTTTTAAAGCCCCTACCAAGTTTGCGGTTGAAACTCAGTATCGTTAAGAATTGCTACATTTTCCCCCCTTTGTGCCAAGACAAATAAACCTTGACGATAGGCATATTTATCCGCTCCCTCTTCGATTTCAATACCTGCTACTGCCCCATATAATTGTTTGTGGTTATATTCGGGGAAAAATTGCCTAAATTCGGTTAGATTCTTGATTAATTCTTTGACATCATCTACACTTAAACTACTTTTGACTTCCACTACCAGCACATGATTTTCATTAGTTACTAACACATCAATTTCTAGGGTTTTACCGTCGAGACGTTTTCTGACTCTTTGACTAACTTGATGTACGGGAATATCACGATTTAAAAATAAAGTCTCACAAGCGGGGGCTACCATATTTTCGACAAAACGTCCCCATTTACCGCCAAGATTACCAATTTCTTGACTGAGTCTGGTAATTTGGCGATCGGTTTTTAAAGATTGTTCTTTGAGAATGCGCTCGGTTTCTTGAAAGCGTCGTTCGGTTTCTAAAGATTGTTCTTTGAGAACACGCTCGGTTTCTAAAGATTGTTCTTTGAGAACACGCTCGGTTTCTTGAAAGCGTCGCTCCGTTTCTTGAAAGCATCTTTCTGTCTCTTTTTGAGCTTCTACTAATTCGGCTAATAATCTCCAAACATCATCGGCGGTGGTGGTCATAATTTTTCCTCTGAATTAACTTGACAATAACCTGATTATATCTTGTTTTTAAAGCCCCTACCAAGTTTGCGGTTGAAACTCAGTATCGTTAAGAATTGCTACATTTTCCCCCCTTTGTGCCAAGACAAATAAACCTTGACGATAGGCATATTTATCCGCTCCCTCTTCGATTTCAATACCTGCTACTGCCCCATATAATTGTTTGTGGTTATATTCGGGGAAAAATTGCCTAAATTCGGTTAGATTCTTGATTAATTCTTTGACATCATCTACACTTAAACTACTTTTGACTTCCACTACTAGCACATGATTTTCATTAGTTACTAACACATCAATTTCTAGGGTTTTACCATCGAGACGTTTTCTGACTCTTTGACTAACTTGATGTACGGGAATCTGACGATTTAAAAATAAAGTCTCACAAGCGGGGGCTACCATATTTTCGACAAAACGTCCCCATTTACCGCCAAGATTACCAATTTCTTGACTGAGTCTGGTAATTTGGCGATCGGTTTTTAAAGATTGTTCTTTGAGAACACGCTCGGTTTCTTGAAAGCGTCGCTCGGTTTCTAAAGATTGTTCTTTGAGAACACGCTCGGTTTCTTGAAAGCGTCGCTCGGTTTCTTGAAAGCATCTTTCTGTCTCTTTTTGAGCTTCTACTAATTCGGCTAATAATTTCCAAACATCATCGGCGGTGGTGGTCATAATTTTTCAGATAAATTAACTTGGCACTAACCCGATTATATCTTGTTTGAAGGATAGAGCCTGATGGCAGATAATGAAATAGTAGCGATTTTTTTTAATATGGCGGATCGCAATTGTCAGTCGAAATGGCTATCGATCATAGGAATTGGTGAAGATGGCTTAGAAGGGTTAAGTTCAGTGGGGCGAAGTCTGCTTTCTTTAGCATCAGTTATTGTCGGTGGTGAACGTCATCTGGCAATGTTACCCCCAGAGGATCAACGGCAAAAACTGGTCTGGACTTCTCCTATTCAAGACTCTGTTAACGAGATTATCCGCCTTCGTGGTCAATCCGTCTGTGTTTTGGCCAGTGGTGATCCCATGTGCTACGGAATTGGTGTCACCCTCACCCGTCAGATTCCCCTGGAGGAAATGACGATTATTCCCTCTCCTTCTAGCTTTAGTCTTGCCTGTAGTCGTTTGGGTTGGTCCCTGAGTGAAGTGGAAACTTTGAGTTTGTGCGGTCGGCCCCCGGCCTGCTTGAATGGGGTGCTTTATCCCGGTGCTAAACTGCTGGTACTGAGCGCTGATGCCCAGACTCCGGCGATCGCTGCTCGGATGCTCAGGGAGGGAGGTTTTGGCGAAAGTTCCATCACCGTTTTAGAACATCTAGGGGGAACCCGAGAACGCCACATTCAAGGCATCGCCAACGATTGGCAGTTTACAGATCTGGCGGATTTAAATGTCATTGCCATTAGCTGCATCTCCTCTAATCCTCCTACCCTGGCGCCGCGCCTTCCCGGACTGCCGGATTCTGCCTACCATCATGACGGACAGTTGACAAAAAGAGAAGTTCGTGCTATCACTCTGAGTAGATTGGCTCCCCTACCCGGACAATTGCTCTGGGATGTGGGGGCGGGTTGTGGTTCCATTGCCATTGAGTGGCTGCGGAGCGATCGCCGTTGCCAGGGGATTGCGATCGAACATCATCCCACCAGATTACAATACATTGCCGATAATGCCGCCGCCCTGGGAACGCCCCATCTGCAAATCGTCGCCGGAATCGCACCGAGTGCCCTAGAAGATTTACCGCAACCGGACGCTATTTTTATTGGTGGCGGTATCACCACACCCCACCTATTGGAAACCTGTTGGTTAGCCCTGCGCCCCGGGGGTCGTCTTGTTGCCAACACTGTTACAATTGAAAGTGAATTAGTCCTCTTGCAATGGCATAGTAAATTAGGAGGTGAACTGCTGCGAATTGGCATTGAAAAAGCCGAACCAGTCGGCAAGTTTTTAGGTTGGAAAGCCATGGCCCCCGTAACCCAGTGGACTGTTCTGAAACCGAGATTGTAAATCCTTGATTTTCTCCTTGATTTCCCTTGCAAAAGTTGTAGATAGAACTTTTTGGCTATTCTTTTCCTGTCTAATTAGTTAGGTGTTAAAAATTGCCAGATTCCCCTTAATAAGGAGGGTTCAAAGCCCCCCTTATCAAGGGGGGTTGGGGGGATCGAACCCAAAATCCATTTTTAATTTAATTAAAACCAGCTACTTACCATTTTTCAAAAATGAACTACCCCGCCGCAAGCGGACGGGGTATCAGAATCAAAATAGACTCAATTGTAGATTTTGGTGTAGCTGCAGGTATTCTTTATCTTGTTCTTTTACATATCTCGCTATCATACCTTCATCCCCATGCTTTCCTACCGTACTTGCGTAATATCCATCACTCCAAAACTCTCCTCCCCACAACTGCTTTTTCACTTGAGGACACTTTTTGAAAATTTCTCTCGCCGTTATACTTTTAATCATTGTCACTATCCTTGTCACACTATAGGTCGGTACTGATTGCACCAGAAAATGCACATGATCTTTATCCACTCCAATTTCTACAAACTTTATCTCGTATCGTTTTTCCATCTCTAGACAGACTTCTTTCAACAAGCTATCTACCTGTTCGTCGAAAACGGCTTTACGATATTTGGCTGGGAACACTAAATGATATAGCAAAACACTTACGTTATGGCTCTTATGGATGTATTCACTCATTTTTCTATTGTACGCCGCGAGCGGCGGGGAATTAGACCCGAAGAGATTAATAAATTCAATTTCAGTTAGGAGAACCGGAAATGTTGCTTTTTTATCCCGATGGACAAGCTTTCACTAGCTATAATCAGGAAAAACAACGCGCGGAACGATTAGCCCATAAACTGCGGGAATTAGGCATTAATCCTGACGAAATCTAAGTTTAACCTTTGATCTCACTTTTATTACCGAGTATTTCAATTAAAGTTAACTCTATTGCTGGAAAGGATTCAATAAAAATACTTTCACCTCGATAATATTTCTGAATATCCTGATAACTACCATGCAGAGGATAGCGATAAACTTCCAAACATTCTTCCTTGAGATTAACGATCCAAACCTCTTTAATATTTGCTTCTGCATAAAGAGGGATTTTAGTATAGCGATCATAATCGAGGGTAGAATCGGAAACTTCAATAATTAAATATATATCTTGAGGACAAGGATAGGCAGCAACATAAAAATCCGATCGAGGTATTAGTAAACTTAAATCTGGTTCTGGTTGAGAATTATTATTTAATCTAATCGGGTTTTGTACTCCTAAGAGAATAAGATCGCCAAATTTTCGATAAAGTAACTGAGTTAATCTAGCTATACCAGCAGCATGACGGGTTCCCATCGGTGACATTTTGATAATTTCTCCTCGAATTAATTCCACTTTTTCATCGGGTTTGATTATTCCCTCGGTTGCCATTTTTTCGTATTCTTCCACCGTAAACTTACGGGTAATCAGCGATAAGGACATTTTAACTAAACTCCTGCTTTTTCTTTATTCTATCTGGACAGCCTTCCAACGGGTGAATTATCAGTATCTAAACCATTAATCAGGGGTATAAACTAACTTTTTGGGGACTTGTACTGATTTTTCAGGAAAAAACAGCGCTTGCCATGGCGACAAAATCCCCAGATATAACGTCTAGAAAGCTGGGGTCGGATCGAAACTGCCCCAAAAAAGCTACTATAGGTCAGTTGTCGATGTCAAAAAAAATAGCCGTTCCCATCAGGAACATTAAGTCGAGAAATTTTATGGTTAAGCGAAAACAGCCTTATAGTTTAATTTATCTGCTCACTCTGGCGATCGGTTTAGGAATTGCGATCGCACCTAACGGACAAGCACAAACCCCCGACTCTAACACTCCCGCCAGCGATCCTAACGAATTAAAACCCTTAAATCAAGCCGATAGTGTCCTGAGTCTTCAGGGGGGACAACGTTTAGTGGAAGAAGCGAACACGGCTATTAATGCCGCTAAATACGATGTCGCGGTGGACAAACTCAATCAAGCGCGTCGGATTTTTAACCAACTATCTAACTATCATCTGCAATTAGCTAATAGTTTCTCAGGAATTGACCCAAAAGTATTCGATTCTCAGCGTCAAAGTGCTTTAAACACCGGACAACTGCGGGATGAAGCCACCTATAAGCTTGCTTTGGTTCATAGGGCGCAAAATCAGCCAGAATTGGCGGTTCCTTTGTTAATTCAGGTGATTCAATCCCAAAACCCCACCAGTGAATTAGGACAAAAAAGCTATCAACAACTCTACGAAATGGGATTTGTCAGCACACCCATCTCTGCACCGACTCCCACCTCCGCAACTCCTAGCAATCCCCCCCCACAGCAGTGAATTTTATCCCCATTGACGAGCTTTCGGTAACAATGGGATCAGAGTATCTTTAAATTGTTTTGAGGAGTTAAGATGGTTGACTTTCGCCAAGTAGAAGCGATGATTCAAGAACAAATCCCCGATGCACAGGTGATGATTCGGGATTTGACGGGAGGTGGCGATCATTTGGAAGCGGTGGTTATTTCTGGCGAATTTGCTGGCAAAACCCGCGTTAAACAGCATCAAATGGTTTATGGCGCTTTACAATCGGCACTCGCTACCGAAGCAATCCATGCTTTGGCATTAAAAACCTACACTCCCGACGGTTGGGCAGCAGAAAAATAACAGTTATCAGTTATCAGTTATCAGTTATCAGTTAATTTTTTGGCTCTCTTAGGTTTGGTAGGCAAAATGTATTCTAAGATACATTCTTTCAGGCGAGCGAGTGGAAGGAACCACAAAGACACAAAGGACACAAAGATTGATCGATCCTCTGTAAGTTAAACTTATCACACAGAACCTAAAAGAGCCAACTACCCAATTCATAATTCATAATTCATAATTCATAATTCCCACACCCTACCCCCACGAAAAACTTTTTGCCGCAAACCCTAATTACTTATGGTTAGTCCTTTACTAGAACCCTTTCGAGAAGCCTATCGCAATTTGGAACTTTTACCCCTGCGATCAGATAAAGAATTAGAGCGTTTTGCTGTCAAATACGGCACAGAAATTATCGACGAATTAGAACAATTGGTAGAAGATAGTCCTTCGGAAGACGGAAAAATTATTCTAGCAGGACATCGGGGTTGTGGTAAGTCAACCCTACTCTACGAATTTAAAAGAAAGCTAGATGATCGCTATTTTGTTGTTTTCTTCTCGATCTCAGACATGATCGAAATGTCAGACGTAAATCATGTTAGTATTTTATTCTCGATCGCCGTTCAGATGATGTCAGAAGCGGAAGCCCAAAATTTAACTATTAAAGATTCTATTAAAAAAAGCTTTTATCAATGGTTTGCTGAACAAATTCGCACCGAAACCAATCAAGCAGATGCCACTCTCGAAACAGGTTTTAACTTTTCTACTTTACTAGCTCACATTAAAGGAATTCTCAAGATTAATTCGACTATTCGCGAGGAAATTAAACAAAAATATGAGCGGAGAATTACCGATTTAGTTGCCCAAATTAACATTATAGCTAGTGCGATCGAGTCCCAAAGTCAGAAAAAAATCTTAGTAATTGTTGATGACATTGATAAAATTGACTTAGCACAGGTAAGGGATATTTTTCAATACAATATTAAAGCGATTATGTTGCCCAGTTTTCGGATTATTATGACTATTCCGATCGCCGCTTTAAGAGAAGTAGCTTTAAAGGCAACTCTCCAAACAGAAACTAATGATCAGATCGTACAAATGCCTGTATATAAACTCTTTAAACGGGGAGAAATTAATTCAGCTAATGCTATACCCGATCCGGAAATTATTGCTACTTTAACCGAGATTATCACTAAGCGCATCGATCCCGCTTTAATCGATCCTGACACCCTCGAAAAAGTTTGTCTTTATAGTGGGGGAGTGTTACGAGAATTAATTCGCATTACTAATGATTGCTGTCGGGTTTGTTTGCGATCGGTTCGTCGTTATCCTGATGATAATACCCTAAAAATTAATCAAGCTGTTTTAGAACAATCAATCACAGAACTTAGTCTCGATTTTGCTGAAAGTATCGGTACAGCAGATGAGGAAATTATTAAAACTGTTTATGAAAAGTCAAAACCGAAGGATCTCAAGGATCAAAATTTTCTAGATCTGTTGCATGGTTTATATATTTTGGAATACCGCAATGGCGATCTCTGGTATAATGTGCATCCGATTGTGGTTGAGTTAATGAAAAAAAGAGGAACAATTTGAATGGGATAAGTAAGTAGTTATAATTAAATTGAAGATGGATCCCCCCTGCCCCCCTTGATAAGGGGGGTGCCGATAGGCGGGGGGATCCCCCTTGATAAGGGGGGTGCCGATAGGCGGGGGGATCCCCCTTGATAAG
>NZ_JADEXY010000078.1 GCF_015206885.1 Microcystis aeruginosa LEGE 91341 | reverse complement strand
TTAAAATTCGACTGATTGTTGAGTTGCTCACCACCGTCTGTGTTTTTTCCTCGATTTGTTTTCTTAACTCGTCTAAGGTGGCATCGTTCTTTTCTTGGACTAAATCGCCCAGCAAGATAATTTGGTCGCTCTTAAGCTTGAGTTTTTGTCCTCCACCATGCGGTCGGGGATTTAGATTTCCTGTTTCACGCCACTGCTTGATTAGTTTCTGGATAAAGCTTAAAGCTACTCTAAATCTTTTGGCTAACTCACGTTGTGAGAGGTTATTCTCCTCGTAGGTCTCGATGATCTTTTGTCGCAAGTCTAAAGAATAGGGCTTCATCGGGTCGTGGCTCCTGCCTAGGTCTATAATTTATTGTCCTCTTCTATTGTACCTCATGCAAGTGCATACCGCTATATCTCTTTGGCTATTTGATTCTAATATAGACTATTTTGATTGAGCTAAAATAACAGAATTAAGGGGGAAAGATTCAGTTTCTAAACGAGTTAAATCAACAATTTGACTAGCTTGATCAATATCAATTCCAACTAATTTTCCTTCGCTATCAAAATCTAAAACAATATCAGGGGCGATTTCTTGAGAATCGGTGCTTGTTTTTTCTGATAGGCTAATGTATAGAGAATCGGTTTCAGGATAATAACTAAATTTCATTTTTTACTCCTTAAAGTTACGATCTGGGAAGGCGTTATGAATGGTTTCTCCATCATCTAGAATGACAACTCGCAAGTATTTTCCTAATTCGGGAATGTATAACCAATGACGAATGCGTCCATTTGGTTCTATTTCTCGTCTAACTGGATTCTGGATAGCCTGTTGACACCATTCTCGCTTAAGATAGGGTCTTTTGACCAAGACTTGTTCTTCAAAGTAGCGGGTAGTTTTCATTCATCATTTTTCTGATCGATTCCTTCTATCATAATTTTAACGAAATTTAGATAAATTTCCCCAGATACTAAATTCTCCCCCCTTTTTAAGGGGGGCAGGGGGGGATCAAATCCCATCACACAAACCCCTATCCTCCTCCCTAACACCAGAATTAGGATTGTGCAAATAAACCCGCACCCAATCGCAACTACGCCCCAATGAACTACCCCGCCGCAAGCGGACGGGGTATCAGAATCAAAATAGACTCAATTGTAGATTTTGGTGTAGCTGCAGGTATTCTTTATCTTGTTCTTTTACATATCTCGCTATCATACCTTCATCCCCATGCTTTCCTACCGTACTTGCGTAATATCCATCACTCCAAAACTCTCCTCCCCACAACTGCTTTTTCACTTGAGGACACTTTTTGAAAATTTCTCTCGCCGTTATACTTTTAATCATTGTCACTATCCTTGTCACACTATAGGTCGGTACTGATTGCACCAGAAAATGCACATGATCTTTATCCACTCCAATTTCTACAAACTTTATCTCGTATCGTTTTTCCATCTCTAGACAGACTTCTTTCAACAAGCTATCTACCTGTTCGTCGAAAACGGCTTTACGATATTTGGCTGGGAACACTAAATGATATAGCAAAACACTTACGTTATGGCTCTTATGGATGTATTCACTCATTTTTCTATTGTACGCCGCGAGCGGCGGGGAATTAGACCCGAAGAGATTAAAGCGTTTAAGTCCTGCATTATCCTACAATCTTTCTGTATTGTCCTACAACTCTTCTGCATCGCCCTATAATCCTTCTGTATCCTCACAAAGAAGTCTAAACCAAGATTAACGGGATTTTAGGATTCACTGGATTATTTACTTGGAAACTCCTGACAATCTTTTAAGATTGAGCATCCTGAAAATCCTCTAATCCTCAAAATCCTGATACTGACTATTTACCCCCAATCCCATCACACAAACCCCTATCCTCCTCCCTAACATTAATATTATTCTGCAAATAAGCCCGCACCCAATCGCAACTACGTTCCATTAAAGCATTTAAGTCCTGCATTGTCCTACTTTCTGTATTGTCCTACAACTCTTCTGAATCGCCCTACAATCCTTCTGTATCCTCACAAAGAAGTCTAAACCAAGATTAACGGGATTTTAGGATTAACTGGATTATTTACTTGGAAACTCCTGACAATCTTTTAAGATTGAGCATCCTGAAAATCCTCTAATCCTCAAAATCCTGATACTGACGATTTACCCCCAATCCCATCACACAAACCCCTATCCTCCTCCCTAACACCAGAATTAGGATTCTGCAAATAAGCCCGCACCCAATCGCAACTACGCCCCATTAAAGCGTGCATTGTCCTACAACTCTTCTGCATCGCCCTACAATCCTTCTGTATCCTCACAAAGAAGTCTAAACCAAGATTAACGGGATTTTAGGATTAACTGGATTATTTACTTGGAAACTCCTGACAATCTTTTAAGGTTGAGCATCCTGAAAATCCTCTAATCCTCAAAATCCTGATACTGACGATTTACCCCCAATCCCATCACACAAACCCCTATCCTCCTCCCTGACACCAGAATTAGGATTCTGCAAATAAGCCCGCACCCAATCGCAACTACGCCCCATTAAAGCATCTAAATCCCAACCATACTCTACATTCCACAGTTTGATAGTCTTGTCATCACCACCAGAAGCTAATGTCTTACCATCGGGGCTAAAACTCACGCTATAGACAGCTTCATTATGCCCATAGAGAGTGCGGATTTCTTCGCCTGTTTTTACATTCCAGAGTTTGATAGTCTTGTCAACACTACCGCTCACCAAAGTCTTGCCGTCGGGACTAAAATTAACGCTTCGGACATACCTATCATGCCCCTTGAGGGTGCGGATTTCTTCGCCTGTTTTTACATTCCAGAGTTTGATAGTCTTGTCCAAACTACCGCTCACCAAAGTCTTGCCGTCGGGACTAAAATTAACGCTTCGGACATACCTATCATGCCCCTTGAGGGTGCGGATTTCTTCGCCTGTTTTTACATTCCAGAGTTTGATAGTCTTGTCAACACTACCGCTCACCAAAGTCTTGCCGTCGGGACTAAAATTAACGCTCCAGACAGGCTCATCATGCCCCTTGAGGGTGCGGATTTCTTGGCCTGTTTCTACATTCCAGAGTTTGATAGTCTTGTCATCACTACCGCTCACCAAAGTCTTGCCGTCGGGACTAAAATTAACGCTATTGACATCGCTATCATGCCCTTCTAAGCGATTGCGTTCACTTTTCTGGTTGAGAAGTTCCTGTAAGGCATTTGTCACATTTTTGTTGTATGCCTGCTGCTTTTGTAGAATTTTTCCCGCTTTAATCGCTTCGACGAAAGCCTCCAAGTTTTTATGTTCATTCAATAGAGATAAGGAATATCTACCAAGAGACTCAGCTTGATTAAATTCTGCTTGTCTGGTTTTTTGCCAAGCCATCCAACCCAAACTACTACTAACCACCACCGCTACCAACGAAACCGCTGTAATTATTCGCGCTGTTCTAATTTTTTCATTTTTTTGCCGTTCTGCTTGAGTAATACTCGCCTTAATAAACTCAATCGCCACAGGATCTAAATTAGGCAGAGAATTATTCTTTTGAAACTCAACAATTTTAGCCAACTTAGAACCTCCCCAAAGCTCACTACTCGCTTTTACTGCATCTTGCTTCTGTAAATCATCCCACTGTTTAGCATCAGCATATAAACGACTTCTCAGAACAATTATCTCCTCTTTTTCTCGAATTAAATCCTGTAACACTTTCCAAGAACGTAATAACGCCTCATGTGCCACCTCAACCGTTGCTTTCCCGTCTTCTCCCTTACTCACCAAAAGACGATTATCTATCAATTGATAGAGAACCTCCCCTTGCATTTCCTCCTGTTCAAAACTCGATTTATCCGCCCTTATGCTAACCGCTTCTTTCCCTTCTAAACTAATTAACTCTAGAAAAATTTCCTCTGCTGCTTTCCGTTGCTTTTCATTAAATTGACTATAAATTTTATCCGCTTGTTTTTCTAGCGCACCCGTTACCCCACCAATCTCTTGATAAGTCTTAATATTTAAAACCCGCTCTTGAATATGATCTTTTTGCCACAATAAATCTAACGTATATTGTAACAGAGGTAAAGAGCCAGCCTGTTCATAAAAATCGGCAATAATTTGATTAATTAATCCCTTTTCAAAGATTACCCCATTTCTCGCCGCCGGTTCAGCAATAGCTAATCTTAACTCACTTTCATCCATATCCGTTAACATCTTGCTATACTGATCATGGATTTTTCCTAAACTGGGATAAGGACTTAATTTATCTAAAAAATCAGCCCTCATCGTCATCACAATTTTAACCCAACTATCATTCTTTTCAATTAATTTAATCAAACTTTTAATAAAAATATCCCTTTCTGTCTTCGGTGTACGAGTGAATAACTCCTCAAATTGGTCAATAAAAATAAACCATAAATCAGAATTATTTTTTAATCCTTCAACCACCTTAATTAAAGTCTCTTCCTTAACAGCTTGTGCTAATTTCGCTTGGGATTGTTTATATCTATTTGCCAAAAGACAACCATAAAAAGACTCAAAGGGATTAACATCAGGAACAAAAGTTAAATTAACCAATTTATTCGCGCCAAAATTATCCTTTAACTTAGGAATTAAACCCGCTTGCACGAGAGAAGATTTACCACTTCCCGACGCACCTAAAAGCAATAAAACATTCTGTTGTTTTAAATAATCGGTTAACTCAATAATCCAATTATCTCGCCCAAAAAACCTATCCTTATCATCTACCTCAAACTTCCTTAAACCCAAATAAGGTGAACCCGTAATTAAAGTTTGAGCCTGAATCTCAACTCCTGACTTTTGGGTGATAATATATTGATTGATTACACCCCCACTAATATCACCCGCAATTCCCTTAAATTCACCATCACCAATAAGACCTTTAACATCACCCCCTATTTCTGAATAATAACTTTTATCAGTCATTTTTGCTACTCCAAAATTATTCTTTTCAAGTTAACTTTAAATTGCAGTTTTAGAATTAGCAATCTTTAAGGACTTCCTACTAAACCAAACAATTTAGCCAAACCGCCTAAAATTGTTACAATTAAAGCAACTAAAATCCCTCGACTGACGAACTCTTGATTCTCTAAGCGCTTTTCCACGCCATCATTTTTTCCCTCTAGACGCTTCTCAATACCATCAATTTTTTCCTCTAGACGCTTCTCGACACCATCAATTTTTTCCTCTAGACGCTTCTCGACACCATCAATTTTTTCCTCCAGACGCTTCTCGACACCATCAATTTTTCCCTCCAGACGCTTAATTTCACCTTTAACTTCACTAAGTTCAATCTTAATATCAGTAACATCTTTTTGAAGATTGTCTAACTTTTGATTGATTTGAATTAGAAAATCTTTAAGTTCTACCTCAACAGTAATTGACATAAATTTCCTTCCTAAATAATCCTCAACTAATTAATGTTCTGACTAATATTTCCACCACTAATATCTCCTGCAATTCCCTTAAAAGTGCCATCTCCCACCATTCCCTTAATATCACCACCAACATTAATATTATACTTACCTGCGGCAAATTCTTCAGGTTTTAATTGCTTGAGTAATGCTTCTGCTGTCTTAATAACCTCTGCATCTCTATCAATTTTTGCTTCAAGTAACTCTTCTTTGAGCAGTGTTTTTACCCCCTCTGAATCTGGTTTTTTCTCATGTTTATCGACGATATCACTATCATCTGTTTTCCCTTTTTCTGCAAATTTCTTCTTAATCAACGCTTTTAAACTCTCATAAGCATCCTTAACCGCTGTTCCTGCCGTATCCTTAGCAGCACCCGTCGCACCAGCAGCCAACGCAGCGAGAATTAGAGAAATCGGTTCCATTGCCTGAGACTCCAAACTAGATATTGCTGACTCAATCTTAGATCAAAGCAAAGTATCTGACGCGATTATGGCGGAGGTATTGGGCGCAAATGGCTTGCTCGTCGGGAAGGGCGAACTGCGTTTGCTCAAAAGCTACATTATCAAAGCGCAAGTCCCTAATCCCGTTTAGATCATATTTCATCTAGACGAGAAAGGCTTTACCTAAAAAAATATGGTATGATGAGAAATTGTCAGTTTTACGAAAGCCGATGAAAACGGAAGAGATTATCAAATCAATCGAAGCCGAGTATCTCAAGAGCGATCTGCCCATTATCCATGTCGGTGACACGATCCGGGTAGGGGTGCGAATCGTCGAAGGAGATAAAGAGCGGATTCAGCCCTACGAGGGCATCGTCATCGCCAAACGCCATGGCGGTATCAACGAAACGATTACAGTACGCAAAGTCTTCCAGGGTGTGGGAGTAGAAAGAGTCTTCCTGCTCCACTCGCCACGGGTTGCCAGTATCAAGATCATCCGTCGTGGTAAAGTACGCCGGGCGAAACTCTACTATCTGCGCGATCGGGTTGGCAAAGCCACCAGGGTACAAGAACGTTTCGATCGCCCCCTCTAAAAAATTTCCGGCGACAGCCTAACCAAGAAAGTTGCTTAATCGCCAACAACTACGCTATAATAAATAAAGGCCTTAAAAAAGCCAAATAGTTTAGCGAATGGGCGCTCTTAGTTCAGTTGGTAGAACGCAGGTCTCCAAAACCTGATGTCGGGGGTTCAAGTCCTCCAGGGCGCGTTTGGTAATCACCAAGCCGATAATTGCAAAGGACATGATCTAAATGTCTGAGGGTTAGTGTGGGTTGTCCGGTGAAAATGATAAGTTAAGGATAGCTTGAGTATCATTTTAAGGAGTAGCGATCGTGGCCAAAAAAGAAACCCTAGAAAAAGACGCGAGCGACAAGAAAGAGGGAAACTCCTTTCAGGTCAAGGAATTCGTCAATGAAACCAAAGAAGAACTCGCCAAAGTCGTCTGGCCTTCCCGTCAGCAACTTTTGAGCGAATCGGCGGCGGTGATGTTAATGGTGACTTTAGTAGCCACTCTCATCTATCTGATTGATAAATTCTTTGCCTGGGGTGCGGGGAAGGTGTTCCCATGAATCTAGAAGAAGAGCAGTTTCCCGAAGAACTCAATCTTAGCGGCCTACCGAAAAAACCCCGTTGGTATGCCGTGCAGGTGGCTTCCGGTTGTGAGAAACGGGTCAAAGCTAATTTGGAACAGCGCATCCACACCCTCGATGTGGCCGATCGCATTCTGCAAGTCCAGATTCCCCAAGCGGCCACCGTCAAGGTCCGCAAGGATGGTTCACGGCAACACGGCGAGGAAAAAGTCTTCCCCGGTTATGTCCTGATCAGAATGATCATGGATGATGACGCTTGGCAGGTGGTCAAAAACACCCCCCACGTGATCAATTTTGTTGGGGCCGAACAAAAACGCCACTACGGACGCGGCCGCGGTCACGTCACCCCGCTACCCTTGAGTATGTCAGAAGTCGATCGCATCTTCAAACAAGCTCAGATTCAAGAACCCGTCGTCAAAATCAATATGGAAGTTGGCGATCAAATCTTGGTCCTATCCGGTCCATTTAAGGACTTTGAAGGGGAAGTGATCGAAGTTAGTCCCGAGCGCGGCAAACTCAAGGCCCTGCTCTCCATTTTTGGTCGGGATACCCCGGTCGAATTGGAATTTAATCAAGTCGAAAAACAAAACTAAATCATGGCTAAAAAAGTCGTCGCAATTATTAAACTAGCTTTACCTGCTGGTAAGGCTAACCCTGCTCCTCCGGTCGGTCCTGCTTTAGGTCAACACGGGGTGAATATTATGGCGTTTTGTAAAGATTACAACGCTAAAACCGCCGATCAGGCCGGCATGATCATCCCTGTGGAAATCTCCGTTTTTGAGGATCGGAGTTTTACCTTTGTCCTCAAAACTCCCCCCGCTTCCGTTCTCATCCGTAAAGCGGCCGGTGTGGAAAGAGGTTCCAACGAACCCAACAAGAAATTTGTCGCCACCATTACCCGCGACCAATTACGCGAAATCGCTCAGACTAAAATGCCAGATCTTAACGCTAACGACATCGAAGCAGCCATGAATATTGTGGCGGGAACGGCCAAAAATATGGGTGTCAAGATCTCAGACTAAATCTTATTACGGGGAGAAGTTAAGCTTCGTTATTACCCAAGGAGCAACAAATCAGATGGTAAAAAAAGTTTCACGACGTTTGCGAGATGCCCAGGCTAAGGTAGAAAATAAAGCCTACGAGCCATTAGAGGCACTGACATTATTAAAGGAATTAGCGACGGCGAAATTCGACGAAACCGCCGAAGCTCATATTCGTTTAGGTATCGATCCTAAATATACCGACCAACAACTGCGGACAACGGTAAGTTTACCCAAAGGAACTGGACGCACGGTGCGAGTAGCGGTGATTACTCGCGGGGAACAGGTGCAGGAAGCGAACAATGCCGGGGCCGATATCGTTGGTTCAGAAGAATTAATCGAAGAAATCGCCAAGGGGATGATGGATTTCGAGGTGTTAATCGCCACCCCCGATATGATGCCGAAAGTGGCGAAATTAGGTCGTCAACTCGGTCCACGGGGTTTAATGCCTTCACCGAAAGGGGGAACCGTAACCACGGATTTAACGGGAGCGATCTCTGAGTTTAAAGCGGGTAAATTAGAATTCCGGGCCGATCGCACCGGGATCGTTCACGTTCAATTTGGCAAAGCTTCTTTTAGTGCCGAGGATCTGTTAATCAATTTGAAAGCTTTGCAGGAAACGGTGGACAGAAACCGTCCTTCCGGGGCCAAAGGTCGTTACTGGCGTACAGTTTACGTTTCTTCTTCCATGGGTCCATCGATTCAAGTGGATATTAGTACCCTGCGGGATCTGAAATTAGCAGAAGGTTAATGACAGTTATTTTTCTTTGAAAAAGCCTCCAAGGGATTGGGGGCGTTTTTTTGGCTTGATCGCCCGATTGATATAGAATCAAAAGGCTACACTCAAGATTAATCGCTTGAATTATTCTCTTGTATCTGTTCTTAAAGCCAGCGTGTGGATTGTAGATTCCCCTAATACCCGTATTTTAGCCCCTAGTGCGATCGCTCTTGGTAACTTTGATGGTTTGCACCTAGGTCATCAAACCGTCCTACAGCCAATTTTTTGGGATGAACCCGCTTATCCCACCGTTGTTAGTTTTACTCCCCACCCGCGGGAATTTTTTACGGGAGAAAAATGGCAGTTATTAACTCCTCTAGGGGAAAAGGTGGAAGTTTTAGAGAATTTAGGCGTTAAACAATTAGTTTTACTGCCTTTCTCTGCTCAATTAGCTTCCCTGACTCCCTTGGCTTTTATCGAACAGATTTTAGTAGCAAAATTACAGGCTAAATCGATCAGTGTTGGTCAAGATTTTCGCTTCGGTTATCGTCGTCAAGGTACAGCGGAAGATTTATTACAGATCGCCTCTCAATTTAATATTAAAGTCGAGATTGTTGCTTTAAAAAACTGTGGGACGGGTCGAATTAGTAGTTCCCTAATTCGTCAAGCTTTGGCAGCGGGAAACGTTGAGCAAGCCGGACAAATGTTAGGTCGTCCCTACAGTTTAACCGGTCGCGTGGTCATCGGGCAACAACTGGGCAGAAAATTAGGTTTTCATACCGCTAATCTACAGGTTCCTCCCGATAAATTATTGCCGCGACTGGGGGTTTATTGCGGTTGGGTGCATCTCGATGGTTCTCGCTTACCGGCAGTTACGAACATCGGTTATCGTCCCACAATCGAGGGAAAAACTGTCAGTGTGGAAATCCATTTATTGGATTGGTCGGGCAATGTATATGATCGTATTTTAACGATGGATTTAGTGCAATTCCTGCGACCAGAACAGAAATTTAATTCTCTCGATCAATTAAAAAATCAGATCGAGATAGACTGCGATCGCTCTCGGTTAATTCTAAGTTCTGTAACCGACAACTACTAATATTTTTGGTATTCTCTTTCCACTTTACCCACCGCTTTCAATAAAGGAGAATCAAGGGAATCGATCCAATCAGCTACTTCTCGCGCTAATCCTAGGGTAACAATGCCTTGAGACGGTGGTAATTGACCAGCTAAAGCCTGACTCTTGATGGTTTTCAGGACAGAAATTAAACCCTCAATCCGAGTCGATCTTTCTGTTTTCGGCATCTGTTCGGCCACGGTAATAGCTTGGTCAATTGATTGAATTAATTCCCTCATGTTCGTTTCCATAATATTCTAGCGACAGGAAAGAGATGTGACGGTTATTGCTCGTCCCTCTCCCCATTGTATATTGGCATCTCGCGAGTCTTTAATAAAAGTTTGCTGACCACCACCGGGATAACAATCAGCCGGATTCTGGGGGGCGACAATTCCTTGATAAACTGTTGTTCCCGCAGGTAAAGTCACCGATATTACTTTGGTCGCTTGATTGGGAGGATTCCACTTTTGATCGAGGGCTAAATTTCTGATCACTTCCACATTGGTGGTATATTGATCCGTGGTCAGAAAACGACCTTTTTTGTAATTTTCGTCACTGTAATAACGGAAAAAAGTCTGGGGTTTTTCTAGGGTAACTGCCTGACATTCACTATTGCGAAAAGTGATGGCAATATCTGGAGGGAGGGGACAGGAAGGTGCCTGATCTTGAGCCAATATTTTCCGAGAATTGAAAGTTAAATTTTCGGGTAAACTATTGGTTAATGTACTGGCTGCGATTCCTAAAACAAGACTAAAAACGAGCGAACTGGCTTTCATCTTCACTGATTAGGAGAAATTCTTCTCGATTTTATCAGACTGAACCAACTGAAAATCTTGATTTCGCCCACTGGCAACAATTCTTAACTAATTTTCTCCCTGGTCGCCACCCTAACCCTGATTAGCTCCCTAGTAGGAAATTTCCCGCCATTATCTGTCAACTTTCCTCGCTAGTGTGGGCAAATTGGGAAAAGAATCGTTAAGATAAAGAAAAATTAACATTAACCTTCTTGACAAAATCCCCCATTTGTGCTATGAGAGACGCTATTGATATTTTGATGGAAAATTTGAGCCAGAGCATCGTCGGCCAAACCGAATCGATTCGCATTGTGCTGGTGGCTTTACTCAGTGGTGGCCACGCTCTCCTGGAAGATGTCCCCGGAGTCGGCAAAACCCTCTTAGCTAAATCCTTGGCGCGTTCAATCAACGGTCGTTTCCAACGGGTACAATGCACCCCCGACCTCCTCCCTAGTGATATTACGGGAACGACGATTTGGAACCCCAACAGTCGCGAATTTGAATTTATTCCCGGCCCCGCTTTTGCTAACGTCCTGCTGGCCGATGAAATCAACCGGGCCACCCCGCGCACCCAATCGGCACTTCTAGAAGTCATGGAAGAAAAACAAGTTACCGTCGATGGAGAAGCGCGGCCGGTCCCCCAACCCTTCTTTGTGATCGCCACCCAAAATCCGATCGAATATCAAGGCACTTTTCCGCTTCCAGAAGCACAAATGGACCGTTTTGCCGTTTGCCTGAGTTTGGGTTATCCCAGCGCCACAGAAGAATTAAAAATGTTACAAAGACAGCATTCTCAAGAGACAGTTAAATCCCTAGAAGCTTGTATTTCCCTAGAACAGGTGGGAGAATTGCAAAGATTAGTCAGTCTGGTCCGGGTAGCTCCTGCTTTACAGCAATATATTGTCGATTTAGTCCGCGCTACCCGTGATCATGAAGATATTAGTTTAGGAGTCAGTCCCCGGGGTTGTGTGGTTTTGCAAAAAGCAGTTCAAGCTTACGCTTTCCTCGAAGGTCGCGATTATGCTATCCCCGATGATGTTAAGTTGATTACTCCCTACGTCTTCTGCCATCGTCTGATTCCTAGTCACGGTCGTCAAGCTAAAGCTATCGTGGAAAGACTTCTGCAATCGGTGGCGATCGAGGATCGTATCTATGCTTAAATTTCAGTTATTGATGAACGGTAAGTTACAGGGGATTTCTAAATTCGGCCAAATTGGTAGAGCCGATCCATTAATTGCTAGTATTGCCTTAGCTAACTCAAGGCTGGAGTAAAAATATTTAGTGAGTCCACGGAAAATCTGCTCTCAGGAGAAAACAATGTTTTGTTCACAGTGTGGAACCAAAAGTGGACATCTCTAAAAATTATCACCCGATCACAGCTTGCTTTGATGCTTACTCGCATTCAAAATATCCACCTTTATCCTCAGACGGGTTTTTACACCAATCGTTAAAATCAATGACAAAGGAGCTTGGTCTAAATCCGTTCTGCCAATAGCTCAAGGTTTTAACTTTATTACTCTCGTTAATACCTTCAACAACTGTAGCATAGAATTCTTTGCGTTTATAAATATTAACCTCTCCTTCTTTTAAGACTTTATCTATCCAGCTTTTTCGTTTTTTTAGTGCTTGATCTTTTTCATATTTTGCACCTTCTAAATTAGTATCGCTGCTAATTACAATAGCCCATTTTTTAATCGATGTTGCTTCTGGATATCGATTGTGTGCAAATGGAGTTACCCCTTGTAAAACATCCATAGCTTTACTTGCAAGCTCTTCAGATTGCATGGCATATAATTTGTTTATATTTTGTAACACAGCTGTCGATTCTGATGCTAAATCAATCTTTGCTTTCGCTATTTCTCCAATAGCCTCAACTGCTTCAAGAGCCCTATCTGTAGCTTTAGCATTGTTGTTTTTCGGATGGGTATCTAGAGGCATTGATTTCAGAATAATTTTCTTAAGGATGAGAATAGATGTGTAACTGGGATTAAGTCGTGCTAAGTTAATTGCTAATTCTTCATGTCCTAAAGATGCAATAACTATAATGGTATTTTCTTTGGCTACCTGAGCATTAGGAATGGTTCGTCCATTGATTTCACCTACTAAATAAGGCATAAATTTTTCTACCGTTTCAACTCTCTTTATATCGAGTTCTTGTTGACGGAAATAATAATTGGTTAGACCTGTAAACGTTCCTCCTATAGCTCCTCCTATAGTTGTAAATAATAAAGTTACCACGATTTTACTAATATCCCAGAAATCCTTTTTATCTTTCTTATCGCTTTTCTCTTCATTATTATTCATAATTCATACCCTCTAAGCTCTGGATAGCATCCATTCATGATCTAGTCTGCATACCCTAAAAAATTCAACAAAGGGTGAGTTTTCCCAGCGTCCCCCCTATTCTGAAAAAACTCACCAGAAGCCTTTATCTGGCCCCTCACACCTTATCGAATTGGTCTCCTATCCGAACTGTCCCGTATCGATCCATTCACTCTTGATTAGCGACCACCAATCAGTTGCCAGACCATCGAGGACGTACTTGTAGGGCAGCCAGCCGTAGCCAGCGCTTCCCCAGGCAGTCCCCCAGGAGTTGCGAATCAGTAAGGCCCCGGTGGTTTCAATGCCACCCGCATTGGTGTTCTTGATCTTGAGGTTGTCGTCGTAACCGACCGCATCAATCGCGTGACCGCCGAGAACTCTCTCGCCCCGAGTCGGGTAAGGAATCTTGCCGGTCGTGTTGCCCTGACTGATAGAACTGTAAACAGTAAAGCCAAACATCGAGGGCAGACCTTTCGACAATTCGGTTTTGATCCGAGCTAACAGTGCGTCTCTTGCCGTCCCGGGCGGATCGAGGCGGTAGTAGGAAATCGCCTGATAGCTTTGGGCAAAAGCGTAGCAGAATGCCGACGGCTCTTTGTCAAAATCAGCGATATTGTAGGGATAGTATTCTTCTGGTGGTACGCCAAACAAGGTGAGGGCGTACATTGTTGAGCGCAAGAAGGCTCCCGTATCTCCCGTCCATTTGAGCAAGTTGCGCGTCACTTTGTAAAGAAAGAGGCGCGAGGCATCTATGTGTTTGCCAAAAGCTCGCCGCTCAAAATACTCCACCAGTCCGACCCCGGCGTGGGCCGTACAAGAACCGATAGTTTTTTGATCCTCCATGGGGGAACACCACGGCCTCAAGTCCACGCCGGCTGGCAGCGCTGCTGGGGCAGATGTCGTTGCTCCCACTTTGGCCAGCATTTGCTTGACAGATGGCTGTCCCAAAGCTTGCAGTTTGGACGGTACGCGTTCAGATTGAAAAGTAACATCACGAATATCGGGATAGTCGGGCAACCATCCCATTGCGGGAATTACAAATGTTTCAGTCATTTTTCTTTTCCTCCTAAGTCGTTGCTCACTAGCCCCTGGCTATCTGAGAAGCCTTTACTCTCGGACTTGGAGCGTGACAGTAAACCGTTCGACAATTGACGGTTCTCCTTGCCACTCCCGCCAAAGCTTAAGCCTTAGTTGATCTATCCCGGCCCGTTGCGCTTTAAAGGTCAGGATTCTCTGACCGCCCCCGCCGACTCTCGACTCCCCGGCAGGTACATACTCAGAGGCCTGCAGCTTCACTAAATCGCTCCCGACACCATCGACCGCCCACTGAAAGCCGGTAGTGGGATTCTCGTCGAGGGACACTAGCAGCAGGTCGTTGACCTGTATGGTGATGGATTTGCCGTTGTCAGCGCGAGTAAGGGTTAGCATTGTATCTTGACCGTTCCCTCCTTTCGGGTTCCACTCTGTCGCCCCACAGCCTTGGGAAAAGACTGGGGAAAGCACGAGGATTAGAGTTATGACAATCGCAACGGCCCACTTAAGAGAACGATCCATTATTTTCCTCCCTCGTCTCTATAACGGCCACAGGGATTCACTCTCGTTATTGCAGTTAGGAAATCGCGCCAAGCGCAGAAGAAACTGGGAAACGATCTAATTTAATTATCTCTTGCTTTGCCCACCGAGAGATGGTAGGATGGGGGGTTTGTGATTTTTCTTAATAATCCCCCTCGCCTACGCCTACACGAGCTTCAAATACCCTTCAGAGCAGCCCCATCCGTAATTTGAAATAACTCCTCAATGCTCCCCCATTTCGTCCCCCTAGAGGAGAGAATTGCCACGATCAAAACCTCTAGCGGGGGAATAACAACGACTAGCAATTAAACCCAAAACTAACCACCAGAGGGTACTAACTTGGGGACGATACCAAACTGTATCAAAAAAACCGTGGGCAAGAATTCCGGCCATAGCGGCAATCGCCCCGATTAACCAAAAGCCTTGACTGTCCATTTTATCGCGTAAAAGTTTAATTTGATGGATGCCTTGGCCGATAGTTGTGACTAATAACCAGAGGAAACAGGTAAAACCAATGATTCCCGTTTCTACCATGATTTCTAATAGCACAGAATAGGCACTTAAAGCCGTGTATTTTGGCTTCATGAATAGGGGGTAAATTTTCTTAAAAGCATCATTACCCGGTCCGATGCCCAAAAGCGGATAAGTTTGAATCATGCGAATAACTGCATCCCAAACATTAATCCGAAAGTTATTACTACTATCTCCCCGGCCGGCGAAAATACTCATCACCCGAATTCGCAGGGGATCCACCAATAAAATCGCCCCTAAAATCACCACGGCTAAACCCCCTAAAATCAAGGGTAAAAGCCATGTTTGCCAAAATAACGGTAGATAATTTTTGAACCAATAAAATAACAGCAATAAGAAGACAATTCCTAAGACCATCAAACCAATCCAACCGCCACGACTCTCGGTAAAAAATAAACAAGCGGCATTGGCTAAAGTTAATAAAGCCGCTAAAATTTTCGGTAGCCATCCCTGCCACACAAACAAGGCTGCAGCGCTAAAAGCAATACCAGGGAATAAATAACTAGCTAATAAATTAGGATTACCGAGATAACTATAAACCCTAGTATCCCCCGCTAATTCTGAAGTGGGATCGTTCCAAGTTGCTAACTGTTCCGCGCCAAAAATTTGCTGACGAATGCCGTAAACGCTCACTGCTAAAGCGGTTAAAACTAAAGTAGTCATAATCCAATTTGTTAGGCGTGGCGAGCGCATAATTCGGGCAGTAAAGGCAAAAAAGATGAGATTGAGAGTTAATTTAATTAATCCTTCCAAAGCTGCGGTTTTAACGGGAGAAAAAGCCGTGGAAACCGTGGCAATTCCCCAGTATAAAAGCACTAAAATGTGAATTGGTGTCACCCCGATTTTGCCTTCATCCACAAGGGTTAAGAGTAGCCAATAACCGGCTATTGCTAACAATAAAAAACCGATTTGACTGGTGGAGAAAAACGGCGCAGTGGCGATAAGAAGAGAGATTAACAGCGCACCCATCAGTTCTGTCCACTCCACAAAACGGCTACCCTGTCGCCATTGACTAAAAAGGCCGACGAAACGATGCAGATAGCTATATTTTGACCAAGAAGCGGGGGAAAAGTTCAGTAGGGTGATTTGTTTCCATAAAGCATTCATAGGGTTTTTAGTTGCGGTTGTCACCATCACACTTTGATTAAGATACCGATTGTATCTTAATTGTTGACTCTTGGGAGCGAAAAGAGTTTCAGTCCGGTGTCTTAGGGCAGCTTCACACAGTCAAAACCTAATAGCATAACCAGTCTAAGCATGGGGTGAACGTAAAGCTTGACCTAAACGAGTTAAGCCTTGGGAACAGTCAAAACGATCGAGATGTACTTCAATAAATGATAGGCGATCGATGTTACCCTGGGCAATTGATAAAGCCTTTTCTAATTCCCCTTCTGTCCTGACTTGACAACTCCAACTTTCCCCGTTAAATACTGCTGGTAATTGGTGATATTTCCACGGTTGTAGATCATTATAAATATTATCCTGAATTACCCGCTCGATCGTGTAACCATCGTTGTTAATTAAAAAGATAATTGGATTGAGATGGTGACGGATAATTGTCGAAAGTTCTTGGGCAGTCATTTGAAAAGCACCATCCCCCACAAAGACGATAGGACGAGTATTTGGTGCGGCAAAAGCTACTCCTAAACAGGCGGGAATTGAATAACCAATAGAGAGATAAAATGCTTGACCAATAAAGTCAGTTTGTTGAGGCATTAATAAATCAATTGTGGCAATAATTGCATCCCCTGTATCGGAAATAACAAAAGATTCTTGAGCGATAAAATGATTCATTCGCTCATAGAAACGAGCATTAGTTAATTTTTCCTCTGGCACGGCGATGAATTCTAAATCCTTCAATTCGGCTGCGGGTTTAATCTCTAGTGTTGCCGCTTCTTTGTGACTTAGCTTATCAATTAAACCATCGATAAAATCCCCTAGGAATACCGGTTGATAGAAGTGATGTTTAATTTTTACTTTCTCGGAATTAGCATTAATCAAATTATTGGGATTTAAATTAGCCGTAAATCCCCCTAAATTCATATCGGACATAATTGCCCCTAAACAGAGGACACAATCGGCATTTTCCACCCGTTGACTAACGTATTCGCGACTTAATGCTCCCACATAAGTGCCGATAAATTGCGGCTGCATTTCTGAAATTGACGACTTACCTAAAATAGTGGTAGCTAAGGGATAACCCGTTACTTCTAAAAGTTTCAGCAACTTATCTTGGAGTTTAAACCGATGGAATTCTACCCCCGCTAAAATAATTGGTTTTTCCGCTTTTTCTAATAAAAAAACCGCTTCTTCAATGGCTTCTTCTAAAGCGGCAGTATCCGTGAGATTATCGGTTAAATAAATTGGATTTTCTGAGGGGATACAGGGACGATAGACCAGATCGCGGGGAATTTCGATATACACAGGACGTTTGTGATGCAAACAAGCTGCTAAAGTTTGATCGATTTGACTGGCTGCTTGGGCAGAATTAGTGAGAATAACCGAGGCAACCGTGGCTTTTTCCATGATCGAAAATTGCAGATTATAATCGCCCGTGGTGTGGTGTAATAATAAATTATCCCGGCGAATCGAGCGATCGGAAGCTCCACTAATTACCACCAGGGGAACTCTTTCAGCGTAAGCACCGACCACAGCATTAACGAGGCTAAATCCCCCGACTCCGTAAGTGACACAGACAGCACCCATACCTTTGACTCGCGCGTAGGCATCGGCGGCATAACCTGCGTTAAGCTCATTACAGGTGCAAACTAATTCGATCGGACTTTCCACCAAAACATCCATCAAATCGAGGACATAATCCCCCGGCACCCCAAAAATATGATTAACCCCTAAATTATGGAGACGCTGGAATAAATATTCGCCGATGGTGATCATAGCAATTTTCTCGCAAAGATGAGCAGGGTGTCGGTGCGGAATTTTCCTTACTCACTTTCAGCCAAAATGCCGACCGCTCTTGCTAGGAAAAGACCGACTAACTTACATATCATATTTACTAATGATAGCAACTCCCAGATCTACATCTAGAGTACCTTGAGCGCCACCTCCGGGGATTAAACCGCAGAAATCTCGCAAATAACGCTCGTAATGGTTAGTTTTCAGTTGTCCTGCCCCTCCTAACAAACGTTGGGCAATCAAAACTAATTCGATAGCACTGTCGGTAGCATAGGATTTAGCTAAGCTAGTAATCGGTTCCCAGAGAGGATCTACCTGACCAGAGGCCTCAGCTTCTAGGGATTGATAGACGATCGAGCGACTGGTTTCTAGCAGTTTATACATTTTACCGATCTCTGCCTGTACTGATTGCATAGCGGTTAAGGGTCGATTGTAACGGATGGAATGACTGAGACTTTTGACACAATCTTCCAAAATTGCCTCCATTCTGCCCAAAACGGGACTAACCAAGATAGAACGACGAGCGTTTAAAAATTCCTGCACATGACTTAACCCATCGGCCGCCACCATCACTGAGTCATGGGGAAGAAAAACATCATGAAAATGTACCGTTGAGATGCCAGCAGCGCGCCATCCTGCCATGGGTAAGGGAACAATTTCCACTCCGGGGAATTCTTTTTCCACCAAAAAAACCTTAAGATCGTCAAAACTATCGGTTTTATGACGGGCATAGGTCATAAACGTATCAGCATTGTAACCGCCAGTGGTGAAAAGTTTTTTGCCAGAAAGGATATATCCGCCTTGGGTTTCTCTGACGCAGGTGTTAAAGGAAAAAGGATCCGCACCGTCGGTATAGGCAAAAGCGGGCGCTCTTTTCCCCGCGATCATCGGTTTCAGGTAACGTTCGATCAAGTTCTGTCGTTTTGACTTGTAGATCATCCTCATCACCGAACCGCGCAGAGAAATCACGAAGGGAAAGGATAGATCTTGACAGAGATAACCGACTTGATCGAGCATCATTCCCCAGGATAGCTGATCAGCCCCTCCACCTCCTAATTCTTGAGTTACAGGGTAGGGAGTCATCCCTAAACGACAAGCTTCGGCAAAAATATCTTCTGATATACAAGTACCATTGGCATCCCGTTCTAAAACTCCGGGGTTAATGCGTTCGCGAATAAAATTGCCAAAACGACTATCGACTTCTGCTGCTATTTTTTTTGCTAGGGTACGATTCATGATGTTTTTATCAACCTCTTGTCTTAATTTTGTCCGGATAACAATTTTCTTGTCCCTATATACTTAGCAGGGCAATCCCACTTGTTTTGTATAAATTGTACTTGACAAGCAGACAGTTTAAACTGTGGAGGCGAGGGGCTAGACATGGCCGCTTGAATCGAGGACAGTATCTAGGGCTGGCTGAATAAATCTAAAAACCTTGTTGGGTAAGACTTTTAGACTTTTTGTCAATCAAAAAGTACGGCTCTTCGGTAATTGTTATGCGAATAATTAACTTAAAATAAAATTCGATGAGATAACCTATACTCCAAAATAGCTAAAACCTATACAGGGAAAGACTTAAGACACAAACTGGTTAATGCTAAAAGATAGATAATTGAGTTAAGATTTGATATAATAGCCAAAGACCAGAGTGTTTTACCTATGATACTTGACAAATTTTTGAACCTAGAAGGAACCTCTATTCAAGGCTATCTACATCTAGAAAATATAGGTATAGTCTTCCGGCTCGAATCGAAAAATCAAAAAGCAATCTGTCCTCGTTGTGGG
>NZ_JADEXY010000077.1 GCF_015206885.1 Microcystis aeruginosa LEGE 91341 | reverse complement strand
GATCAAGGGGGGATCAAGGGGGGATCAAGGACAAAATCTATCTTCAATTTAATTAGAACCACTTACTTACAAGCAGCTAAAATTTGTCTTATCATGGCGAGGAGGAAGAATATTCTCGCCAGTGAAAAGAAGTCAAATTAATTTTCTACCAATCTTTAGACACACATCCCGCAATCTCAAATCGAAAATCTCAAATCTAAAATAGGCTTATGTGGAATTCTATAATACAATTCTATCAAACTAATAAAGACTGGATTGACAATCTCCTCTCTGGTGCATTAGTTACTGTTGTTCTGGCAATAATCGGTTTCATTTGGTGGTATCGACAGCAAAAACGACAAGTCCGAATCATTGAACCGTCCTTACCCTTTACCAAAATTGCCCCCAATAGCAATGTAATCCCGATTATCTACAAAAGGGATGAAAAGGATAAATCTCCTTTAGCGGATCATAATATTATTTACCAACACCGAATGGCTGACCGAAACTTTACTAACGAACTTGTGCAAAATCTGGAGCAAAATCGCTGGTTAATTATTGTCGGCCCCACAGGAATCGGCAAAACTAGAGAAGCTGCTGAAGTAGCGCAACGTTTGAATCATGAAGGCTGGACGGTGTTAGTATTAAAATTAGGAGAATGGTTAGAGCGACCTGAAAATAAACAATTAGAGGCGATCGGAACAGATAGAAAATTACTATTTTTCCTCGACGATCTTAACTCATATATGCGCCGTAGTTTGCAAATTGACCAAAATCCCCAAGCAAAAGATAGTCCTCTTGCGGCGATTAATATTCCCTTACAAGAACGACTATTAAAAACTCTAGAAGCTTATGAAAACCATGGTACTCGTCCCGAAGAAGTGCGGGTGATTGCCACTGCGAGAGATGAAAAAGAACCCGAATCACCGGGACAACCAAGTGAATGGGATAAGTTACAGTGGGACAAATATCCAGAACTGTGGGAACGTTTTCAGTTGGTAAAATTGCCATCGCCGGAAGACGGTGCAATTGTCGAATTATTGCAGGATACTATCCCGCAAACCAACATTAAAGCTGAAACTGACTACAGCAGCATTGCTGCCTATAATGATTCTACCTTTCGCAATGTGGTAGAAAATTTAGTGCGCCTTGAAAACCGACAATTACCCCTCAATCCTGCCAACTATCAAGCTACTCTGCGAGGCAACTGGCAAAAACGTTATCAGGATGCAATTAAAAGAGATAATCTGGCGAAATATATCTATGCTGCGGTGGATTTATTGCGCCAGTGTAATATTTCCTTAGAACCGTTTATTGTTGAACCCACTGCCAGATTTATCGCCAAGGGAAATATGTGGCAACAACTCTGGTATCGCTGGCAAATCAAGCAAAGTTTAGCTGATTTAATTGCCAGAGAAAACATTTTAGAACCCCGCGACGGACAAATTGAAGCCAAGGGAAAGCAGGTAGAATTAAATGACTATTTGCGTCCTCTAAAACAGTTAATTTGGCAGTTATTTGAAGAAAAACCTCTTGAAATGTTGCCCTCTCTAGCAGGATTTACTCTTAAACTATATGAATTAAACCGCTATCGAGATGCCTTAAAAGGGTTCAACCGTCTAGTTAGTTTGCTACCTCAATTGGAAGACGGTTGGTTTTATCGAGGCACTACTTTTGTTTATCTTGAACAATACCAAGAAGCGATCGCATCCTGGGATCGAGCTTTAGAAATTAAACCCGATAAGCATGAAGCTTGGAACAAGCGAGGGATTGCGTTAGGTATTTTAGGCAGATTTGAGGAAGCGATCGCATCCTATGATCGAGCTTTAGAAATTAAACCCGATTACCCTGAAGCTTGGTTTATCCGAGGGATTGCGTTGGGTAATTTAGGCAGATTTGAAGAGGCGATCGCATCCTTCGATCGAGCTTTAGAAATTAAACCCGATTACCCTGAAGCTTGGTTTATCCGAGGGATTGCGTTAGCTGATTTAGGCAGATTAGAAGAAGCGATCGCATCCTACGATCGAGCTTTAGAAATTAAACCCGATTACCATGAAGCTTGGTACAACCGAGGGATTGCGTTAGATGATTTAGGCAGATTAGAAGAAGCGATCGCATCCTATGATCGAGCTTTAGAAATTAAACCCGATTACCCTGAAGCTTGGTTTATCCGAGGGATTGCGTTAGATGATTTAGGCAGATTTGAACAAGCGATCGCATCCTATGATCGAGCTTTAGAATTTAAACCCGATTACCCTGATGCTTGGTACAACCGAGGGATTGCGTTAGATGATTTAGGCAGATTAGAAGAAGCGATCGCATCCTACGATCGAGCTTTAGAATTTAAACCCGATGACCATGAAGCTTGGTACAACCGAGGGATTGCGTTAGATGATTTAGGCAGATTGGAAGAAGCGATCGCATCCTACGATCAAGCTATTAAAATTAATCCAAATTATGCTAATGCTTACTACAATAAAGCTGTTTGTTATGGCTTACAAAATAATGTGGAATTAGCTATCGAAAACTTACAACGCGCCATCAATCTTGATGTTAAATATCAGGATATGGCGAAAACGGATAAAGATTTTGAGCAGATTCGGGGAGATGAGCGGTTTCAATCATTGCTAAGTTAAGTAAATAAAAAAAGAGATAACTATCTATGTCGAAAGCAATCCTATCATCAGAATTAGGGTATAATAACTCTTAAGTCACAACTTTCGATCCTAATCAGGAGAACAATTGCTATGACACTGGCAACCACCCACCAACAAACCATTTTAGAAAAACTGCAAACCCTCAACCCACAACAACAACAAGTAATAGAGTTTATTGAATTTTTGCAACTTAAAGCAGATAAAACAGCAATTCATGAGGAAGAAAGAGAAATTTCTGCTTTAGAATCAGCCGGAGACTTAGTGGGGTGTTTAGACAGTGGTAAAGGAGATTTATCCCTAAAAAAGAGGGAATTTAAAAAGAAGCATCTAGTCTAATATGCTTATAAAGAGTAATTCTAGATACGGGGGTCTTAGTCGCCGTTCTCGACTGGAGTGATAATTATCACAATTGGTCAATTCAGCAATGGGAAAAAGTTGCCAAACCTTTATTAACTTGTGAGGCAGTTATCACTGAATCCTGTTTTATTTTGTGAAGTAAATAAAGAGAGAAAATTATTCATGTCAAACAAAACTATTGATCTCAATCAAGTACAGTTAACTTTACAAGAACTACTTGCCTTAATAAAGGTAGATACTGAAATTATTATAACCGAAGGAAACAAGCCTGTAGCTCGTCTAATTCCTTGGGGAGATACTGAAAAAACAACGTCTGAAACTCCTTCTCCTAAGTTACGACAACCAGGACTACACGCTGGAAAAATTAAGACTAGCGAAGATTTTGATGAGCCACTTCCTGAAGAATTTTGGACAGGTGAATCATGAAATTTCTTTTAGATACCCATACATTTATTTGGTGGGATAGCGAACCAGAAAAACTCTCTCAAAGAGCTTTAGAACTGTGTAGAGATCCTAGTAATACGCTGTTACTTAGTATTACAAGTATTTGGGAAATGCAAATCAAACTACAACTAGGTAAACTATCACTCAAGATACCTTTAGCAGAAATGATTAATACTCAGCAGGAAACTAACCAAATTGGCCTTTTATCAATTACAGTCAGCCATGTTTTAGCTTTAAATACTTTACCTAACATCCATAAAGATCCATTTGACCGCTTGTTAGTTGCTCAAGCTAATCTTGAAAATGCTAGACTGATTAGCCATGATTCAATATTAGCAAAATATCCTGTTCAGATAGATTGGTAGATAGGGCTTGCTGAATAAATGTGAAATATAGACGAGGTAAGGGTTTTAGGGTTCTGTTTTGCTCTCACAGGTGCAAGATTTTGAGAGAATCGTCGTTCAAAACCTTGCGTCTTCATCGGCCCGCGTCCTGTAGGGGCGAAGCATTCGGACAATAACCTATCGGTGAAACCGTAGATTTTCTATCCGAATGCTTCGCCCGTACTTTTTCAGCAAGTCCTAGCCATTCTTGGTGGTTTAACCCCCAATTAAATAAAAGATCTGCGATTCCAAGACATACGGAAATTAGGGATATTCTCGCTAATAAAATCTGCAAAGATATCGGAATACCACTAATAAAATAAATCGTTCATCAGTCTTGATGTCAAATATCAGGATCTGGCAAAAACAGATAAAGATTTTGATCAGATTCGTGGAGATGATCGGTTAAGTTAAGTAAATAAAAAAAGAGATAACTATGCTCAATCAATATACTGCTAAATATACAAAAATTCCCTCTGGTTACATGGGACAACTAATAGAATGGCCAGAAGTGATTACCGAAGGAGCAACCTTAGAAGAATGTCGAGAAATGCTCAAAGATGCTCTCTTGGAAATGATTTTAGCCTATCAACAACAAAACCAACCGATTCCTCTAGAAGAATGCTTGTTAGAATCAATTTATCTAAGTATTTAAGATGTCAGTAAAACGCAGAGATCTAATCAAATATTTTGAAGAAAATGGTTTTTATCTTCTCAGGGAAGGCGGGAATCACTCTATCTATACCAATGGAGAAAAAACTATTCCCATTAAAAGACACCGTACTATTGATAAAGTAACAGCCAATGTCATTTGCAAACAAGCTGGACTAGAAGCAAAGTTTTAAATCACCTTGATTAAAGCTTGTAATAAATATTTATTTTAGGTGCATTCCAATCATTTTCAAGGTGTTGGAGGTGATAATAAGATTCTTTGACCTCGGTTTCTGACCATTCCAATTCTTCAACTAGAAGTGGCTGTTCAGGGTTTTGAGGAAAATCAACAGATTGCTTCCTAGCATTCAGAGAAATAGATGCTGGTTTAGTTTCTTGATTTGACATATCAGAAATTATACTAAATCTGGTTATCAAAGACTGATTATTTATTCTCCCCTTTGCCTCTTGCATGAGTCCCTCTCTTGATATGTAGCCTATACCAAGGTATTTAGTATAATTGACCGCCTAAAAACCGAAAATTTCGCTTATTATATCATAAAAATCACCAAAAATACTTAATTTAAATAAGACAACTAAATAATTGTTTAATCGGTAATTCTTGAGGAAATCTAAAATCAGAACCCAACCGGCAAAAAGAGTGAGAGAATAAAAACATAGTTCAGAGACGAGAGGCTGTCAAGACAAGCTTTCCAGTCGTAAAATCCATAATTCTTGCTGGGTGAAGGCTAATCAATAACTTGCAAAAAAGCGGGATTCAATTTAGTAGAACAAATCGCGACAATCTGTCAATCTACTGAAAAAAAGAGAGAAAACTTATGTTTTGTGAACAATGCGAACAAACCGCTAGTGGTAATGGTTGTCATCAGTGGGGAGCCTGTGGAAAAAGTCCCGAAGTCAACGCCGTTCAAGACTTATTAGTTTATTGTCTGCGGGGATTAGCATCGGTGGTTTTAAAAGCTAAAGAAGCGGCGATATCTACTCGCGAAGCCGATATTTTTACCTGTGAGGCGCTTTTCGCCACCATGACCAATGTTAACTTTGATCAACGGCGTTTTACTGATTATATTCAGCGTTGTTTAGAGATTCGGGAAAATTTAAAAGCACAATTGGGATCCCTTGACTGGTCTGCACTTGCCAACTATCAGCCTAATTTTAATGAGAGTCTAGTTAGCCAAGGTCAAGAAGTATCCTTAGAACTAATTGAAAAAGTGCAAGACCTCGATATTTTTTCCCTAAAGTTAACTGCTATCTACGGAGTTAAAGGTCTGGCTTCCTATACTTTCCACGCTCAGGAATTAGGTCAAGAGGATGACTCGGTTTATCAGGTTATCCAAGAGACTTTAGCGGCAATTGATCGGGGGGATTTAAACCTCAATGATTGGGTGGCAATCTGTCTAAAAGTCGGGGCGGCAAACCTGCGGGCCATGGAATTATTAGATCAAGGTCATACCGAAACCTACGGTCATCCCATACCGACAAATGTTCCCTTAAATCCGCGTCTAGGTAAAGCCATTTTAGTCTCCGGCCATGATATTAAACAATTGGCAGCTTTACTGGCACAAACTGCCAATACTGGGATAACAGTCTATACCCACGGAGAATTATTACCCGCCCACGGTTATCCAAAACTCAAAGAAAAATATCCCCATCTCTACGGTCATTATGGCACCGCCTGGCAAAATCAAACTAAGGAATTTGCTAAATTTCCGGGGGCAATAGTTTTAACTACTAATTGTCTCATGCCCCCCCACGAAAACTATGAAAGTAAACTCTTTACCCTCGGACCTGTGGGTTATGCCCATATTAACCGCTTAGAAACAGTGGACGGTGCGATCGATTTTAGTCCCGTGATTGCTAAAGCGCAGTCATTGCCCGGATTTACTGAAATAAGCGAACCTCGGCAGGTAATGGTAGGATTTGCCCACAATACCGTTCTTAGTGTCGCTGATACGGTGGTTGATGCCCTTAAACAGGGTAAAATCCGTCACTTCTTCCTAGTTGGCGGCTGCGATGGGGCAAAACCCGATCGCAATTACTATACCGAATTTGTGGAACAAGTTCCCGAAGATTGCATCGTTTTAACCCTTGCCTGTGGAAAATTCCGCTTTTTTGACAAACAATTAGGTAGCATCGAAGGATTACCCCGGCTAATGGACGTAGGACAATGTAACGATGCCTATAGTGCCATCAAAATCGCCCTAGGATTAGCCAACGCTTTTAACGTTAGCGTCAATGAGATTCCCCTCTCCCTAATTATCTCTTGGTACGAACAAAAAGCGATCGCTGTACTGCTCACCCTGCTGCATTTAGGTATTCAAAATATCCGTCTGGGACCAACTTTACCGGCATTTATCTCCCCTAACGTCCTGAAATTCCTCTCCGATACCTATCATCTGCAGCCGATTACCACCCCCGCAAAAGACTTAGCCGCTTGTCTAGGTTAAAACTTTCTGTAAAAATCCCACCCTTGGCCACAAATTGTGGCCTATGGGAAGGAGAGGGATATTATCCTCAAGGAGAATAATTTTTATGTCCGTAATCACTTTAAGCATTGATGGTAAAGATGTAGCGATCGAAGCAGGTTCGCGAGTTCTCGCAGCCGCTAGTCAGGTAGGAATAAAAATTCCCGCCCTCTGTCATCTGGACGGAGTTTCTGAAGTAGCTGCCTGTCGCTTATGTTTGGTAGAAATTGAAGGTATTAATAAATTATTACCTGCCTGTGTAACGGAAGTGGCGGAAGGAATGGTGGTCCATACCGATACCCCAAAACTGAAAGAATATCGCCGCATGACAGTGGAATTATTATTCGCTGAAGGTAATCACGTTTGTGCAGTTTGTGTGGCTAATGGTAACTGTGAATTACAAGATTTAGCCATCGAAGTGGGTATGGATCATAGTCGTTTTCCCTACCGTTTTCCCAAGCGAGAAGTGGATATTTCCCATCATCTTTTTGGTATCGATCATAATCGTTGTGTTCTCTGTACCCGTTGTGTGCGAGTCTGTGATGAAATTGAAGGGGCGCACGTTTGGGATCTGGCTTATCGCGGCGAAAAAGATAAAATTATCGCGGGAATGGATCAGCCTTGGGGCAGCGTTTCTGCCTGTACTTCCTGCGGCAAATGTGTTGCCGCTTGTCCAACCGGGGCAATATTCCGCAAGGGTTCCGCCGTTTCTGAAAAAGAGGAAGATCGATCGAAGTTGGAATTTTTAGTTAATGCTAGGACTGAACACCAATGGACGCGTTAGCGAAAAATGGTAGATTCTCAAAACGTTCGTTGGGGACATCTAGGTATTTATGCCAAGTATCTGCGGGCGGAAATGGCTCTGTATGACGAGATTATGGGGATGAATGAAGATATTCGCTTGATTTCCGATTACTGCGGTATTTTTGCCCAGGAAACTCAACGAGCAAAGGACTACGCTTTCGGTAGCGGTGTCAGTCAGTATGAATTTTGGCCTAGTATTGATATGGCAAAGGCTTGGTTGAGGATGGCGCGAGGACAGGGAACGGCGATCGATCGCGTCTTTCTACAACACGAAATCTTAGAATCGGATTTAGTGATCAATCAGGGTATGAATCAGCCTTCTGCTCACGAAATCGCTCAAGCTCAATATGGTTGGTCTGTCCTACTGCGTCAAGGGAATCAATAATGTTATGAATGATACAAATCTCGAACAGATCTTTCTGCAAGCCTTGGATCGCTGTCTATCCCTGCTGGATTATCAATCTCAACCAACCAATTTAGCTTGGTCCGCGATCGAACTTTTCGCCGAAGTTGGGCGATTTCCCCAGATGCTTCGTCAATTCTGTGATCAATACCGAGAGCGTGTGGCGGCGGCAGATCGGGCGATCGAGGATTACGCCAGTAGTGTGGATAATTGGACAGTTAAGGGGACTATTTTCGGGGCGCAGGATCAATGTAATATCTTGCATTTTTTTCTCAATGTCCACACGAAAAATTTTAAGTTTTTTAGAGGTGAAAATTGGACACCACAGCTAATCTGTGAATTTTTGCAAGAATGGAAGGGGATCGATCTTTTTTCTTTAATTGCAGATAATCAGGAACTTGTCGAGATAGGCAAAAACCCTCCCCTCGGTAAACAGCCGCTTTTCTATTAGCTAGTAATCACTATTGCCCAAACCTAACAAACAAGGAATTAAAATTATGTCTAAAATTCGCTTCGCTACTGTCTGGTTAGCCGGTTGTTCGGGATGCCATATGTCCTTCCTCGATTTGGACGAATGGCTGTTAGAATTAGCCGAAAAAGTTGACGTGGTATATAGTCCCGTCGGCTGCGATCTGAAAACCTATCCGGAAAATGTCGATGTCTGTTTAGTGGAAGGAGCGATCGCTAATCAGGATAATTTAGAACTAATTCATCTAGTCCGTCAAAATACCAAAACCGTGGTTTCTTTTGGTGATTGCGCTGTAACTGCTAACGTTCCCGCTATGCGGAATATGTTGGGAACTGCCGATCCCGTGCTAAAAAGAGCTTATTTAGAGTTAGGAGATAACACACCTCAACTACCAGAAGAACCCGGTATCGTTCCCGAATTATTAGATCAAGTGCTGCCCGTCCATCAAGTCATTCCCATCGATATTTTTATGCCGGGTTGTCCCCCCGATGCGGACAGAATTCGCGAGACATTGATTCCCATTTTAAAAGGGGAGTTACCCGTGATGGCAGGACGAGAAATGATTAAATTTGGTTAATTAAATCAGTTATCAGTTATCAGTTATCAGTTATCAGGAGACAGCTTTGACGTATTCTCCCCATTTGCTTCTCCCCTCTCCCCTCTCACCAATTCACAATTCATAATTCATAATTCATAATTCATAATTCCCTAAATCAAGTTAAAATATCCGCTCCTAACATCCGTTGATATTTAGCTTCTAAAGCTTGTTTCAAATTGGGCAAAGTGATTAAATGGGGATCATCTAACATAATTTTTTCAGCGGCATCTCTTGCCAAAACTAACACCTCTTGATCCTCGACTAAACTAGCGAGAGCAAAATCTGGTAAACCCGATTGTCGTTGTCCTAAAACTTCTCCTGGACCGCGAAATCTCATATCCATTTCCGAGATAAAAAAGCCGTCTTGGGATTGTTCCAAAACCGTCAATCTTTGACGGGAATTAGCACTATTACTGCCACTTAAAAGTAAACAATAGGATTGATGGGAACCTCTGCCGACGCGCCCCCGTAATTGATGCAATTGTGAAAGGCCAAAACGTTCGGCATTTTCAATTAACATCACCGTGGCATTGGGAACATCCACCCCCACTTCGATAACCGTAGTTGAGACAATAATTTGCAGAATATTATCGCGAAAAGCTGTTAAGATTTCCTCTTTTTCGGCGGAACTCATGCGACCATGGAGTAACCCGATATTAAAATTAGGAAAAATCTTTTCTGATAAATTTTGATATTCTTCCACCGCAGCCCTCACATCTAATTTTTCCGATTCTTCAATCAAGGGAAAAATCACATAAGCTTGTCTGCCTTGGGCAATTTCACGGCGAATTAAATCATAGGCAGCCCTTCTTTGATTGCCATTTAAAGCGGTGGTTTGAATCGGTTGTCTGCCGGGGGGTAATTCGTCAATTTGACTCACATCTAAATCCCCATGGAGGGTTAAAGCTAAAGTACGGGGAATCGGTGTTGCTGTCATGGTTAAAACGTGGGGAGACTCTCCTTTGCTTAATAATCTTGCCCTTTGTTGTACCCCAAAGCGATGCTGTTCATCAATAACAACTAAACCTAATTTGCGAAAATTAACTGCATCTTGAATTAGAGCATGAGTTCCCACTAAAAGTGGTAATTCTCCTGTTTCTAATTGGGCGTGAATTTCTCGCCGTTTAGCGGTTTTTGTGGAGCCCGTTAATAATTCTACGGGTAAATGTAAGAGATTAAACCAGCTAACTAACTTACGATAATGTTGTTCCGCTAAAACTTCCGTGGGAGCCATTAATGCCGCTTGATAACCGGATTGTAGGGCTGCTAAAATGGCATAAACTCCGACAATTGTTTTGCCAGAACCCACATCCCCCTGCACAAGACGATTCATCGGGGTGCTAGAATCTAAATCCTCTAAAATTTCCTCAATAACTCGTTTTTGAGCATTGGTTAATTGAAAGGGAATTATCTGATTAAATTGATCAATTAGTTGACCTTTAGCACTAAAAATAGCACTTTTCTGTGTCTGACGATACTGTTGCCGCCGCCGCAGAAAACCCAATTGTAAAAAGAAGAATTCATCAAAAACTAATCGCCGTCGCGCTTGACTGAGAATCTCAGAATTATTGGGGAAATGAATGTTAGTAATTGCTGTCTTTAAATCGATTAATCCGTATTGTTTTTTTAGACCGAAAGGTAGGGGGTCTTTTATCGCTTCTACTGCCCCAAAAGCGGCGACTACAGCCTTTCTAATTAGGTCGGCGGGTACTCCATCGGTGAGGGGATAAACGGGCAGAATACGCCCGATTTTTAAGGACTCAATACTTGCCCCAGAACTGTCTAATAATTCAAATTCAGGATTTTCTAAAGTTAACCCATATTTTCCCGCTTTGACTAAACCACTAACCGCCACCACCGAACCGACGGGATAGAGTTTTTTTTGTCCTTCTTGCCAAGCACGATTAGTATAGCGAGTTCCCGCATAAAAACGGTTTAATTTTATCTGTCCAGTGCGATCCTGTAAGAGCAATTCAAAGATAGCTAACTTGGTATTTTTGGGACTATTAAAACAATTACAGCGCTTGACATTCCCCACTAAAGTTACCGTTTCCCCCTCGGTTAAATTAGCGATATTGACTTGACGACTGTAATCCACATGATCCCGG
Organism: Microcystis aeruginosa LEGE 91341; assembly: GCF_015206885.1. GTDB lineage: Bacteria > Cyanobacteriota > Cyanobacteriia > Cyanobacteriales > Microcystaceae > Microcystis > Microcystis aeruginosa_H. The sequence goes on along the minus strand of NZ_JADEXY010000077.1, from coordinate 8,664 downwards.
GGATAATAATATAATAAATCTTCAACTTTGTGGAGGTTTAATCTTTCTAAAAGACTGGCTTTTCTCTCTCCCACTTCCGCTAGATATTTCAAGGGTTGTTCGAGGGTGACTTGCCGTGGAGAATTAGCATTTGCCGTGATGGGAGTGGTATTAATAATTTTTGCCGCAGCTGGTTCTTTTGGGGTAGGGGTTGCTTCTAAAGTTTGCCGTAATTGTTGCAAAAAATTGCGAGTTTCGGCGACTAATTGTTGTCTTTGTCTGGGATTAAATTGAGAATATTGGGCAAATTTTTGGGCTAGTTCTCGCCAGCGATTTCTCTCACTGGTGGCAATTCCTACGGGAGGATTATCTCCGAAACTAAGACACAAAAACTCGCTAAAACGGTATTGATTTCCCTGAAGATCGGGATAACCTTTTTCCGCTTCTACAGATAAGGCTTTTTGTAATCTCACCCAGTCGGGTATTTCCCCTTTCATAATTGCCTCTTGACTCCAAATTTCCCAGTATTATGTTTCCCTAATACCTCTGTTTGATCATAACTGATTAATCGTACCAACTACTGCGCCACGCTGCTTCCGCTTGAGCGATAGTATATTCTTTGCGAATACGATGATATTGTTCCCCTAGACGATTTAATTGTTCCCAAAGGGAGCGAATTTGATTTCTTTCGACACTTAAGCGCGTGTCGGCAAATTCCAGTTCAGCCATTCGTAGATGAATCGCCGTTACTTTAGTGACTTTGCCACTTGAAAAATCATGATCATCCCCATCATCTTCATCTTCATCTTCATCTTTTTCTTCCTCTAGTTCAGGGTTTTTAGCTTCCACTAGAATGTTTAACATATTATTTCCCCCACCTAGGGATTGTCCTTCTTCTCCCGCTTCAATTGCCATATCGAGAATTTGACTGGGTAGATGAGGGGGAAGAATATAAGCTTTTTGTAGTTGCTGATTAATTTGTTTAGAGAGATGATTGAGAATCTCAATACAGTTTTTTTCCAGCACTCGACAACAATAAAGTAAAATATCGGGGTTATTAATCTCTCCAGTTGCGGCTATATTTTCTGGTTTGTTTAGAAAAAGTTTCAAGAAATCTGGGGTATTTTTCGTCTCTGCTGGACTTTTAGAGAATCCTACCCCTGAAAATGTCCCTCGATCGAAGCTCCGCTCACCCAATTGCTGTAAACTGGCTTTAGCCTCTTGTCCCAAAGTTTTGATCTCCTTTTGTAGTTTCTGACGATTGCTGTGGGAGAGAGCCAGAAATTCCCCCCCATAGTAACGGGTACAGATATAATATACTGCCCCGATCGCCTGTTTATAGAGAGATTCTCCGAGTAAATCAAGATAAATTCGGTATTTTTCCCGCATTCTTTCGGCTAAATTTGCCACTTCCGTTTCTATGTTCTTTAAATCTTGTTGTAGCTTGTTCAGTCTTCCAGTCATAGAAATTTTACCGAGGGAGAAGTTAGCGGTCGGCGAATTCTATTATAGCGACTCACTGTCAGCTATAGCGCCCTGACCAGGGGGAGATGCTCAGACTCGATCGTTTATCGGTTATTTTAGGTATTAGCTTTCCCCGGATCGGCTTTTAGCATTGGTTTTGGCAAAGATAACTGCTATAATCAGGCTAATTAGTAGGAAAACTCTCTATCTCTATATTTTTGCATAGTTTACACCACAAGTCCGGGCATGAAAACCGACAGTATTTTTTATGATCTTTTTCAATCTTATCCGTCAATTTTCTTTGAATTAATCAACCTTTCCCCCAGAGCAGCAGAGAATTACCGCTTTGATTCCGTCGAAATCAAGCAACTAGCTTTTCGTATTGATGGCGTATTTTTGCCCAATATTACCGATCCTAGCATTCCTATTTATTTCTGCGAGGTGCAATTTCAAGATGATCAGAATTTTTATGGCCGTTTCTTTGCTGAAATCTTCTTATATCTCAGTAAAACTGCTTTTAACAATGATTGGCGCGGGGTGGTCATTTATCCCCATCGTCGGGTAGAATCAGATAAGATTTTACGTTATCAAGACTTATTGACATCTGGGAGAGTGACGCGAATCTATTTAGATGAACTAGATGATATTAATCAAGATTCCCTCGGTATTGCCACCATAAAATTAATTATTGCTAAAGAAAATCAAGCCGTGGCAACAGCCAAACAACTTATTGAACGAGTGCGAACTGAATTTACCCAACCGCAAAACCTCCTACAATTAATAGAAACGATCCTTATCTATAAATTACCACGTCTAAGTCGCCGGGAGATAGAAGCCATGTTTAGTTTAGATGAACTGAAACAAACCCGTTATTTTCAAGACGTTCGAGAAGAAGGTAAACTGGAAGGTAAACTGGAAGGTAAACTGGAAGGTAAACTGGAAGGTAAACTGGAAGGTAAACTGGAAGGTAAACTGGAATCTGTGCCGCGTTTATTGGCTTTAGGTTTAACGGTAGAACAAATTGCTCAAGCCTTGGACTTAACTGTAGAAAAAGTGCGAGAAATACCAGAAACCCATTAAGATAATCTAGCAGTAAGCTATGACACCGTTTCTGATCAGGATAAAGTGTAACCTAATTTGGTATCGACCACCGACTACCCAAAACAAAAACTTCCTACCTCACCTATGAATAGCACTCCTTCCGCTTCTTTAAGATTAAAAAAAAACAAAATTACCGACACAAATATCACTCTCTCCCATGGCAGCGGTGGCAGAGCAATGCGGGATTTAATTAATGAGATATTTGTTAATAATTTTGATAATAATATACTGGCAACCCTTGAAGATCAAGCCCGATTTGAGATTAAAGATTTAGCTAAAATGGGTGATCGCTTGGCCTTTACCACCGATTCCTATGTGGTTTCTCCCCTATTCTTTCCGGGGGGTGATATTGGCAGTTTAGCAGTCAATGGAACCGTTAATGATTTGGCTGTCGGTGGGGCAATTCCTCTCTATCTCAGTTGTAGTTTTATCCTCGAAGAAGGTTTATCTATCGACACCCTAAAAACCATCGTTACTAGCATGAAAATAGCCGCCGAAAAAGCATCGGTAAAAATCGTCACCGGGGATACAAAAGTCGTTCCCAAGGGACAAGGGGATCAAATATTTATTAATACCTCTGGAGTGGGAGTAATTCCGGCTGGAATCAATTCTGCGGCGAATAATTTACAAGTTGGCGATCGCATTTTGATTAACGGTTTTCTGGGGGATCACGGTGCCGCCATTCTGATTGCCCGGGGCGAATTAGACCTACAATGCACAATCGAAAGCGATTGTCAAGCTCTGAATTCTTTAATTTCTGCAATTCTGGCCGTTTGCCCGCAAGTTAAAGCGATGCGGGATGCCACTAGAGGCGGATTAGCCACGGTTTTAAACGAATTCGCCCAAAGTTCAGGGGTGGGAATACAGGTGCAGGAAACGGCGATCCCCATCCGGGAAGAAGTGCGAGGAATGTGCGAATTATTGGGCTTAGAACCGCTTTATCTGGCAAATGAGGGCAAATTAGTCCTTGTCGTCCCTCCAGAGGCAGAAAATCGCGTTTTAGCAGTGATGCGTTCCCATCCTGACGGTAAAAATGCCGCTTCTATCGGGGAAGTCGTCGCTTCCCCCCCCAATTTAGTTTACTTAAAAACCCCTTTCGGCACTAACAGAATTCTCGATATGTTAGTCGGTGAACAATTACCGAGAATATGTTAATTAGGGTTTGCTGAAAAAGTTTGTTGTTAGGGTTAGGAGTCAGGAGTCAGGAGTCAGGAGTCAGGGGTTAGGGGTTAGGAGCCAGTCGTCAGTAGTCAGTAGTCAGGAGAATTAAGAATGAATAATAATCAATTAAATAGTCTATTTACAAATTTTAGGCAATTTAATCCTTATTTTTGCCGTTTTTGAACGCTAAAATAGTTGGTTTTTTGGGTTTTTAGTTAAAATTTTCCTGATAACTGATAACTGATAACTGAAAATGCACGAACTAGGAATCACCCAAAATATTATCGAACTTGCCTTAGAACATTCCCGAGGAATGAAAGTTAAGCGCGTGGTGTTAGAGATTGGTAAACTAACGGCAATTATGCCAGAATCGATCGCTTTTTGTTTTGATACCTGTTGTCAAGGTACTAATATAGAGGGGGCAATGTTAGAGATTCTGGAAATTTCCGGTTTAGGACAGTGCCAAGATTGCGGAAATGAGCTAGAACTAGAATATCCCTACGGAATCTGCGATCAATGTGGTAGTCGCAATATAATCATTTTACAGGGTCAAGAATTAAATCTCAAATCGTTGGAGACAGAATCCTTATGTGTGTAACCTGTGGTTGTTCTGATAACTCGGAAGTAACGGTAACTAATCCGCAAACGGGAACCCATGAACATATTTTAGCCGATGGTACTGTTATTAGTCATAGCCATCACGATCACGAGCATCCCCATCATCCCGCGGAAATTCACGCTCAAATTCATGGTAATATTCTCCAAGTTGAGCAAAATCTGCTGGCAAAAAATAATCTATTAGCGGCACAAAATCGCGGTTGGTTGAAGGGTAGAAAAACTGTTGCTCTTAATCTGGTTTCTTCTCCCGGTTCGGGAAAAACTACCCTCTTAACTCGCACAATTGCCGATTTAAAAACCGCTATTCCTATCAGTGTCATTGAGGGAGATCAAGCTACAGCTAATGATGCTCAAAAAATTAGTGAAACCGGTTGTCAGGTTATCCAAATTAACACCGGAACAGGTTGTCATTTAGAAGCATCAATGGTAGAGAGAGGATTAATCGAACTTGATCCACCGATGAATTCTTTAGTCATGATCGAAAATGTCGGTAATCTAGTTTGTCCTGCTTTATTTGATTTAGGAGAAAATGCCAAAGTCGTCATTCTTTCCGTCACCGAAGGGGAAGATAAACCGATTAAATATCCCTATATGTTCCACGCTTCTCAAGTCATGATCTTGACAAAAATAGACCTACTACCCTACGTTAATTTTAACCTCGATCGCTGTTTAGATTACGCCTATCAGGTTAATCCCAATTTGAAAGTTTTTCAAATTTCCGCTACCACAGGAGAAGGTTTAGATGCTTGGTACAGTTGGTTAAAATCACTGGTTTAAATTAGGCAATAACACACCCCAAAAAGTTCAGTCTAACCGCAAGAAAAATGACTCTAGCACTTGATGACAATATTTATAATCAACTGTTGACTAAATTTCAACCCAAGATTATTGAAAATGAGGAAGAATATCAACAAGTGCGTCATCTTCTGCTTAATCTAATTAGTAAACAGGATCGACTACCAGAAGAAACCGCGATGGTTAAATTAATGGCGACAATTATTAAGGATTTTGATGCCAAACAACCTCAACCCGAACCAGCTTCACCGCAGGAATTATTATTACACTTAATGTCAGCTAACAACAGGAAACAAGCTGATTTAGTTGGTAAAATTGGTTCTAAGGGTGTGGTTTCAGAAATTGTTAATGGCAAGCGATCGATTAGTAAAACTCAAGGGAAAATTTTAGGAGAGATTTTCAATGTTTCCCCCAGTGTATTCATTTAATTATCTATTAGTTGTTAATGAAAACAACCGTCATTGTTCCACCGATTAAATGTCAAGGTATCAAAACTAAACTGGTATCATCGATCAGAAGTTTAGCGAATCAGCAAAACTTTGATCGCTGGATAGAACCCTTTTGTGGTTCGGGGGTGGTAGCCTTTAATTTACAACCCAAAAAGGCCTTACTTGCCGATGCCAATGTTCATATCATTAACTTCTACAATGACATAAAAACTCAGCAGATTAATCCCAACCTTGTTAAAGAATTTCTCCAAAAAAATGGCAACTTACTTAAACAAGAAGGAGCAACCTATTATTATCAAGTGCGAGAAAGATTTAATCAAAATCCTAACTCCCTAGACTTTTTATTCTTAAATCGCTCTTGTTTTAATGGAGTCATGCGTTTTAATCAACGGGGAAAATTTAACGTTCCCTACTGTAAAAAAGATCAAAGATTTGCCCAATCCTATATCACCAAAATTGTTAATCAAGTCACTGCTGTTGCCAAAATTATCTCCAATTCCGATTGGACTTTTGCCGTCGCTGACTTTCGTGATACTATCTCTTTAGCTCAAAAAAATGATTTAATTTATCTCGATCCTCCCTATAGTGGTAGGCACGTTGATTATTTTAATTCTTGGTCAGAATCCGATGAAACCTGCTTGATGACTCAACTAAAAAATTTCCCCAGTAAATTGATTCTTTCCACATGGCACAGTAACCAATTTAGAACTAATCCCACCCTAGAAAACCACTGGACAGAATCCCGGTTTAATATCCACACCCATCAACATTTTTATCATGTCGGTTCTAGGGAAAGTCTCCGTCATCCTATGATCGAAGCATTAATTACTAACTTTCCCACCTCCGCTAATTTATCAATCATGGGGAAGAATAAAAATCTTGACTCCGTTAGTAACCCCCTCGATCTGCTCGAATAGTGCATTTGAGAGGTACAATCACAATTAAAAGACATTCCACATCAAACCTTTACCCGAAACAGTCAAGATCATGAAGAAAGTTCATTTAATTATTCAATCAGTTTTGTTTTTCGCCGCACCTATTTGTGTTCAGGGTCTAGCCTTCGCTGATGCGCCCTACAGAATAGCTGATGCTCAAGGCACTTTAGATAAGCACTCTATCAACTCAGTTTCTAGCCATTCCAAGAGTCCCGTCGGTGATTCGCTCTTAATAGCGCAGTCCGAAACTCTTACGGGTGTATGGAACTGCAATGATGGCGGCGTTTACTTTATTCGCCAAATCGGTAATCAGGTGTGGTGGTATGGTCAGAGTAGTGACGGTGGGGCTACTTGGTCTAATGTATTTCAGGGGACGATCACAGGCTCTCGGATTACTGGCAGCTGGGCGGATGTGCCTAAAGGAAGCATCAGAGGCAATGGCTCGATGACTCTTTCAATTGAAGGGTCTAATCGTTTGAGAAAGATCGGATCCGGGGGGAGTGGTTTCGGTGGTAGTTTGTGGAGTCGCTAGGAGTTAAGGGGTCGGCTCTCTTATTCTTTGTGTGATAAGTTTAACTTATATAAGAGCGATCAATCTTTGTGTTCTTTGTGTCTTTGTGGTTCGTTCCACTCGTTCGCTGGCATGAATGTATCTTAGAATACATTTTAACCACCAAACCCAAGAGAGCCAAGAGTCTTGTAAAAATAACTTGAGCAACTTTCTGAAAGAAGTGACCTCGACACGGATATTCAAGAATAGTCATTTCAATTAAGATTGAGAATATCAATCTCAGGGTTCATAAGGATTTTGTCGGTCTAGACTGTATCAGACTTATCTGAAATGACTATATTTTTCTAAGCTAGTGAGGTACACCTATTTTTCTTCCCTTTTGCCTAAAACCCATAACTTTTGTACCTCAGCAGACTGAAAAACGCTATAATACTCCTAAGGGTGTGCAGGTACATGATGCGAAGCTAGTAGCAGCCGTGTGCATTCATGACCTCACACCGATTGGAACCTTTAATGTTGACGATTTTATTCGAGTTAGGTGCTAACAATAAGGGTGACTTTTAGGCAAAAACGCGAGCATCCCGAGGACGAACATAAACTTGCTCCCCGACCTTGAGATGCAGTTGAGCCAGTTGTTCTCGATTCAGATGGGCAATCAGGAGAGAGCGATCCGGTAGAATTAATTCCACATCGATGGCCCAACCCAGATGGATAATGCGCTCGACTTTTGCCTCAATGCTAGACCCATTGGGAGAAGAGAGAATTTCTAGATCGTGGGGACGAATAAAAATCTTGACTCCGTTACTACCCCCTCCCAGCTGCCCGAATAGTGCGGCCGAGGTCGGTGGCAAAACATTCACCCGGCCGATAAAACTCATCACAAAAGGAGAGGCAGGATGATCGTACACCTGATCGGGAGTTCCCACCTGTTCGATTTTACCCTCATTGAAAATTACGATCTCGTCGGCCACTTCCATGGCTTCCTCCTGGTCGTGGGTGACGAAAACACTGGTGACATGGACTTCCTCGTGTAACTGTCGCAACCAAACCCGCAGCTCTTTTCTAACTTTGGCATCCAAGGCCCCAAAAGGCTCATCTAATAATAATACTTCCGGTTCCACCGCTAAAGCCCGGGCCAGGGCAACCCGTTGACGTTGACCCCCAGATAGTTGCGCTGGATAGCGATCGCCTAATCCCTGCAATTGAATTAAACTCAAGAGATTGTCCACTCGTTTTTGAATGTAGTTCGGGGCAGCTTTGCGAATATTTAAACCGAAAGCGATATTCTGACGCACCGTCAGGTGTTTAAAAAGCGCATAATGCTGAAAAACAAAGCCAATATTCCTTTTTCTGACATTTAAATGGGTTGTGTCTTTGCCGTTGATGATAATTTTGCCTGTGTCGGGGGGTTCTAATCCTGCGATCGCTCTCAGGAGAGTGGTTTTTCCTGAACCGGACGGCCCCAGCAGTGCCACCAGACGATTCGATTTGATCTCTAGGTTGATGTTGTCTAAAGCGGTAAAGAGACCTCCTGCAAAAGTCTTATTCAGCTACTTGATGATAGCCTAAAGCAAGTTCATAGTTGTAAATGCCAGCGATTAAATTAAATCTCAGACCAAAACGCCGTCTCCGATTCCTATATCTTGATGAT
>NZ_JADEXY010000076.1 GCF_015206885.1 Microcystis aeruginosa LEGE 91341 | reverse complement strand
GTGTAGGGTGTGGGGTGTGGGGTGTGGGGTGTCGGAAGAATAAATAGAAATAATCTCCTGTCTCCTGTCTCCTATCTCCTGTCTCCTGCCTCCTGCCTCCCGACTCCTGATAGCTAAAAAACTGAGGCCAATTCCAGAAAAATAATTAATTTTTCCCGAAAAAGTAGCGAAAGTTACAAAAAACAGCCAAAAAGTAGCGAAAGTTACAAAAAATCTGCTAACCTAGCCGTAATATCACACAGATATTCGTAGAAAGATTCCCGAAAATCTCCTCAGCAAAAACATCCGTGTGAAGTAGCTAATATTGTCAGCGAGGTTAGTTCAAGATCATCATGTCAAATTTAGGACGACGTAAATTTCTCCTGTACGGTTCTGCCACTTTGGGAACCAGTATTCTGTTAAAAGCTTGTGGTGGCAATCAAAGCCAAACCCCCACGGCCAGTCCTAGCCCAGCTGCTAGTCCCGCCCCGGCTTCTGGAGAGACAATTAAGGTGGGTATTCTGCACTCCCTCAGTGGCACCATGGCCATCAGTGAAACCAGCGTAGTCGATGCGGAAAAACTGGCGATCGAGGAAATCAATGCCGCCGGTGGTGTTCTTGGTAAACAGATTGAGGCAGTGGTGGAAGACGGCGCTTCCGATTGGCCAACTTTTACCGAAAAAGCCACCAAACTGATCGATCAGGACAAAGTTTTGACCGTCTTCGGTTGTTGGACTTCCGCCAGTCGTCAGGCGGTTTTGCCCGTGTTTGAATCCAGAAACCATATGCTCTGGTATCCCGTCCAGTACGAGGGTCAAGAGTGTTCTAGAAATATCTTCTACACTGGCGCTGCCCCCAACCAGCAGATCGAGCCGGCAGTGACTTGGTTGCTGGAAAACAAAGGGAAAAAATTCTTCCTTGTCGGTTCCGACTACGTTTTCCCCCGCACTGCCAACACGATCATTAAAGAGCAGTTAAAGGCGAAAGGTGGCGAAACCGTAGGCGAAGACTATCTACCCCTAGGTAACACGGAAGTTACCCCGATTATCACCAAAATTAAGCAAGCTTTACCCGATGGCGGTGTTATTTTCAACACCCTTAACGGTGATAGTAACGTGGCTTTCTTTAAACAACTGCAAGCGGCCGGTTTAACTCCCGATAAATATCCGGTCATGTCGGTGAGTGTTGCTGAGGAAGAAGTTAAACAGATTGGTAAGGAATATCTCCTCGGTCAATACGCTTGTTGGAACTATTTCCAAACCGTAGATACCCCCGCTAACAAGAAATTTGTTGCGGCTTTTCGAGCTAAATATGGTGAGGATCGCGTGACCAATGACCCCATGGAAGCGGCCTACATCATGGTCTATCTCTGGAAGCAAGCGGTGGAACAAGCGGGAACCGCCGATGATCTGGACAAAGTTCGCGCCGCCGCCATCGGACAAAAATTCGATGCTCCCGAAGGACCGGTGCAAATGTTCCCCAACCATCATATCTCCAAAACTGTCCGGGTTGGTCAGGTGAGAGATGATGGTCTATTTGACATCGTTTGGTCAACTCCGGGACCTGTGGATCCGCAACCTTGGAACCAATTTGTCCCCGAAACTAAGGGCTTTGGCTGTGACTGGACGGATCCGGCTAAGGGCGGTAAATTCAAAATGGAAAAATCCTAGTTTTAGTAATTTTTCCAGACAATAACGAGGGTGAGGTGGACATTACTGTTCACCCCTCTCTTTAAACCTTAAAAATGCACAGGAATAAGAAAAAGTGTCAGCATTATTAGAAGGATTATTTAATGGTATTAGCATCGGTTCTGTGCTATTGCTGGCAGCTTTAGGACTAGCGATTGTCTTTGGACTAATGGGGGTGATTAATCTCGCTCACGGTGAGTTAATGATGTTAGGGGCCTACAGTACTTTTGTGGTGCAGAATATCTTTAAGGGTTTCGGTTCTCCCTTCTTTGATACCTACGTTTTATTCGCCCTACCGATCGCTTTTTTGGTGTCGGGATTGGCGGGATTATTATTAGAAAGGGGGGTGATTAGGTTTCTCTACGGCAGACCCCTAGAAACGCTGCTGGCCACTTGGGGAGTCAGCTTAATTCTGCAGCAATTTGTCAGAAGTGTCAACGGATTATTAGTAATTAGTTTGATAGTTTTCTGTCTCTTATTTTTTGGGGCAATGAAGGTGTTAAATCGCCGCCTAGATTGGGAGAGAATTCGCAATTTAGCTATCGGTATCACTCTCCCTTTATCCCTAGCTATCTCTGGATTATTAGGCTATCTTTTATCTTTTAATTCCGTTCTTGCTCGACCCTGGTTTAGTGCCAGAAACGTCGATGTAACCGCTCCTGTTTGGTTACGGGGAGGTTTACCTTTACTGGGTTTTCAAATGCCCTATACCCGTATATTTATTATCATTTTAACTGCCCTTTGTTTGTTAGGGACTTATTGGTTTTTAAATAAATCTTCTTGGGGTTTACGCATTCGTGCCGTCACCCAAAATCGCCAGATGAGTGCCTGTTTAGGCATTCCCACCAATCAAGTGGATGCTTTGACTTTTGCCCTCGGTTCGGGGTTAGCTGGAGTTGCCGGTTGTGCAATTAGTTTCTTGGGTTCCGTCGGTCCAAATGTGGGACAAAATTATATCGTTGATACCTTCATGGTAGTGGTGGTGGGAGGAGTGGGTAATCTACTAGGAACTATTATCGCAGCCATGGCCATTGGTGTGGCTAATTATTTAATTGGTTCGGGAACTTTTGCCCTGATGTCTGGTTCCGTGGCAGCACTAAAACCCCTAACGGATTTCTTCACCTTTTTCTCCACCACTAGCATGGCAAAAGTGATGATTTTTGCTTTAATTATTGCTTTCTTGCAATTCAAACCTGCAGGAATTTTTCCTCCTAAAGGACGTACTGCCGAGTTATAGATTATGATTACCGAAACCATCACTAGAAACGAATCCCGACAACGGGAAAAGAAAAAGTTAATCACGGAAATCGCTGTTATCGTTGGATTGGTGGTTATCTTTGCGGTGTTTTTGCCCTTAGCTTTGTCGGCTTTCCGCTTGCGTTTATTGGGGCGATTTCTTTCCTTCGCTATTGTCGCTTTGGGGATAGATTTAATCTGGGGTTATACGGGTTTATTAAGTCTTGGTCATGGTATCTTTTTCGCCCTCGGTGGTTACGCTTTGGCTATGTACCTAAATCTTCAGTTACCCCCCGGACAAATGCCCGAATTTTTTACTCTCTACGGGGTGACAGAATTACCTTTTATTTGGCAACCTTTTTATTCCCTACCTTTGACAATTCTAGCCCTAATTATCGTACCAGCGATCGTGGCGGGATTGTTAGGTTATTTAATCTTCCGCAATCGCATTAAAGGGGTTTATTTTTCCATTTTAACCCAAGCGGCTTTACTGGTATTTTTTAACTTTTTTAACGGTCAACAGAAGTTAATCAACGGCACTAATGGCTTAAAAACCGACACCCAAACAATTTTCGGTTTGCTGGTGGGTTCCGATGCTGTTCAAGTGGCCTTTTATTTACTCACAATTGTCTGTTTACTGGCTATATATCTCCTCTGTCGTTGGTTAACTACAGGCAGATTTGGGCGCTTGTTAGTCGCCATTCGCGATGATGAGGTGCGCGTTCGTTTTTCCGGTTATGATCCTACTTGGTTTAAGGTGCTAGTTTTTGCCATTTCTGGCGCAATTGCCGGTGTTGCCGGCGCCCTTTATACGGTGCAAACTGGAATTATCACTCCTAACTCTATGGATGTGGCTTTTTCCATTGAAATGGTGATTTGGGTGGCTGTGGGAGGACGTGCTACCCTTGTGGGGGCAGTTATCGGTACTTTATTAGTACGCATGGCCCAAACTTTTTTAAGCGAACAATTGCCGGAAGTCTGGGTATTTTTCCAAGGGGCCTTATTCCTAATTGTGGTGACAGTGCTTCCCGATGGTATTCTCGGTGGTATTAAACGTTTGCTGACTCATTTTGGTTTCCGCAAAACTTTAATTACCTATCCTAGCATTGAGGAAGATCCAGAAGTGCAACTGGAAAAAGAAGAATTAGATCATAAGTGATCTTATTCTATTAGTATTCTCAGGGTTAGGAGTCGGTCGTCGGTTGTCAGGAGATTATTTTTATTTATTCTTCCCACACCCTACACCCTGCTCCCCAATTCATAATTCATAATTCATAATTACCAATTCTCTCTTAGAAATTATGACTGGAAAAATATTAGAAATCGAGAACCTTACCGTTAGTTTTGGGGGTTTTAAAGCTCTCAATAATCTTAATTTCAGTATGGATACGGGAGAATTGCGGGTGATTATCGGTCCCAATGGTGCGGGAAAAACCACTTTTTTAGATGTGATTACGGGGAAAGTGCAACCCACCATCGGACGGGTATTATTTAAAGGTCGAGATCTCCGCAAAATTCCTGAATTTGCGATCGCTCGTTTAGGTATTGGTCGCAAATTCCAAACTCCTAGGGTATATTTAAATCTAACTGTGCGAGAAAATCTCGATTTAGTTAGCAACCGCAATAAAAATGTTTTCTCAACTCTTTTCGGTCGTCCTCCGCTAGAAGATAGCAGAAAAGTTATTGGTTTGTTGGAAATTATCGGGTTAACTGCTAAAGCTGATTTATCCGCTTCTTTACTTTCCCACGGGGAAAAACAACGCTTAGAAATAGGCCAATTAGTGGCCCAGTCACCAGATTTACTGCTAGTAGATGAACCCGTGGCAGGATTAACCGATGAGGAAACGGAAAACGTGGGTAATTTGTTATTAAATCTAGCGGAAAGTCATTCGATTATTGTCATTGAACATGATATGGAATTCGTCCGGCAAATTGCCCAGAAAGTTACGGTTTTACACCAAGGAACCGTTCTCTGTGAGGGGAATATGGAGCAAATTCAAAATGATCCGAAAGTTATTGAAGTTTATCTAGGTTCCTCGGAAGAATAAAAATTCAAATGATTAAAATTAGTTAAAAAGGGTTGACAATGTTACACATATCTGATCTCAATGTTTACTACGGAGAAAGTCATATTTTAAGAGATGTTGATCTTAACATTAATGCGGGAGAAATGGTCTGTTTAATCGGACGTAATGGCGTGGGCAAAACTACCCTATTAAAAACCCTAATGGGTATCTTAAAACCGCGAGCGGGAGTAATTAATTATGAGCAAGAAAACCTGATTAATAAAACCTCAGATCAAAGAGCCAGATTAGGATTGGGTTATGTGCCGCAGGGTAGGGATATTATTCCCCGTTTAACGGTAAAAGAAAATTTAATTCTCGGTTTGGAAGCTTTACCCACAAAAAGAAAAAATGCCACAATTCCCGAAGAAATCTTCGATTTATTTCCCGTTTTAAAAACCATGTTATCGCGGATGGGAGGAGATTTAAGCGGTGGACAACAACAACAATTAGCCATCGCTCGCGCGTTAGTGGGGGAACCAAAATTATTAATTTTAGATGAACCCACGGAAGGAATTCAACCTTCAATTATCCTCGAAATTGAAGCAGCGGTGCGGCGTATTGTTGCCAGTAAAGGAATCGCCGTTTTATTAGTAGAACAACACCTGCATTTTGTCCGCCAAGCTGATCGATATTACGCCATGCAGAAAGGGGGAATTGTTGCTTCTGGTTTCACGAGCGAATTAAGTCAAGAAGTCATTCAGCGATTTTTGGCGGTTTAAACTTAACTTTTTCCTTGATAAGTATGTAGGCGTTAAAAATTATCAGACACCCCCCTTATCAAGGGGGGATTAAGGGGGGATCGACACCCCCTTTATCAAGGGGGGATTAAGGGGGGATCAAAGACAAAATCTATCTTCAATTTAATTATAACCACTTACTTATATGACTCAAATAGTCGTAATTGGTGGCGGGGCAGCGGGATTTTTTGGCGCAATTAAAGCGGCAGAATCTAACCCAAAAGCTGGCGTTACTATCCTAGAAGCGGCAAAAGAACCTCTTGCGAAAGTGCGGATTTCGGGAGGTGGACGCTGTAATGTCACCCATCATTGTTTTGATGTTTCCCAATTGGTTAATTATTATCCTCGCGGTGGCAAAGCACTACGGGGAGCTTTTAGTCGCTTTCAACCCCAAGATACTATTAAATGGTTTGAATTGCGGGGGGTAAAACTCAAAACAGAAGCGGATGGCCGAATGTTTCCCAGCACCGATAATTCTGAAACTATTGTTAATTGTCTGCGGGAAAGTGCAACTTTTGCTGGAGTTAATTTAAGGCTAAATTCCCCAGTTAAATCCGTAAAAAAACAGGAAGAAAGTTTTTTAATTGAATTAAAGAGAGATAAGCAAATTAGGGCAGATAAGCTGTTAATTGCTACGGGAAGTAGTCCTTTTGGTTATCGCACCGCTCAAGATTTAGGTCATTCTCTAGTCTCTCCTGTCCCTTCTTTATTTACCTTTCAAATTGCCGATCCTCGTCTGAAAGATTTGTTAGGGGTTACTGTGGATAAAGTGCGCGTTCGTCTTGGGGGAAGCAAATTAGAACAAATCGGACCTTTATTAATTACCCATTGGGGAGTTAGTGGACCGGCTATTTTAAAACTTTCTGCTTGGGGAGCGCGGGTACTTCACGAGCATCATTACCGAATGCCTTTAATCATTAATTGGTTAGGGGATTATCATCCTGAAAAATTGCGAGAAATTATCTTACAAACTAAAAGTGAATATCCCAAAAGAAAACTTTTTAATTATTGTCCTTTTGAACAGTTACCTAAGCGTCTTTGGCAGAGTTTATTAAGTTACTTGACTGTTAACTTGGAAACTCCCTGGGCAGAATTATCTAAAAATACTTTCAATCGATTGATGATTGAATTACAGCAGGGGGAATATCAAATCAAAGGGAAAGGGGTGTTTAAGGAGGAATTTGTCACCTCTGGGGGAGTGAATCTTCAGGAAGTGGATTTTAAAACTATGGAAAGTAAAATCTGTGCGGGGTTATATTTTGCCGGGGAGGTATTAGATATCGATGCAGTCACGGGGGGATTTAATTTTCAAAGCGCTTGGACCACCGGTTATCTCGCTGGACAAGCTATGGGCAATAGATAGCAGTATTGCTGGTGTATTAGGCTGCCCCAATACACCCGACGGCAATCAAACTGCGAGAAAATCTCACTTTAACTGATAGTTGATAACCGATTCCTTGATGTTGCTATTCCCAAATTGGACCGGCTGCAATTATTTCTTGGGAGGCAGTGGTAAATTGACGGAAATTTTCCACGAAGCGATGGGCCAATTCTCGCGCTTGTAGGTCGTAGGATTCGCCATCTTGCCATGCTTGTCGCGGGTCGAGGATTTTTTTGGGAACTCCGGGAACAATTTCGGGAACGAGAACTTGAAAGATGGGATGAGGATGGAAAACGACTTCCTCTAAATCGCCATTTAAAGCGGCGGAAACCATAGCGCGGGTGTGTTTGATCGAAATGCGATCGCCGACTCCGTAGGGACCGCCAGACCAACCGGTATTAATCAGATAAACGGAGGTTTCGGGGTGTTGTTCTAAACGTTCCCCTAACATTTGGGCATAGACGAGGGGTGAGAGAGGAAAGAAACATTGACCGAAACAACTGGAAAAAGTCACCTGTGGGGCGCTGATTCCCCGTTCCGTTCCCGCTAATTTGCTAGTATAACCGGAGAGGAAATGATACATCGCCTGGTCTGTGGTTAATTTGGCGATTGGTGGCAGCACCCCAAAAGCATCGGCAGTTAAGAAGATAATCGTTTTCGGGTGGGTCCCCATGCCAGATACGGCACAATTAGGGATATAACGCAGGGGATAGGCGGCGCGGGTGTTTTCGGTCAAACGTCCATCATCGTAGTCGGGAAGGCGATTATCGGGGGACAGGATCACGTTTTCGAGAATAGTGCCAAATTGAATCGCCGCCCAGATTTGGGGTTCGTATTCGGCACTTAAACGGATGGTTTTAGCATAACAACCGCCTTCAAAGTTAAAAATGCCGTCTTCTGACCAACCGTGTTCATCATCACCGATGAGGCTGCGTTTAGGATCGGCGGAAAGGGTGGTTTTACCCGTACCGGAGAGACCGAAAAAGAGGGCTGTATGACCGTGTTTATCCATGTTAGCGGCACCGTGCATCGGTAAAACCCCTTGTTTGGTCATCAGGTAGTTCATCATCGAGAAAACGGATTTTTTGATTTCGCCAGCGTAGCGAGTGCCACCGATGAGAACGATTTTTTTTGCCAGGTTGAGGACGATAAAGGCTTCGCTGTTCAGGTCGTCATCCTCGGGATCTCCCTGTAACCCCGGCAGGGCAATCACGGTAAAATCAGTTTCATGGGCGGCTAGTTCTAGCGCACTGGGCCGGAGGAATAACTGATGGGCAAAGAGGTTGTGATAGGCGATTTCGGTGACGACGCGCACACCAAAGCGACAATTAGGATCGGACCCGACGTAACCATCGAAGATATATAGGTCTTTTCCCTGCACATAGGCGAGGACTTTTCGGTATAATTGCTGGAATTTTTCCTCGCTAATCGGGGCGTTATGCTGATTCCAGTCGATTTCCTT
Source organism: Microcystis aeruginosa LEGE 91341 (assembly GCF_015206885.1). Taxonomy (GTDB): domain Bacteria; phylum Cyanobacteriota; class Cyanobacteriia; order Cyanobacteriales; family Microcystaceae; genus Microcystis; species Microcystis aeruginosa_H. Next base: position 11,456 of record NZ_JADEXY010000076.1, on the reverse strand, counting down.
TTCGCTGGTGGCTTCTTTGACAATGAATTTATCTTTAGGGGAACGACCAGTATATTTACCCGTTTCCACCACTAAAGCCCCATTATCGGCTAAAACGCCTTCATGACGTTCGATCGCCTGTTCGACTAATTGCGGTACGGAAAGATTGCGATAAACGCGACCGAGATTTTTCATGCCTAGGTTTTCGAGGCCGTAGGTGGGATGAATTTGATTTTCTAATTCGTAGTGGAAATTGACATTCTCCATGCGATCGGACAAGGGACAAGAGATACTATCATTGGTCAGCGTGTGTAGAGTCAGCATAACCCCAATTCTCCTGATAATTTAGTTGTCGGTTTAGAGCTAAGTTCTAGGTCTCTGATTAGTGCAGTTATAGAAACTAGAAAACCCTCGTTTTCTGTCTTTTTCACTCCCAGACACCTAAGAAGCTATATTGATTAGTTGATCTGACGATGTTTCCCTGATTAATCTGGTCTCTCGCTGTCGGTAAAGCCAACTTTAGAGCGGTAATTCAGGATTATTTGCGTATTTACCCGTCATCTTCCAGTCAGGGTTTTTACCTTTTCCTTCTTGCCGATCTAACTGCTTTTTTTAGCTATTTTTAGTCTAGCTGTACAATAGGATACAGCTAATGTTTTTTTTACAAAAGTTAACAGCTAAACAAAATTGGTCAGCTAATCTGGAAGTTATCTTAATTGTGAGGTAGTAAGTCTCTGGTTTTGGGGAAAGTCAGAACAATAGCTGGTTGTCTAGAGATGATGACAATGATCCTAAACGTGGTCAAATCGATTTCACCGCTAATAAAAAAAAGTCGATTGACACAGAAACCAGTTAGCGGCCAAAATTGACTCTATTAGCCGTTGGCAAGCCTTAGAATTGATTGTGTAACAGGTTAATTAAGTCTAGCTCGATCTCGAAAAAAAACAACTAATAATGATCATCGCAGGAGAAAGAAGCGGAGTCGGTAAAACGACGATTACTCTGGCAATCTTGGCCTATTTAATCAGTCGTGGCGATCGAGTGCAATCTTTTAAAGTCGGGCCCGATTATATCGATCCCATGTTCCATACTCATTTTACCGGTCGCCCCTGTCGCAATCTCGATCCGGTTTTAACTTCTGAAGACTATGTAAAAACCTGTTTTGCCCAACATTGTCAAAATGTCGATTATGCTCTGATTGAAGGGGTAATGGGGTTATTTGATGGTATTCAATTAAGCGATACTCAATTTCCTGACTATGCCAGTACCGCCCATATTGCCCGTATTTTGGGGCTTCCTCTACTGTTAGTTATCGATTGTAGTCGTTTATCTACCTCTGTCGCCGCTATTGTCCGCGGTTATCAATCTTTAGACAAAAATCTCCATCTAGCCGGAGTTATCCTCAATCGGGTTGGTAGCGATCGCCACCTGCAATTACTGCAAACCGCCCTAGAATCCATCAATATGCCGATTGTCGGGGTTTTGCGTCGTCAAGATTCCCTGACAATTCCAGATCGCCATCTAGGATTAGTTCCCAGGGATGAACTAGGAGAAATCAGGGAACTGCAAGATCAACTGGCTTCTATTGCCCAAAACTGCTTTAATTGGGACATTCTCTTGCCTTTACTGACTATTTCTCCCCAAGAGAACCCGAAAAATCCCCCAGAAGCAAATAAGCTTTTTTCCCCTATCCGTATCGGTATTGCTAGAGATAAGGCTTTTAACTTTTATTACCCCGATAATCTCGATATTTTAGCCAATTTAGGCGCAGAATTAATCTTTTGGAGTCCCTTGCAAGGGGCAAATTTGCCCGAAAACCTGCAAGGATTGTACTTTGGTGGCGGTTTTCCCGAAATCTTTGCCCCGGAATTAGCCGCTAACACCCCTATCTTAACTCAGGTGAGAAAAGCGATCGCCTCCGGAATGCCCACCTACGCCGAATGTGGGGGATTAATGTATTTATGTAACAAAATAGTGGATTTTGAGCAAAAAAATCATTCTATGTTGCAAATAATCCCCCAATCTGCTATAATGTCCGCGAAGTTAACCCTAGGTTATCGACAAGCCATCGCCCAACAGGAGACGATCCTGCTCAAAGCAGGTCAACCAGTGCGCGGCCATGAATTCCATCGCTCCCAATTAAGCGGGGTAAGCGACGCACCGATTTATCAACTGCAAGCATTCCCCAAAAGTGCTATCAGTGGCGAAGGGTGGCAAGGTAAGAATCTGCACGCTTCCTATCTCCACCTCCATTTTGGGGCTAACCTCAGCCTGCCGAAAAAATTTTTAGCTGCCGGCCTTGATTTTTTCCGTACAGCTGCGTTAAGCTAGTTGCAGATAAGTTTGATAATCAATCCGTTCAGGGATACAGGAGGTGATGTCGATGGTAGAAAGTAGTAAAAGCATGGGTCTCCTAATCGACAACAGCCGGCTGTGCGCCGGGGCTGTTCTCTAGACCCCCACGTCTAAACAAGATTTAGACTAGCTGGAGTTCCTTCCGGCAGTCTGGTGTCGATTCTGATGACCCGCTACACCGCCCTTACCGAGCAATTGGTGAGGGCGGATAGTTTTTGAGGGTTTCCCGTCATCTCTGCACTTTAACTCTACGGGCGCAAACTAACCCATCGCCGATTCTGGTTTGGGGACACCATTTTAACGCCTGTCACCGAGATAATATCATTGGCTAAATTCTCCGCTATCATGGGAATTAATCGATTTATATTATTCTCATAAGCTTTTGTCCAGAATTGAGACAGTTTCTCTCTTCCCTCCTCATTGACGTAGATAGTTTTATCGGGCGTAATCAATAGCATGGCCACGTCACCTGAGTTTTCCGTGACGGCAAAGACAAACTGATCACGGTCGGACTTGAGACCTTCGTACCAGTAGTCTAGGTGTTCTTCTAATTCGTATTCGTAGAGAGCGCGTTCCATCTTGCCATCTTGCAGCAAGGCTTTACGCAGTGTGTTGGCTATCTTTCTTTTTTTCAAGGTCTTGTCCCTGTTTTTGTTCGCATTAATTACCCACCACTCCTTATGAAAAACAAGCACTTCGATCCAAAAGGAAAGATGCCCTCCCCGTTCACCATCGAACTACAGAACGGTTGGCACCAGACCCTGCCGTTCGAGGACAAACGGGATTTTGAAGAGGCCCAAAAAGGCTTTATTGCCGCCCCACCTTACAAACAAATCATGGCAGAGGCGGGTAACGTGGCTTGGGATATGGGCAGCTACGAGTTCCTGTTGCGGGGCTTTGACAGCGTTTTCGACAGCATTCACCCTTCATTGCAGCGCCAGGCAGTTCTGAACATGGCCTACGGACTCTATGAGGTCTTGCCGGACAAGATCTACCAAGTGCGAGGGTTCGACCTGGCCAACATGACGATCATCAAGGGCAATACAGGTTGGATTCTATTTGATGTGTTGACCTGTAAGGAAACGGCTAAAGCCGCTCTGGAACTGGTCAATGAACACCTGGGACACCGTCGTGTGGTCGCCGTCGTGTACTCCCACTCCCACGTCGATCACTACGGCGGGGTGCGCGGTGTGGTGGATGAGGCGAATGTGAAGAACGGGAAGGTGCAGATTATCGCCCCCGTTGGCTTCATGGAATATGCGATCGCCGAAAACGTCTATTCGGGGACGGCGATGGTCCGCCGGGCATTCTTTCAATACGGCCTGCTATTGCCGCGCAGCCCGTTCGGCCATGTAGATCAGTCGATCGGCAAGAACACCGCAGCGGGCAACACCGGACTGATTGAACCCACCCGTTACATCGAGCAGGACATTGAGGAATTGACCATCGACGGGGTGAAGATGGTATTTCAGAATACGCCAGGCACCGAAGCACCCGCCGAGATGAACACCTATTTCCCTGACTGGAAAGCGTTCTGGGCAGCAGAAAACATCTGCGGTACGATCCACAACATCTACACGCTGCGGGGTGCCTTGGTGCGGGATGCGTTGGAGTGGTCGAAGAAAATTAATGAAGCCCTCTATAGGTTCGGGCAGCAAGCGGAGGTGATGTTTGCCTCCCATAGCTGGCCTCGTTGGGGCAACGATCGCATTCAGGAAGTCATGCGAACCCAGCGGGATGCCTATGCCCATCTGCATAACGAGGTGCTGCACCAAGCTAACCAGGGCGTGACCATTAATGAAATCCACAATGTTTACAAGCTGCCCGAAAGTTTGCAGCAACAGTGGGCTGCCCACAGCTACCACGGTTCTGAGGAACACAATAGCCGTGCCGTGATTAACCGCTACCTGGGCTACTGGGATGCCAATCCAGCCACATTAATTCCGCTGTCACCGAGCGAGTCGGCTCCGCTCTACGTCGAGATGATGGGGGGTGCGGAGAAGATTCTGGCCAAAGGTCAGGAGTTGCACGATCGAGGCCAATACCGCGAAGCCATGGAGATACTGAACAAGCTGGTCTATGCTGAACCCCAGAACCAGGCAGCTAAAGACCTCCTGGCCGATGTGTTTGAGCAGATTGGCTACCAGAAAGAAAGCCCCAGTGTCCGCAACAGCTTTCTGGCCGCCGCTTACGAACTACGAAATGGCTTCCCCACGGGGGTCACGGCCAAGACAGTCACCCCCGATACGGTTCGCGCCATGTCCACCCAACTCTGGCTCGACTTCATCGGCATTCGTCTAGATAGCCAGAAAGCGGAAGGGATGACATTCACCATCAATTTGCTCACACCGGACAACGGTGAGAAATTTGCGGTGGAAATGAGTAATTCAACCCTGACAAACATCAAGGGATTCCAGGCAAAAAATCCTGATCTCACCATCACGATCGACCGTAGCGACCTGGAGTTGATTATGGCCGGGATAGCCACATTTCCTGCCCTGATTGGCCAAGGGAAGGTGAAGCTAGAGGGCGATGCTCAGGTCTTGGTGCGACTCCAGGGCCTCTTAGTCCAGTTCACCCCGGACTTTGATATCTTGCCAGGAAGCAAGCCGGCGGAGTCAGTTACGTTGACTGAGAACTCGTTCGAGCAGCCAGAGCCGGCAGATACGTCTGGAGGTTGAGCGGCAATGGCAGTCACCCCTGGGAACCGTGAAGGGCTACCGGTTTCAAGCGGGACAGTTTCGGAATGGGGGAGTTGGGCAAGTATCTCACCTCTCCTCGTCTCCCCGTCCCTTCCACAGTGTTCTGTCTTAAGCCGCAACTTAATCCCTGATTATGGCAATCTGACCGCCGATGAACTCCCTTATATCTCTCGAAGTCAAGCCAATATTGCTAATCCTTGTTAAAATCACGATTTTTTCGCTGATGTTAGCCATCGGGATCGCTCTCTCTTTCGAGAAAATGCTCTCCCTCTGGCGCAAACCCGCTTTACTCTTCCGTGCGCTTCTAGCCGTTGTCGTGCTAGTGCCTTTGCTGGTTTTCCTGCTGTTAAAACTATTTAACTTACCCCCAGAAGTGATGGCTGGATTGGCATTTTTGGCAGCTTCCCCTGGTGCGCCTCTAACTACCAAGCGATCGCAAATGGCGGGAGTCAGATTCCGTTACTCAGCCAGTCTCCAACTCACCCTGGCTTTACTTGCGGTTGTGATTACGCCCCTTACCTTGGCTATTTTTACCACCCTCTTTGAGAGGCTTTCAGAGAATGTAACCGTTTTAGAGGTAGCCCAGCAAGTCGCCATGGTGCAGTTCTTGCCTGTCAGTATCGGGCTTCTGATGCAAAAGTTCGCCGCTAAATTGGCCGAAAAGATCGCCAAACCCTTAACTTTTATGGCTAATGGTTTGTTTTTGCTCTTGGCTATCTTAGTCGGTCTTTTGGGATTTCCTGTACTGTTGAAAGTCTGGGGATTACCACTGGTTGCAATTCTGATTATGGTAATCGCCTCTCTGGGGATAGGACACGCTCTAGGCGGTCCCGATGATGATCAGCGATCGATTCTCGCAATTTCCTCTATTGCTCGCAATGTCGGTTTAGCCTTTTTTATCGCTATTTTGAATGACGTACAGCAGCAGGTGATTCCTACGCTGCTTGCTTATTTAATTTTGGGAGCCGTTCTGGGCGTTCTTTACTCAATCGGTCGTAAGCGCAAATTGGAGAAACTTTGATATCCTCACCGCTGTGTCAACTCTTAGTTTTTGTTTAAGTGCCGTTAGGAGCGACAGGGTGGCCACTTTGTCAACTGGTCAGGGAAAAAAAATGAGATCGCATCTTTCCCTAAGCAATTAAATCGTGTATAATGGCAAAAGAATAGAAAGGCTATATACGTCATCAAACTGTGTAGTCAACCTATAAGGTGTGAGGAAAAAACCATCATGTTAAGAATGTTCTGGAAATCATTGCTGGTTAGCCCAGCGATTCTGGGAGCTACTCTGGTAGCTTCTGCTAATGCTAGTAGCTTCGATCCCGTCAAATCTACCAGTGTTTCTACCGAATTTAACAATCTAGAAATCGCTCAAGTTCAGAATACCGGTGCAGGAACTGGCGAACTACTCAATCAGATCGAACAGTACGGTAATGAAGGTCAAGTTGCACCCGTACAGGGCAACACCATCGATCAAGTCACCAGCGTTAACCAACTGCGGGATGTTTCCCCCACCGCTTGGGCCTATGAAGCCCTAAGAAGTCTTGTAGAGCGCTATGGTTGTATTGTTGGTTATCCCGATCGCACCTTCCGGGGCGACCGAGCTTTAACCCGTTGGGAGTTTGCGGCTGGTTTAAACGCTTGCTTAAACGTGATGGAACGTTTAATTCAAGATGGTGTCAACGTCCTCAAGGAAGACTTAGATGCCCTCAAGCGCCTGATGGACGAGTTCCAAGCCGAGTTAGCAGCTTTAGGAGCTAGAGTTGATAACTTAGAAAGCCGGGTGTCTTTCCTCGAAAATAACCAATTCTCCACCACCACCAAATTAGCTGGGGAAGTCATCTTCGCCGTTACCGATACGGTTGGTGCTGGTAGCCCCGCCTCCCAGGCCGCCATGCAATACCGCGCTCGTTTAGTTTTAAACACGAGCTTCACCGGTCAGGACGTGTTGAAAACCCGTTTAGCGGCGGGTAGTGCCACTCCCTTTGGATTTGATTACAAATCGACCACCACACTACAAAATGGTGATCCCGCTTCCGTCAGATTCGATAAGCTGCAAAGCCCTTCCCTTTATCAAACTTGGACTGCTGCGGGTAACGGTAGCGATGTGGTTCTCGACTGGTTGGCCTACTATACTCCCATTGACTTAGGTTATTTTGGTCGCTTCAATACCTACGTCGCCGCTTGGGGCGGTATTTGGAATGACTTCGTTCCCACCACTAACCCCTTCTTTGAAGACTTCGACGGTGGTAATGGTGCGCTATCTACCTTCGCTTCCGAAAACCCCATCTACCGTATCGGTGGTGGTTCTGGGGCTGGTGTTAGCCTACAGTTAGGCTTCCTCCAAAGCATTGTCGGCCCGACTTCTCTATCTTTGGGTTACTTAGCTGGTGGTGGCTCTAGCTCTGCGGCCAATCCTAACCCGGGTAATGGTCTCTTTAACGGAGATTACGCCGCTTTAGCACAGATTAACGCTAACCTCTTTAACTTCCTCAACGTCGGCTTTACCTACGTTAACGCCTACCAAGGTGCCGATACCGCCATCTTCGGTAACGGTGGTTCTCGTGGTGTAACGGGAACTTCCGCCGCTAACCTTTCCCAAACTCAGTTAAACACCCTGCTCAACGTCAATGGCAACCCTCCTGGAGACGTAACCCTACAGGATGAAGTCGGTTTCTTCAACTTCGGAGCCAAAGTATCCAATAGCTACGGTTTAACCGGTGCAGTGGATGTTGGTTTCGCCAGCTTGAGTGCCTTCGGTTCCTACTCCACCGTGCGCTTACTTGGTCTCGGTGATGCGGAAGTGTGGACCTACGGTGCTGGTATTGCCTTCCCCGACTTAGGTAAAGAAGGAAATATCCTAGGTCTGTTTGCTGGTGCGCAACCCTACATCGGTCACTTAAGCTTCCGAGACATGGGTCTGAAAGTATCTAACATCGTTCCCTACCACGTTGAATTGTTCTACAAGTACCAAGTCACCGACAATATTTCTATCACCCCCGGTGTCATCTGGATTTCTGCACCTGAACAGTTCAAAGGCACTGGTAACGAGTGGATTGGCACCCTTCGCGGTACCTTCACCTTCTAGGATTTCCTAAATTAAACCCGAAACCCCACCCATGGTGGGGTTTTGTTTTAGGCAAATAGACGCTGATATTCTATCTGGATACAAGCATCCATAATCACATTTAAACCCGCCTCGATCGCTTTTTTTTCCGCAACTGGGTGATAAATTTTCAATTGTGTCCAAAGAGTAGCAGCCTGAACAGCAATAGCTGACTCGACAATTTCGGGTAGATAATCAGGATGACGAAAAACGTTAACAATATCCACAGGTTCGGGGATAGCCTCTAGAGAAGGATAGCAGCTTTGACCGTCAATTTGCTTGACCATTGGATTGACAGGATAGACTCGATAACCCACCGCTTGCAGGAATTTGGCTACCTGATAGCTGGCGCGACTCGATTTCTCAGAATGCCCGACCACTGCGATAATTTTACTATTGCTGAAAATGGTTTTGAGCGCACCATCGTCTCCTTTAATATTCGGCATTGTCCCACCTATCTTAGAACAGAGTTTCGTTTCCCATAAAAATGAAGTGTAACCTAATTTGGTATCGACTTTTAACTGCAGCTTTAGCCACTCTGAATAACTGGCAGCGATGTATAACTTTTTTACCAGAAAAACAGTTATTACAAATCGAAATCAATCCCTCGGTATCTGTAGGAAAATTTACACGATGGTTGCCCCTAAATCCTCTGACTTTAGTTACCTTAAAACCTGATGAATTATCTTAGTGTTATCATTCCGACTCTTAATGAGGAGTTAAGAATTGCGGCAACGTTAAAACAAATAGGCGCAGGAGTAGAAATTATTATTGTCGATGGGGGAAGTACCGATAAAACTAGAGAAATAGCCGAACAATTGGGAGCAAAGGTAATTATTTCTTCTAGTAAAGGTCGTGCATTTCAGATGAATTTAGGAGCCAAAATAGCGAAAGGAGATATTTTGTTATTTCTGCACGGAGATACTTTACTTCCCCATGAATTTCAAGAACAAATTATCAATACTTTATCCCAATCTGGGATAGTAGCGGGAGCCTTTGAATTAAAAATTGATGGAGAGGAAAAAACCCTGCGTTTAGTGGAAAAATTAGTTAATTGGCGTTCTCGCTGGTTTTCCCTTCCCTACGGAGATCAAGGAATATTTTTAAAAGCCTCAATCTTAGCCGATTTGGGCGGTTTTCCTGAGTTGCCAATTATGGAAGATTTTGAATTAATACAAAGATTGAAAAAAAGGGGTAAGATAGCCATAGTTTCTGCTGCGGTAATTACCTCGGCAAGACGTTGGCAAAAATTAGGTGTTGGCAAAACCACCTTAGTTAATCAATTAGTTATTATTGGTTATTATCTAAAAATTCCGCCAGGCTTGTTGAAAAATTTTTATCGTTTATGGTGATTAGGGAGAACTGCCACTAGATTCTGATTACTTCTGGGAGTCTGTCGATAAAAATTTTTGTCTCCCGAAGTACCGATCGATAGGATAATTAATAATCGGAACATCTGCTCTGGGAATATGTCTCTTGATCGCCGTCAATTTCTTTATCTTTTAGGTGCTACCCTTGGCACAGCCACTCTTGCTGGTTTTAACCGTCCCGCTTTTGCTGCTACTGGTCCCTATGGTCTTATCGCCCTACCCTATAGCTATGATGCCCTAGAACCTTATATCGATAAGGAAACGATGCAATTTCATCACGATAAACACCATGCAGCCTACGTTAATAATCTCAACACGGCAGTGGCAAAATATCCAGAATTGCAGAAAAAAACAGTAGTAGAATTAATTAAAAATCTTGACTCTTTACCCGCCGATATTCGCACCACTGTCCGTAATAATGGCGGCGGCGATCTTAATCATACAATGTTTTGGCAGATTATGTCCCCCGATGGCGGTGGCGAACCAACAGGAGAAATAGGAGCGGCAATAATCGCTAAATTTGGCAGTTTCGAGGAATTTAAAAACACTTTCAACCAAGCAGGTACTAAACTTTTTGGTAGTGGTTGGACATGGTTGGTTTTAAATAAGTCGGGAGAACTGGAAATTATCAGCACTGCTAACCAAGATAGCCCCCTAATGAAGGGATTACAGCCCATTATGGGCAATGATGTCTGGGAACACGCCTATTACTTAAAATATCGTAATCAACGGGCTGAGTATTTAAAACAGTGGTGGAATGTGGTTAACTGGGAGGAGGTAAATCGCCGCTATCTTCAGGCAAAAGCTTAACCATGACAACTTTTACGGTAACAGTTCCCGCTACCACTGCTAATATTGGGCCCGGCTTCGATTGTCTCGGAGCGGCCTTAACCCTATACAATCAGTTTACTTTTACCCTGCTGCCGGCAACGACAGCTAACCCTGTCAGCATTATTGTCAAGGGAACTGAATCAGCTAAAGTTAGCCAAGGGGCTGATAATTTAATCTACACTTCTTTTTTGCAAGTTTATCAAAAAATAGGACAGAATCCGCCCCCTATCGCCATCGAGATCGGTTTAGGGGTTCCCCTGGCTAGAGGTTTAGGTAGTTCTGCTACTGCTATTGTCGGTGGGTTAGTGGCTGCCAATCAATGCGCGGGAAATCCCTTATCTATGGGGGAAATCGAAGCATTAGCGATCGCCTTGGAGGGACATCCAGATAATGTGGTGCCAGCTTTGCGGGGCAACTGTCAGCTATCGGCAGGTTGTAGCACAAATTGGGCTATTTGTCAAGTATTTTGGCAAAAAAATCTCATTCCCGTCTTGGCGATTCCCGATTTTGAACTGGCTACGGAAAAAGCTCGGGCGGTTTTACCCGAAAAAATTAGCCGTCAGGAGGCAATTTTCAATATTTCCCGCTTGGGTTTATTATTGCGGGGATTGGAGACGGGTAACGGCGATTGGCTGAGAATTGCCTTAGAGGATAAACTGCACCAACCCTATCGCCAATCTTTGATCCCAGGTTACGAAAAGGTGAAAAAAGCCGCCATTAATGGGGGTGCTTACGGGATGGTAATTAGTGGCGCAGGTCCGAGCCTATTGGCTTTAACTAACCCCGACAATGCCCAAAAAACAGCCACAGAGATGACAAATGCTTGGGAGGAAGTGGGGATTAACTCTGAGGTGAAAATTTTAGCTTTAGATACCCTAGGGGCGCGGGTAAACTGTTATGAATTATGAATTATGAATTATGAATTATGAATTATGAAGTGGGGGAATTATGAATTATGAATTATGAATTGGGGAGGTGGGGAAGTGGCGAAATTGAACTATAGCGTTTCTCGCATCTGTGCAGCACAGTTAAACCTTTGCTGATTAAGCTGTTCAGGATCGAGAATGTACCTCTTGTGAATCAGAAATGCTATAAAACCCCAAAACCCCAAAACCC
>NZ_JADEXY010000075.1 GCF_015206885.1 Microcystis aeruginosa LEGE 91341 | reverse complement strand
TCAGCTATTTAGCCGAACGCGCTCAACTTTTTGGACTGATTAAAGCTGAACGTCAGCGACATCGAGAGAAAGAGGCTCTCCATCGACAAATATGGGAACCTCTTCCCTTAAGTTGACACCAATGGCAAGCACTGCGCCCCTACAGTAACGGATTTTGTCCACAATGTAGGGGCGAACTGCGTTCGCCCAAAAGGTACATTATCAAAGCGCAAGTCCCTAAATACTCTTGCCTCTTGCCTGTTGCCTCTTGCCTTTCCTAACTGATAACTGATAACTGAATTTAAATAGAGACTTCGCTTAATTCACGAGTGAGATGATCAAAGGGTTCAGCGATCAAAGAGGTGTCGGCAATACCCGCCTCAGTAGCCATGGCTTGAATCATTTCGCTCATGATTTGGATACCGCGCACCGTCGGACCGATGGGAACACCGAGGGAATTATAGGTTTCCCGCAGTCCTTGCAGTACCCGCTCATCTAGAACATTAGTATCAGCAGCTACTAGGGCATAACTGGCATAGCGGAGATAGTAATCCATATCCCGCAGACAGGCAGAATAACGACGGGTGGTGTAGGCATTACCCCCGGCGCGGATCAGTTCGGGAACTTCTTCAAATAGACGAATCGCCGCCCCACGCACGAGCGCCGCCGAATTAGCGTTAATTAGGGTGGCGGCAGCTAGACGGGCAGTTCCCGAGGCAAAATATTGTTTAAGATTATCGATCGCATCTCGATCGAGATAACGTCCGGTGACATCGTATTTTCTAATCAGGCTAGTTACCGCGTCTCGCATTATTAAGTTTCTCCCAACAGCAATAAAGGCATTTTTGAGTTTCGCTTTATTTATAATCTCACAGGGTTGAACTTCGGGGGACATCCCTAGTCTAACTCTCTTGCTTGTCTAACAATTTGTTGTTTTTTTGAGACATTTCTTTACATTTAAGGCATTGGCTGGACTTGCTCTGAGTGGCGGAATTATCCCTTATTAGTCGAGGTGGTGGACGAAGCGCTCAAAATAACGAGATTATCCCGATGAATAATGGTTTCTGCGGCCATATAACCTAATAAACTGGCAATACGCTCGGAATGTTGACCTTTAACTCGATCGATCTCCTCACTACTATAGTTAACAATTCCCCGGGCTAATTCCCGGCCTTCTTGATCGCACAATTGCACCGATTCCGAGGCACTAAATTCCCCCTCCACTTTGGTGATCCCGGCCGCGAGGAGAGATTTTCCCCCCTGACAAATGGCTTGAATCGCCCCCGCATCGAGATAGATTTTACCCATGGGCATTAGTCCGTAGGCGATCCAGCGTTTGCGGGCGTTATCACTGCGTTTTTGGGCCTCAAAACGGGTTCCGATCGCCTCTCCTGCCATAATTTTTAAGATATTGCTGGGCTGCCGTCCCCTAGTAATCGCCATTTCTACCCCGGCACTGGTGGCAATCCGGGCCGCCGCCAATTTAGTCGCCATACCCCCGGTCCCCCACTGACTGCCACTACTACCGGCATCGATCGATAGTTGCGCTAATTCTGCGGGAGTAACTCGGGTAATAGCCGCCGCTTCGGGAAATAGCCGGGGATCGGCACTGTAGAGGCGATCCACATCGGTGAGGATAAATAACCAGTCAGCCTCGATTAAACTGGCGACAAGGGCTGATAAGGTGTCATTATCGCCGAATTTTAACTCATCGATCGCCACCGTATCATTTTCGTTGACAATGGCAATTACCCCTAATTCAAACAAAGCCTGAAAAGTATTATAGGCGTTGACATAACAGGTGCGTTCCATCAATTCGGGACGGGTGAGCAGAATTTGGGCGATCGGTTGACCAAGACTGGTAAAGAGGTCATCATAGATCCGCATCAGACGACCTTGTCCGACGGCGGCGATCGCTTGTTTGAGGGCGATTTTTTTCGGTCTTTCCTGTATTCCCAGACGACGGCAGCCTACCCCGACGGCCCCGGAAGATACTAATACCACCCGATGACCGGCAGCGCGCAACCGGGTGAGGACTTCCACTAAAGCGGCGATCGTGGAGAGGGATAATTGACCGGTTTCATTATCGGTCAAACTGGAAGTACCGATTTTGATCACTATGGTTTGGTTCATTGTCAAGGCGCTTTTTTTGGAGGTTTTGCTAGATAGCCAAAGCTTTGATGGCAACTTTAATTAAAGTATAAAAACGGGGTTCAGTCACGTTGACTTCTCTAGCTTGTTGCCGATTTTTGCCTAATAAACCAATGCGCTGCCCTTTCTGCACGACTAAAATATCGCCCTGTTCATTTTTGATGCGAATCTCGTTTAAATCACCCCAAAAACTACATTGATACATTTTATCGGCGTGCATAAAAATTGCTTTTTTAATATTATCATTTTCTTGGGGTAATCGCACTCCCACTAATTCAATTTCTATGGTTGTATTACCATTCCAAGTATTTTCTTTGAGTTTATAGGCAATATCTAAATGAGTTGGTAAAGGACAATATTCGCCCCAACGCCATGCTAGGGCTTTAATTCTGGTATCATCCCTTTGAGCCAGCAATAATTTTAAATGATTTTTTCCGATAGTTTTCTGTTCCACTACGCGCACATTAGGAGTCCAAAAAACGGGTAATTCATTGCCAATTCCCCAGGGTTGCAAACTATCAATTTGTTGAAAAAGTTCCAGGGTAATTTGTTTAAAGTCGATGATAGTATCAATTTTAATTAAAGGTTTTAATTGTTCTATTTGTAAAATTTTGTGAGAAAATTGACTTAATCTTTGTTTAAATGCTAGTAAATTAGCTGTGGGTAAACTAAAACCCCCCGCCATTTTATGACCGCCAAATTTTCCTAGTAAATCTTGGCAAAATTGCAGGGCTTCAAAAACGTGAAATTCTTCAATTCCTCTGGCAGATCCGCGAATTTTACCCGCATCTTCTTCCTCGTAAGTACCGATAAAAACTGGCACTCCGTAGCGTTCCACCAAACGGGATGCCACAATACCAATTACCCCATGATGCCAATCTTTTTCGACTAAGACTAAAACTCGATCTTTTTGCCAAAGAATCGGCGTTTCTTCTACTAATTTAATCGCTTCTTCTTCAATTTTTTCGCACAATTCTTGACGAGTACGATTAATTTGTTCGCACTGCATCGCTCTTTCTAAGGCAATTCCTGCGTCATCGGTGGTTAATAATTCAATAACTATCTGGGGATCACCAATTCTGCCAATGGCATTAATTCTCGGTCCCAATTTAAAGCCAATATCATCCGGTTGTAATTGCTTTTGTTCCTCGCTAATTCCCGCTATTTGCATCAGGGATTGAATCCCGACTAATTGGGATTTGGGTAATTTTCTTAAACCCCGTTTTAACCAGCGACGATTTACCCCAATTAATGGGGCTAAATCTGCTATAGTGCCTAGAGTAAATAATGCTAATAATGACTCGGTTAATCCCTGTAATTTACCCATTTTTTGGGCAGTTGTCACCGCTAAAATATAGGCAACTCCCACCCCCGCTAATCCCTGATAGGGAGAGTTCGGGGTTAATAATTTTGGGTTGAGAATAGCGGAGGCATTTGGTAAAATTGGCGGCAGATCGTGATGATCGGTGATAATAACTTTTAATCCTAATTCTATCGCTAGGGCGATCGGTTCGTGAGCGGAAATACCATTATCAACGGTGAGAATCAATCCGACTCCCGATTCGGCAAATTCCTCCACAATGCGCTGATTAATTCCGTATCCCTCTTTCATGCGACTGGGTATGGCATGATTTACCCTAGCACCGAGATGTCTTAAGGCTCTTAGTAGTAAAGATGTACTGGTCATGCCATCAGCATCGTAGTCCCCACAGATAGCAATTTTGTCGCCAGAGGCGATCGCTTTTACTAATAAATTGACACTTTTTTCTAAGTCGGGAAATTCTCCCAGGGGAGAGGGTAGGATATCCGCTTCAGGATATATATAAGTTTTAGCTAATTCGGGGGTATCAATACCGCGATTAATTAAGATAGTTGCTAATAAGGATGATAATCCCATTTCCCGCGCTAACCTCTCGATTTTTTCGGAATTAGTTGCGGCAATATACCAGCGTTGGATGGGATATTTGTAGGGCATTTTTTGTTAAGTAAAAAGGTAGGGTGCGTTAGGGAAGCGTAACGCACCAAAAACAGGGTTAAAAGCGGATTTGGATGGCCCCAGCAGGAGGTTGAAAGGGGAGATTACTATTATTAATTCTCAGGGGAGAAGTAGGTACTACCTGCACATTGGGGGTGGTGGGTTGACTTTCGTTTGTACTCAGTAAAGTCAACTGATTAATACTAGAATTAATCGCAAATTGTTGGGTGATAACTCCCGACGGACAACAGGAAGGATCCCGAGGTAGAAATCTTCTCATATTGACGGTAATCATACCATCTTTAGCACTAAGATTATCGACAACTACTCGATCAGCTAACAGGACAGTATCGGTGTTAGTGGCAGTACCGTTATTATCGATCACTAGGGCTAAATAATGTAATTGCTGTTGCTCTCTGGTAATCACTCTTAACACGACAATACCATCAGTCCTTTGATCATTATTATAGTCCCCCATCAAGGCTTCTCGACTGACTTGCACTCCTAAAATTTGTCCTTCATTGGATTGAAAAATACCATCGCTGACAATTACGGAACCCCGATTGGGAATGTTATAGACGGTGTTTCTTAAATTATCCACGCTCAGGGGTGTAGATTGGGCAAGTAAGGGCAGAGAATTGTTTAATAGTAAACCGATACCCAGGAGGATAGATTGAGGCAAAACTGCTAATTTAATCATGGTTGTAATGGATTGGGTATATTTTCTTGAGTATCGAATAACCGCACGTTATTAATGGTACAAACCATCCCCTGTTGTTCCGCTAATTTATCTCGCCATTGGCTTAATTGTTGTTGACCATTACTACCATTTAACCAGTAAACTGTCAAGATGCCGATGGTTTGTTCTGGTTCACAGGAAAAGCTGAGAGTTTGATCGGGTATATCAGTATTTCCTTCATCACATTGCCAACCTTGTTTTTCAATTAATTCTTTCCAACCTTGCACTTCTTTGGCAGCCACGGCAATGCGTTGATCTCCTTGGTTACAAACCCAATTTTTCTGCTGGGTGGGATCATTCGGTAGATCACCAAGATTGGGGGAATTTTGCTTGATTGGGGGAAGCGAGGGGACTTGAGCATGAACGGAAAAAATCGGTAGTATTAAGAAAGTACCGATGAGTGTTTTTAACAGTTTCATCCTTTAAAATTGCCATATTTAGGGATTTATGCCTTTAGAATATCACGTTTTTGAGATAAGTAGTCGTGCAAAATTAATTTCCTAGTCGAGACTCCGAGACA
Organism: Microcystis aeruginosa LEGE 91341; assembly: GCF_015206885.1. Taxonomy (GTDB): domain Bacteria; phylum Cyanobacteriota; class Cyanobacteriia; order Cyanobacteriales; family Microcystaceae; genus Microcystis; species Microcystis aeruginosa_H. The sequence continues at coordinate 14,665 of NZ_JADEXY010000075.1, read as the reverse complement.
GGAGACAGGAGACAGGAGACAGGAGACGGGAGACAGGAGACGGGATCGGATTTGAGTTTTCAGTTCACTGTTTACTCACAGCAGAAGTCTGACGGAGTAGTGGCTTAGATGTGTAATTAATTGTGCTTAGATACATATAGATAAAATACTCTCTTAAGATATGTTTAAATCTTTAATTATGGTTTCGATCGCATCAAAGGAAAATTCTCCGGCTAACTGTTGTAAACCTTGGGCAAGGGTAGCATAATCGGGGGGAATTTCTGCGGTTAGGGCGATAATTTTTTCATCATCACATTCTCGCGCAGCTTGTTGCAATTGTCCAATCCAGACGGGACTGATTAATTTTAATAGGGATTGCAGGGAATCGAGGAAAACTGGCGAATAATTGGGCTGATTTGGCTGATTATCGGCATAAATATATTTTAATCCTAAATATTCGCCCATTTTTTGCCAGATAACTTCCTCTCGGAAAGGTTTACGCACGAAATCATCACAACCGGCGGCAATAACCAAGGCGCGATCCTCTTCAAAAGCACTGGCAGTTAGGGCAATTATCACCGTTTTTCCGCGATTATCAGCCTCTAACTGCCGAATTTCCCTGGTTGCTTCGTAACCGTCTTTCACCGGCATTCTCATGTCCATCCAGATAAGATGAGGTTGCCATGCTTGCCAAATTGCGATCGCTTCTTGACCATTAGCGGCCTCTTGCACGGATAATCCTAGGCTAGTCAGGAGTTTCAGCAACAGTAAACGGCTTTCTGGTCGATCATCGACGACCAATATGCGATATTTAGGCTGATTTTCCGCTAAAGCGATCACTTTTGCCCTATTGGTTTCGGTTTTAATCTCATTTTCCCCCACTAAACCCACCTGAATATCAAAACTAAAAACACTTCCTTGACCCAGAATACTACTAACCCCGATCGCACCTCCCATCAACTCAACAAATTTTTTACTGATAGGTAAACCCAATCCTGTCCCCTGTTGGGATTTTCGTCCCGTTTCCGTTTGGTTAAAGGGTTGAAATAGCTTATAAATCTCCTCTGGGGCGATTCCTGCGCCTGTATCTTCAATTTCCCAGAGCAATCGCTGATAATCTCCTCTTTTCTCTCCTACTTTTCCCCGGAGAGTTACCCCTCCCGACTCGGTAAACTTCAATCCGTTACCCAAGAGATTGATGAACACCTGTCGCAATTTACTTTCATCAGTACATACATATTGGGGCAGATCGGAGCTGCGATCAAAAATTAAGCTTAAAGCTTTTGCCTGCGCTTGGGGACGGAGCATTTCGGCAATATTATCTAAAAGAGCGTATAAATCGAAATTACTAGGGTTAAAAACCGTTCTTCCTGCTTCTATCTTCGACATTTCTAGAATATCGTTGATTAACTCTAGTAAATGTTCCCCGCTACGATTGACAATTTCCAAATATTGGCGATATTCACTGCTGATGCTGCTATCCCGGGATATTAAGCGAGTAAAACCCAAGATAGCATTAAGCGGAGTGCGTAATTCATGGCTCATGTTAGCTAGAAACTCACTTTTAGCTTTATTTGCCTTAACTGCTGCTTCTTTAGCTTCTTTTAATTCTTTTTCCGCTTCATATCTAATTTGTGCGATCGCAATTAATTCTCCCAGCAACCGCACAAAGGTGACATCTTCCCCTGTCCATTGCTTTTCTGCACTTGCATCCAATCCCAGATAACCCACCGTTACCCCATCACTATCCCACATGGGAACGATTAAGAGACAGGGAGTAGGACTATGAGCGAGAATAGTTCTTTCAGGGATAGCAGTAGCGGGTAAATCATCTAAAGAGTTCAGTTTAACTGGAATACCGTTTAATAATTGTTCCGAAAACCAGGGAAAGGTTTCCGTCGAGAGATTTTGTGATTGTTCCCGAATCGGGATAACTTGCGGATAGTCGGGGTGACAGTATTCATAAACCATACTCCACTGCTGACGACAGGTGGAATATTGAATAATGTAACAGTGAGCGCTCTGGGTAAATTGACAGAGCAGTTCTAGGGTATGATCGATCGCCAAGTGGATATCTTGAGAAATTAGTAATCTTGTCACCCGCGAGAGAAAATTATCGCGATAGGCCTGCATTTCTAGGGCTTTTTCCCGTTTTTTAGACTCTAGTTCCTCAAAATCACCCATAATCAGTTATCAGTTATCAGTTATCAGTTAAAAGGGTTTGGGTGTTGAGGTTGTAGGGTTTTAGGGTGTTAGTTGATTTTCCCCATCACCCCACTTCCCCACTTCCCCACTTCCCGTCTCCTGTCTCCCCAATCAAAAAACAGTAAACTTTTCCCCTATTATGTTCTATAGGAATTTTACCGAATCAATATGCTCAAATTATTAGCTTCTCTCCTTCTCTGCTGCTGTGTAGTCTTGGGTATTTCCCTGTCACCGGCTGCTGCCATGGGAGTCTATGACCTCCCTATTTTAAGCCCCGGAGCACCCACTTATGTGGTCGATCCTGTTTCGGCCATTAGTGCCGCTAACGAAGGAAAATTAAATAAAGATCTGAAAAATCTTGCCGAAAAAACCGGCCAAGAAGTGAGAATGGTGGTAGTCCGGCGCCTGGATTACGGTCAAAAAATTGACAATTTAGCCGATGATATCCTGAGAGAATGGTATCCTAATCCTGAAGATCGGACTAATCAAACTATCATCGTCCTTGATACTTTAACCAATAAAACTGCTATTCGGGTTGGGGAGGAAGCAAAACCCCTATTAACCGATGCTATTGCTGATAGTATCCTCTCGGAAACTATGGCAGTTCCCCTCAAAGATGGGGGAAAATATAATCAAGCTTTACTCGATGCTAGTCGTCGTCTAACGGCGGTACTTTCTGGAGAAGCGGATCCCGGACCGCCGGAAGTAGCGACAATTAATATCGAAAGTACCTTTACTACCGCAGAAGAAACTGACGATAAAAATGCCACGATTTGGGTGATAGTTTTACTGGTTTTAGCTACAGTAATTCCCATGGTCACCTATTTTTGGTACGCTGGTTTTGGTCGCTAAATTAAATTAATGTTCTGGGACTGATACAGCTAAAATATTCTCAGAGATAGTACAATCCTCCTCCTGCATAGGCAAGATGAATTAACTTCTAGTAGTAGATTCGAGTTGTATCAGTTCACCCCATTTGCTTAACCTTAATAACTAATGTCTAAACTGGTAAATAAACTACAATCCTATTATCGAGAGGAGGAAGGAACTTACTTAATTGAAATTAAACTTAATCAGTTACAGCAAGTCTTTAATTCTCTCGATCCTTCGCCATTTTTAGATAGAGATTTAGACGATAACGCCGAAAATTATATTATTAACTCTGTGGATGAATTTCCCCTCAATACCCCCCTTAAATTAGTCTTTTATCTCCCCAGTCAAGAACAGAATAACGCCCGAAATCTGTTACCCTCAGCTTTACATAATTATTTTGACTATCGCCAACAGGGAGAACAAAGAAAATTACGCACAATTTGGCGACAGGGACGCATATCTTTAATAATTGGTCTCTCCTTTCTTTTTGTTTGTTTGAGTCTTAGCGAATTAATTGGTCGTTTTGGCAGTGATACATTTATTCACTTTTTAGAAGAAGGATTATTAATTAGTGGTTGGGTGGCCCTCTGGCGACCTTTAGAAATTTTTCTTTACGAATGGTGGCCTGTCAGTTATCAACAAAAGATTTTTGCTAAACTGGCCTACATCCCCATTGAAATTCGTCTATTAGAGGAACCATCCACCCCGGACTCTTTTCGATAGCTCTAATCCTACCGATGGCTTGTGTTCAAAGTTACAAAGCTTTTATTTGAAGCAGTTTACAATAAAAAAAATCCGTACAAAGCTTATCGGTTTTCAGCTTGGCTATTACTTTATCCTCAAACTTTTAACTAAGTGGTCGGGCCTAACTTTTTTCAGTCTGGCAATTATTGGCGTTCCATCTCTACCAATCCTGACAAAATTTCATCTAGATAGGAGGCCTAATGTTAATCCGTGTTGGTTATGAATTTGGCTTTGATGCCCCTTTACCCCTAGTCATGTTGTTAAAACTTCATCTACACCCCTCAATTTTAGATCAAGTTAGACAACCGGAAAACTTGCGGGTGAAACCAGCAACAAAAATAGAAGAATTTTTAGATAGTTTCGGTAATCGAACCAGTCGTTTAATTTTACCCGCCGGACAGATCCGCATTCACAATGAAGCAGTTATCGAGAATGAATGGAAACCCGATATAGTTAATTGGAATGCCCAAGAAATTCCCTTAACAGAGTTACCAACCCAAGTTTTTCCCTACCTCATGAGTAGCCGTTATTGTGAAGTAGATTTGCTTACGGAAATTGCCTGGGAACTTTTCGGACAAACTCCCCCCGGTTGGGCAAGAGTACAAGCGGTTTGTGATTGGGTTCATAGTCACATTCGTTTTGGTTACGAATACGCGCGAGTGACAAAAACCGCCTATGATGTATATCGGGAAAGAACGGGGGTTTGTCGCGATTTTAATCATCTAGCTTTGACTTTTTGCCGTTGCCTAAATATTCCTGCTCGTTATGCCTCTGGATATCTCGGAGATATCGGTATTTCTCCCCAACCTCTACCGATGGATTTTAGTGCTTGGTTTGAAGTCTATTTAGACCATCAATGGTACACTTTTGATGCTCGTCATAACACCCCCAGAATCGGGCGGATTTTAATGACTCGCGGCTTAGATGCCGTTGATGCTGCCCTAACAACGTCTTTTGGTCAAGTAAATTTAACAAAATTTAAAGTATGGACGAGTGATGTTTCCCATCTCTAGATTTAATCAGAGTATTTATTACAGCCTTTTTGATCAAATCGGGGCTAAATAATTCCTCCCTGGGTTCCTCTGATAAATCACAATTAAGCATAATCTCTTAAAACGTAGCCTACTCCTCGCACTGTCTGGATCAAACGTTTAGGATTAGCAGACTCCAACTTAACTCGTAAGGCACGAATATACACTTCAATAATATTAGAATCGCCCATAAAATCGTAACCCCAAACGGTTTCGAGAATTTGCTCGCGAGTGAGTACCTGCCGGGGATGACGTAAGATAAACTCTAATAAGTCAAACTCTTTAGCCGTTAATTCAATCAATTGACTATCTCGATACACTTCCCGAGCAAGACAATTCAAGGTCAAATCTTCAAAAGTAAATATATTTAAATCTTGGGCATGGGTGCGACGTAAACGAGCTTTCACCCTAGCTAAGAGTTCTTCCATGCTAAAAGGTTTAGTAACATAATCATCGGCTCCGGCATTTAAGCCCGTCACTCGATCGGGGATTTCATCTTTAGCTGTTAAGATGATAATCGGTGCTTCCATCCCGGTTTTTCGCAGTCGTAAACATAAATCTAATCCAGAAATAACCGGCAGCATCCAATCTAAAATTAACAAATCTGGTGAAGAATCCCTAGCGATTTTCAGTCCATCCATGCCATTAGAAGCAATAGTAACTTGATAGCCTTCCAAATGAAGTTCTGTGGCGATAAATTCGGCGAGTTTAGGATCATCTTCCACGAGAAGAATATGCTCGTTCATAACTGCGGTTGCCAGAGAGGTAGAATGATAGTAAAGGTACTGCCTTGACCGGGTTGAGAGCGGAGAGTGATGCGACCCTCCATTCCTTCAATTAGACTTTTAGCGATCGCCAAACCCAAACCCGTGCCGTCTCGCGAGCGAGTCATCGACTCATCAACCCGATAAAACCGTTCAAAAATGCGATTTTGATGGGAGAGAGAGATACCGATTCCCCGATCACATACATGGATAAGAGCCGAATTAGCCTGCTTTTCTAAGATCAGATCGACCGGTTGCTCGGGAGCAGAATACTTGATCGCATTATCGAGCAAATTGATTAAAACTTGCTGTAATCGATCTTGGTCGCCACAAATTACCACATCTTCATTGGTTAATAATAAAGTCATCTTGCGATCGCTAACTTTTTGACTCATCGCCGCCACTTCTGTCAGCAAAGTATTGAGAATAATAGGATGGGAGCGAAAATGGAGATGACCGCTATCGGCACGGGCGAGATCGAGCAAATCTTGTAACATCCGGATAATTCTCTCGGTTTCTGACGTGGCTGTTTCCAGAGCTTGCTGTTGGTAGGGATTTAAATTAGTGCTGCGTCGCTGGAGACTTTGTAAATAACCGATCACGACTGTTAGAGGGGTACGCAGTTCATGGGAAACATTGCCGACAAACTGACGTTGCTGTTCCCAAGCTCCCGATAATCGCCACAACATCTGATTAAAAGCGGTAGCTAGTCCTAAAATTTCATCTGGCGCTTGTTCAAGTTGCAATTTTGCCCCATTTAAATCATCGGCAGAAACGGCACTAGCAATTTGACTCATGCGAGTCAGCGGCAACATAGCCTGACGGATCCGTTGGGAAATTAAGACAATTAAGCTCAATAGGACGAGAATACTCAGCCAAAATAAGCCCCATAACCCCGCCTGATATTTCTGGTGATCGGCCGTGATATCTTGGGATAGATACAATTTCCCCGACAGTTGACCCTTGATAGTCAGAGGAGTGCCACATAAAACAATATCGCGTCCGTCAAAGTGAATAATTTGGGGTGCATCGGGTACTCTGGTTAGGGATGCCGCCGCACGCATCTCGGTGACATTGCCATCAACCCTAGGAGACTGTCCCAACAGTTGTCCATCGGAGTTTTTAACCCAGATGACTAACCCCGCAGTGGAGACTCGCTCAATGGTTTTTTCTAATCCCGTAGTCAGAGATCCCATCTGAGCGTACATTTCCAACTGCTCAGGAAAACGCTTGGCGATATATTCTAGAGTTTGTTTATGGGCAGCGACTAAATTCTGCTCCATTTGCCAACCGGCCCAAATGGCTACACTACCAAGTCCGATAATCGAGATGGTCAATAGTTCTAAGGTTAAGCGAAACTGAAGCGAGCTGGTAGAAACGGGTTTACTAGGCAAAAATTGCCCAAAAATGCCGACAAGGCGAGGTAGCTTCATGGGTGTATGGTTAGTGATCAAAAATAGGGAGATTTAAAAATTTTTCGCCGTACCTTGTCCGGGATCGAACTCGAAACGCTGACTATAGTTAGTTTCACCGTACAGGTTAAAGCTCAGGGTTGGCTCATCTCCGATCGCTTCTATATGGTGAATAGCAGCCGGCATTAAGCAGAGAATATCACCCGGGACGAGTAGGCGATCGCCGACTTTTCTGATCTGATCCGGTAATTCGGGGGTGGGGGAACGTTGCCAGAAGCTGTTTTTTTCCTGTCCCTTTAACAAAGCTACTACCCCCCAACAACCATGATTATGAATCGGGGAAGTGCTACCCACAGACCAAGCGACCAGTTGTACTGTCAGGGGAAAAAATGGCTCATCGTAGAGGGTTAATACCTCCCAACCGGTTTCGGGATTGGGTTCTAGACTAAGAATATCCAACCAGGGCGAATTGTTTAGGAGTTGGCGAACTAGAATCCGAATTGCTTCTAATCGTGAGCGATCGTCGCTAATCTGGGTTAAGGTATCTTCTAGATCGGATAAAAAGCGATAGAGCCAGTAGGGATGGGATAATTCGGAGTTTGCGGGGGTTATTTCGTAGGCCGAGCATTGCCCATGATTATCCACCAACCAGTCTTTTCCTGTCATAGTTGCGATCTGAATGGTTTAAATTAGCATATTAGGGCGAAAAGTTGTCTTTTAGCCGCAATTAATCGGGTTTCTTCTTGATTTTATCAGCAAGATTTCGGGAAAAGATGATCCCTTCGTGATCGGTAGATGAATTTTTGCTGAAAAGATTGAAGGACGATTCTCCTGGATGGATGAGGGCAATTGCCAGTTAAAGTCAGATTTTTTATCTATTATCTATCTGGTCTTCATCTGAGACTCAGGTTTCTAGAATTTAATCTTAACTGTCAGCTACACTGGTTTCCTCCGGTGGCAAGCTGGATTCTTCCGGGGTAATACCCTTGACTTCCCAAAAAATCTCTAATCTTAATTGGAAAATTTAACTCATGCGTAAACCATCAGCGTTATTATGGCTCGGTCTTTGTCTTAGTAGTTTAGCGGTTACGGTTTCCCTGGTAGCTGGAACATCGGCGAAAACCTTGACTAATTCTGATTCAGTGGTCAGTAAAGGTACTTTTAGTATTGCCCAAGCTAATCCCTGTGCCTCGAAAAATCCCTGCGCTAGCACTGATCCCTGTGCCTCGAAAAATCCCTGCGCTGCTAAACAGGGTAATGTGGGCGGTCCCTTAGCGCGACAATTGCAAGGAAAACCCGTGGTTGTCGATATCTATGCTAGTTGGTGTCCTGCCTGTAAAAATGTTGCCCCCACTCTTTCCCAACTTAAAAAAGATTACGCGGGTAAAGCTAATTTTATCGTCTTAGATGTCAGCGATCGCTCGAAAGCGGACAAATCAGCCCGCAAAGCCCAAGAATTGGGTCTAGGTCGTTTTTTTGAGGCCAATAAGTCCCAAACTGGCATGATTGCGATTATTGATCCCGCTACGGGCAGTATTTTGGCACAATACCGGAATAATGCCGATAAATCTGCCTATTCCTCCGTACTGAACTCGGCTATTAATAAAAAATAGTCGAAGATTTCCCAGCTTGGGGAGTACCAGCGATCGCCAAGGACTCCCGGGGCAATTTTATTTTTTTGGATCATTTCAGGAGAATTTTATGCGACGAGTATCGGAGTCAGTCGAAGGGTTGAAACCTGACAAAAAAGCGAAAATATCGAAAAAATTATTATTTTATCTGGTTTTAGGGCTTCTAGCTCTTATTTTAGTCCTTACCATCGGACCAATTATCGGCCATCCTCTGGAAAGAGCAATCTCGATCGTCGAAAATAGCTATCAGCAATGGTTAGATCGACAAGATACAAACAATCCTCTAGTTTTACTGCCCCTAGCTTTTTTGGGTGGCGTAATTGCCAGCATATCTCCCTGTATTCTGGCACTATTGCCCGTTAACCTCAGCTATATCGGCACCCTGAAAATAGAATCTCGTTGGGATGCCTTCAGTAAAGCAGGTTTATTTGTACTAGGAGCGGTGACAATTTTAAGTCTTTTTGGTTTAGTTTCTTCCTTTGCTGGGGCGGTGATGGTGGAGTACCGAGGTTATATTAATATTGTTGTCGGTTTGATTATGGCGGTCATGGGTCTATGGTTATTGGGAGTAATTAAGCTACCTTTACCGCAAATGAACTTAAATCTCCCCCAAGCAGGTCCCTACGGAGTCGGATTAACTTTTGCTCTTGTTAGCTCTCCCTGTGCTAGTCCTGTCCTCTTTGCTGTTTTGGCCGCCGCTGCCGCTACTGGTTCTCAAGTCCTCGGCACCCTGACCATGGTTAGTTATGCTCTTGGTTATACAATTCTCATTTTCTTGGCCAGTTTATTTACTGGTCTAGCCAAACAAAGCCGGAATTTATTGCAACATTCCGAGACGATTATCCGTTTAGGTAGCGTGGCACTGATGGTGACGGGAGCCTATTATTTAGTTACTGGTACTCAATGGTTTATGGGCAGCTAAGATGGTAACTCTAGAGGGGGAACGCCAAAAAAGCCGCCAGATAACCACTATTTTTCTACCTTAACCCGTTGAGTAACCACAACAATCCCATCTCCTTGAATTAAAATCGCCGATAACCAACGATTTTCTGGTGTTGCCGGCGCTTTTACCCGCTTAAATAAACCGCCGGACTGTAATAATTCCAATTCTAGAGGCTTTGTATTAATATAACGCTCAATATCTACTTTCTCATCGATCGCCGCTCCAGCCAATAAATCATCCCCTAAAGGTTCGCGAACAATCACATCAAAATCAAATTCTTGACCGACTTTCACCCTTTCCGGAATTCTCACTTGAACAATGGGGGGATTTTTGCCAGTGCTTAACTCAACCCTCTCGCTTAAAATCTCCTGATAAACCAGTTTATTGCCCTGAAATTGCTGACGAGAACGAATCGTGGCATTCATTTCCACCACTCGTCCCTGCACCTTTCCCGTCCCGGTAATTTTAGTAATTGTATTGGCCGTTAACTTGTCCCCAGAACGACTCCAAGATTCGAGAGTCGTAGTGTATTGTAGATTGTTATAACGTTCCCAAAAATGAGTTAAAGCTTTTTGAGTTTTTTCGTAGGTCAAACCATCGGAGTTAGTAAATTTCGGACTATAAAACTCCATTAATTGCTTGAGATCTCGCTCATTAGCCGCCGTTTCGATTTTAGAGATAAGGGTTTTTAAATTAGCAGGGGCAGTTTCTGGCTTTTCGGCCCGCAAACTGGTCGCAAGGGTAAAAGTTAACCCCAAACCTAACAGCAACGATAGGGAAAAATTGAGAGATTGACGAAAAAATTTATCGGGAATCGTGTTCAAGTTACGCATTAGTGATAGTTTGTGTAAGGATCGATAACTATGGTAGATTATTTCATTCTAGGACTGAATTTACCCTCTCTCGAACTATGGCACGCACTCCAACCCGTCTCTTGATTGCCGCTAGTGGTACTGGTGGTCATTTATTTCCCGCTTTGGCCCTGGCCGAGCGCTTGCCGGATTACGAGATTGAATGGTTAGGAGTTCCAGACCGTCTGGAACAGTCCTTAGTTCCAAAAACCTATCCCCTGCACAGCATCCCGATTGAGGGGTTTCAAACCCGTTTGGGGTTAAAAACTCTCAAGATTCTGTTCGGTCAACTGCGGGCCATTTGGCAAGTGCGTAGTTTAATCAAAAAACGTCAGATAGCGGCAGTTTTTACCACCGGGGGTTATATCGCAGGTCCCACCATTTTAGCGGCTCGTTTAGCCAATATTCCCGTCATCCTACACGAATCTAACTACATACCGGGCAAAGTCACGAAAGTTCTCGGTCGCTGGTGCGATACGGTTGCCCTCGGTTTTCAGGGAACCGCCAGCTATTTACCCGGCACTCGCACCACTTGGGTTAGTACGCCTGTACGAGAGCAGTTTCTCATTCCCCAGTCCCTGGATTTACCGATTCCAGAGGATGCTTTTTTAATTGTCGTTGCCGGTGGTTCTCAAGGGGCCGTGGCTCTTAATCAAATTGTCCGACAAAGCGCTCCCCAATGGTTAGAAAAAGGCATTTATATCGTGCATCTCACGGGAGAAAACGACCCCGAAGCGGATAGTTTACGCCATTCTAACTATTTGTCCCGGCCTTTTTACGACAATATGGCGGGATTATGGCAAAGAGCTAATCTGGCTATCAGTCGCTCCGGAGCCAGCACTTTAACAGAATTAGCGATCACTTGTACGCCTTCGATTTTAATTCCCTATCCTTTTGCTGCCGAAGACCATCAGTTTTATAATGCCAAAGTTTTCGCTGAAGCTCAAGCCGCTTATCTTTATCGTCAAAATGAGTTAACTGCTCAGTTTTTAGGCGAATTAGTCCTGGATTTATGGTCTAATCCCGAAAAATTGGCCGCCATGGCCCGACAAGCTTCTTATCTAGCTATTAGTGACAGTGCCGATTTATTAGCCGACTTGTTGAGAAGAAAGAGTCAAAAAGATAGTTTTTGAAACAAATCAGCCACGGGAAAAGTGAACCCCGGAACCACATCTTCCCCCTCCAGAAAATCTCCTGATGTTAATAATCCCTGCGGTTCGTACCCGGAACGATAAACTAAAACATAGTGTTGACCTGGACTGATAACCCAGAGCAAACGAGTCCCATTGGCAAAATATTCGGCAATTTTGTCCTCGATTTCTGCCACTGTATTCCCTGGAGAGAGAATTTCTACCACTAAATCTGGCCCACCTTCTAAAAAACCCGTCGGCAATTCTTCCAATCCTTGCAGACGTTCCTTAGCAAAAAAAGCTATATCAGGAGAACGTTTATTACCATTTTTCATAGTAAAAGCAGTGCCAGAGTCCAATAATACCCCTAGTTTTCGAGATGTTACTAAAGCGAATAAAGCAGCACTTAAAATAATGGCAATATAACCGTGTAAAGCACCAGAATTTCCCATATTAGTTAACTCTCCCTTGACTAATTCGTAACGATTACCATCGTCAGGTAACGCCATAAATTCTGCATCAGTCCATACTTTTGTCTCTGGAGTTTTTATCACAGTAGTTTCTCGAATAGACATAATTTATCCTCGGTAAAGATTCACAAGTAAAACCCTTAAAGAATTTCCTGTAACATCCGATTGGCCTGGGAAGCGTAACCACCACCAAATAAATTAAAGTGGTTGAGAATATGGTAGAGATTGTAAAGAGTTTTGCGCTTTTGATAACCAGCATTGAGGGGGAAAACATCGTTATAACCCCGATAAAAAGCCGCCGGAAAACCGCCAAAAAGTTCCGTCATGGCTAAATCTACCTCCCGGTCTCCCCAATAGGTGGCAGGGTCTAAAATTACTGGTTCCCCATCGACGGTAATTGCCGCATTTCCCGACCACAAATCACCGTGGACGAGGGAGGGATGGGGTTGATGCTGACTCAAAATCTCGCTAATAACGGGAATAACTTGATCCTCGTCGGGAAAATTGCCGCCTCGCTCCTTCGCAAGTCTTAATTGATAGCCAATACGCTGATGAGCGAAAAAATCCGCCCAATTGTTACTAATGGTATTAATCTGGGGAGTAGAACCAATGGTATTATTACACTGCCAACCAAAGCGATCGGATAGGGAAACTTGATGTAAATGAGCTAAATTTCGCCCCATTTTTTCCCAGCTTTGACTATCGCCACCGCCAAATTCTAGCCACTCTAGAACTAAATAACTAGATTTCTCGGCAATTCCCCAACAAATTGGCTCTGGAACCCTGATAGTTTTGGTAGCGTGAATTTGCTTTAATCCTAAAGCTTCGGCTGCAAACATGGCCTCTTGGTTCGCTTGGTTAATCTTAACAAAATAAATTAAACCATTGCCACTAACGGCATAACCCTGATTGATGCAGCCACCACTAACGGGATGACTTTTCTCGATTTCAAAAGGTTTTTCCGTGGTTTGGGCAATATGTCGAGCAATTTGAGTCCACATGGTTTATCAGAATTCAGGAGTCAGGAGTCAGTAGTCAGGAGTCGGGAGTCAGGTGTTGGGGTGTTAGGGTGTTAGGGTGTTAGGGTTTTGGTTGAAATTTCCCCATTTCCCCATTTCCCCATTTCCCCATTCTCTGTTCACTGAATTGGTCTTACCACCACCACACCGTAAGCGTTGGGATTTAAATACTCTTGACAGGCATTTTGAATATCCTTTAAAGTAAGGGCTTCAATGTGTTGGGGATAACAAAAAGCTGGTTGTAAATCACCTATCTGAGTATGATAATAACCGTAAAGGTTGGCCCGATCGCTCGGTCTTTCATTGCTAAAAATAAACCGATTGGCCACTTGGGTTTTAACTCGTTCCAGTTCAGAAACTGTCACAGCTTCCTGTTGAATTTGTCCAATCTGTGCTAACACCTCTCTCTCCACTTGCTCGATATTTTCCGAGGCTAATTGGGCCGACACGGAAAACACCCCTTGCACTGCTTGGGACATATTACTGGCAGTTATTTGGGAAACTAAGCCCTTTTCTTGGCGCAGAGACTGAAATAATCGCGATACCTTGCCCTGACCCAGAATAGCCGCTAAAACATCGAGAGGATAGGTTTTTTCTAAGTCTCTCAACCCCGGCACTTTCCAAAATAGGATTAAGCGGGCCTGCTGCAAATTTTCATCCTCGTATTCTTGACGGATAATCTCGTTAAAGGGAGCTTCAGGCTGTAGATTAGCGATGGGATGAGGAATAAGCCCAGAATTGCCCTTACTGCCTAAAGTATCTAGAGAATCGCTCACAATAGCCATTAAATCATCTACAGGCAAATTACCCACCACCGCCACCGTCATCCATTCGGGACGATACCAAGTCCGATGAAAATCGCGCATTTGTTGAGCAGTAAGATTTTCAATCACTGCCATCGGACCCAACACCGGACGACGATAGGGTAAAACTTGAAAACAAGTCTCCATGGTGCGATAAAAAGTGCGACGACGGGGATTATCCTGAGAACGACGAATTTCTTCTAAAATAACCTGTCTTTCCCGCTCAAAAGCTTCATCAGGGATTAAAGCTTCTAAAACCACTTCTAGCTGCAGCGGGGCCAGATGGGCGAAGTCCTGCGGGGCAGTGGTAATGTAATAATGGGTGTATTCTTGGCTAGTAGCGGCATTAGTCACCGCTCCCCTCGATTCGATCGCCCGTTCAAATTCACCACTGTCTAAGTTAGGGGTTCCCTTAAAAACCATGTGTTCGAGAAAATGAGCCATCCCATTGATCTGATCCGATTCTAAGGCCGAGCCGACCTGCAGCCAAACATTGAGATTAACCGCTTCTACCGGTTGACTTTCGGCAATAATCGTCAAACCATTACCAAGACGGTGCAGAATCGGAGTGTTGAGCGTGGCAGGTTTCCCTAGGATAGCCGTCATTCTTTATTAGTCCTCGGTGATCACTCTGGCAAAAATTGTTACTTTTCTCTATTGTAGTCCCAGACTTTCACAGAGCCAACAAGATCAGGTGTTGGGTGTTAGGAGTCACTATTCAGGGGACAGGAGACAGGAGACAGTATTCAGGAGACAGGAGACAGGAGATTATTTTTATTTATTCTTTCCACACCCCACACCCCACACCCC
>NZ_JADEXY010000074.1 GCF_015206885.1 Microcystis aeruginosa LEGE 91341 | reverse complement strand
GAATCGCTCCCCGTCAAGAATGAGGTAATAAGCCTTCTTTTTAGGCAGGAGAATTGTCAGATTCTGTCTTTTGCCTCTTGCCTGTTGCCTTCAAAAGCTGATAACTGATAACTGATAACTGATAACTGATAACTGATAACTGATAACTGATAACTGATAACTGATAACTGATAACTGATAACTGATAACTGATAACTGAAATGACGGACTTAAGCCACCTTTTTCCGTGACTCAAGGATGGGGTGAATAATTGTCCAGGCCAGGACGATAATTAAAGCCAAGATACCAAAACGAGCCATAGAAGTAACTAACTGGTGCAAGGGGAACAAACGGCCTAAAAAGAAAGATAATGTCACCATAATCGTCGCCCACACCGTCGCCCCACCGAGATTACAGAGGAAAAAGCGACCGTAGGGCATTCGGGCAATTCCCGCCATGGGACCTGCAAAGATTCTTAACAAAGCCACGAAACGACCGAAAAAGACCGCCCGGGGTGCATTTTTACTAAATTGATCCTTGGCTAATTCTAGTTTTTGAGGCGGAATCCGAAAGAATTTGCCAACTTTTAGCAAAAACGGCCAACCTCCAGCGCGACCGAGCCAATAGCCAAAATTATCGCCCAAAACTGCTCCTGTAATTGCGCTGACTAAAACTAACCAATAGTTTAAATCACCGCTACCGGCAAGGAAGCCGCCGACAATGGTGATGGTTTCTCCCGGGATGGGAATCCCCATATTTTCGAGGGTGATGCCGATAAATACTGCCCAGTATCCGTATTGGTGGGCGATTTCTTCAATATTTTCTAGGGATAATAGCTCTAGGGACATGGAGCGCTTTCTTAACAAAGGTTTACGAATATTCTAAGATATTTTTACAGTATTTAACCGTGGCTGAACATGACTTTTCCCAGTATTGATTTATTAGCAATTCGTCAGGGTGAGATAAAAGATTTAGGGGGCATGAACTTGGCAGGGGCTGATTTAGCGGGTGCAGACCTAGCAGGGGCGAATTTACGCGCAAATTTACGCGGTGCTGACCTCACAGGGGCAAATTTAAGGGGAGCAGATTTTCGTAATGCCGATTTACGCGGGGCAATTCTCCTCGATGCGATCGTGACTGGGGCAAGTTTGGCCGGTGCTTTTTTAGCCGGGGCGGTTTTTAATCATCTAGATTTGTCTGGGGCGGATTTTCGCGGTGTCGATGGCCGGGGAGTGAGTTTTGTCGGGGCGATTTTAACCCAAGCGGATTTTACTAGCGCTAATCTGTCCGGAGCAGATCTGTCAGCTACCGATTTAGAGGAAGCAATTTTTTTCGGGGCGATTTTACGCGGAACAAATTTTACTGATGCCAATCTTCTTTGTGCTAGTTTAGCCTCGGCAGTAACCACGGGGGCAATTTTCGATCGAGCTTGTTTAGAAGGGACAGGATTAACCTAAATGGCTGATAGATAAGACCTCTTGTAAAAATCAAAAATTCTTGTTAGGGTTAGGAGTCAGTAGCCAGTAGTCAGGAGAATTAAGAATGAATAATAATCAGTTAAATGGTCTATTTATAAACTTTATGCCATTTATACCGTTTTTGAACTCTGAAAAATTAATTATGCAAGAGGTTTATAAAAGAAGATGAGTTTCTAATTAGTTGCTGGAACCTGCTCTAGATTGAAAAATCTGACCCATTTCCCTGTTTATCGGCCTCCATAGCTCCAGCTATTCTGAACCATTTAACCCCTTTGCTGCCCAGGGTCTTCCTCTTGGCCAAATTGATCAAGTTTTTGCCATCCTCGACTGGAAAATTTAATTTAATTGTCTGGGTAATCAGTACAGTTATTGAAGAATTTTCCCCAACCAATTAGGCAATCAACCTAGTTCCTTAAGGGAACCTAGAAGGAAAGATTATGCACAAAAATGATAGGATTGATTGATACCTAGCTGCCGTTAATCGCCCTCGATGAAACCTTTACGCCTACTTTACCGCTATTTAAGTTTATTTTGCCTCTGTCTTCTTCTGACTGTGGGCTGTCAGTCCACTAATTCCAATTTACCCCGGGGGGATAGCGATCGCCTGATAATTGGGACAACCCTAAAACCACGCTCGATCGATCCGGCCGATAGTTATGAGTTAGCGGGACTTTTTATTATTTATAATCTCGGTGAAACTCTCTACACCTACGCCGAAGGAACCACTAATTTAAAGCCTCTCCTTGCCACGGAATTGCCCCAAATTAGCCCCGATGGTTTGACTTATACTATCCCAGTACGTCGAGGAGTTATCTTTCATGATGGCACGGTTTTTAACGCAGAGGCGATGAAGTTTTCCCTAGAAAGATTTATCAAAAATGGTGGCGAACCTTCCTTTCTTCTCCGGGATACAATTGATAAAATCACCGCCAGCAAAGAAGACGAAATTACTATTAAATTAACCAGACCTTTTGCCGCTTTTCCCGCTCTTTTAGCTTATCCCGGAGCCTGTGCGGTTTCACCCAAATTTTATCAAATTGGCGAGGGTAAATTCAAACCCGAAGAATTTATCGGCACAGGACATTATCGATTAAAAGCAGTTACTAGCGATTCTTTTAGTTTAGAAGCCTTCGATCGCTATTGGGGAGAACCAGCCAAAAATAAGGGAGTTAATGTGCAAATTTATCTCTCGAATCCTGCCAATTTATTTAACGGTTTTCAGACGGGAGCGGTGGATATTGCCTATCAATCTTTACTGCCTCCTCAAGTGAGAAAATTACGCACAGAAGCAGCCCAGGGAAAATGGCAAGCGATCGAATCTTCTGGGGCAGCAATTAACTTTATGAGCGTCAATCTCAAAAGTGAACCCACCGATAATATTTTAGTGCGACAAGCAATTGCTTCTCTAGTCGATCGAGATTTACTTAATGATCGCATTTTACAAGGTCAAGGCATCCCTCTTTTTAGTCTCATTCCCACTACTTTTTCCGAGTCACAACCGGTGTTTAAAGAGCGCTATGGCAACCATAATATAGAACAAGCCAAACAATTACTAAAAACCGCCGGTTATAGTGCAGAAAAACCCGCAATTGTAGAAGTTTGGCACTCCTCGGGATCGATCACTTCCAGCAGCGTGGCAGCAGTGATGAAAGCTTTAGCAAAACGGGATTTAGATAATATGATTCAATTTGAACCCAATAGTATTCTAGGAGCGGCCTTTTTCCGTAATATTAGCCGGGGACTTTATACCACTGCTCTATCTAATTGGTATCCCGATTTTTTGGATGCAGATAACTATATTTATCCCTTTTTGGATTGTGCTAAAGGTTCCCCAGAAACTGGCTGCGAAGAGGGAGGATCCCAAAGTCAAGGCTCATTTTTTTATAGTCAAGAAATGAATCAATTAATCGCCCAATCCCGTCGGGAAAGTAACCCAGCTAAAAGAAAGCAAATTTTTGGCAAAATTCAGGAAATTCTCGCCGATGAAGTTCCCTATATTCCCCTTTGGCAAACCAAAGAATATGCTTTTGCT
Source organism: Microcystis aeruginosa LEGE 91341 (assembly GCF_015206885.1). Taxonomy (GTDB): domain Bacteria; phylum Cyanobacteriota; class Cyanobacteriia; order Cyanobacteriales; family Microcystaceae; genus Microcystis; species Microcystis aeruginosa_H. The sequence goes on along the minus strand of NZ_JADEXY010000074.1, from coordinate 17,495 downwards.
CGCAATGGCATCACGGGAGTTATCATTAATCCCAGTCAAACTTTTCCCTTTTGGACAATTGCCAAAAAATCCCGATAATTAATCATGAGTTAGCCGTCAGCTTTTGCTCCCCGGCTCGCCCTGCTGCTAGGGGTATTTTATCTGTTAAAATTTCTGGTCGTCGTGAGGCGAAAACAAGCGGTTCTGGCCTTGCCTTCTGTCTTACAATAGTTAAATATAGGTTGTGTAGATAGAGCGCCATGAAACACACATTATCCGTATTAGTTGAAGATGAAGCGGGAGTCTTAACCCGTATTGCTGGATTATTTGCCCGTCGCGGCTTTAATATTGAAAGTCTAGCCGTCGGTCCTGCCGAACAAATGGGAGTTTCTCGCATTACGATGGTAGTGCCAGGAGACGAGGACAGCATCGAACAGTTAACCAAACAACTTTACAAATTAATTAACGTCCTCAAGGTGCAGGATATCACCCAAACCCCCTGTGTGGAAAGGGAATTAATGCTGATTAAAGTTAATGCTACCGCCGATCGCCGAGCGGAAGTGATCGAATTAGCGCAGGTATTCCGAGCGCGGATTGTGGATATTTCCGAGGAAACCCTGACCATCGAAGTGGTGGGGGATCCGGGTAAAATGGTGGCGATTATGCAAATGCTGAATAAATTTGGCGTTCGCGAGGTGGCCCGTACCGGTAAAATTGCTCTGATTCGCGAGTCGGGAGTCAATACGGAATACCTGAAAGCTTTAGAGGCTAAAATGGCAATTTAGGCATATTGGGGATGAATTGGGGTGTTAGGGTGTTAGGGTTTTAGTTAAAATTCCCCACTTCCCCGCTTCCCCTATTGCCTTCAGAAGCTGATAACTGATCAAAACTATGTCTAACCAGTCGCCGAAAACCCAAATTAGTCAACTTGTCACCGTTGCCGTGCAGAAATTGCAAGGAAAGGTGAATTTTCAGGCGGTAAATCTCAAAAAAGGGGCAAGAGTTCCTGAATTACGCCTTAAAAACGAGAATGGCAGCGGGGAAAGCAAATATCCCCTCATTGGCGATCGCTATTTGTTAGGTCGTAGTTCCAGTTCCTGTGATATTACTATCCGTAATACCGTAGTGAGTCAGATTCATTGTTCCCTGCAGCGGGACCCGAAAAATCCCCATAATTTCCTGCTCACAGATGAAAACTCCACCAACGGGGTTTATATGGGTAAACGTCGTCTGAAAAGCGTTTCCCTGCGTCATGGGGATACTTTTACCCTGGCCCCCCCAGACTTAGCCAATTGTGTCACCATCTCCTATTACTGTCCCCCTCCCCTGTGGGCGCGACTTTTGCGCTATGGTTTCTATGGTGCGGGGGGTATTTTCGGTTTATTAGTTCTAGGGATTATCTGGGAAAGTCGCAGAGTTAATGTTTATCCGCTCCCTTCCGGGGTGAGCGGTCCGGTGGTGGTTTATCCTAGGGATGGTCAAACTCCCCTCAATCCTAGACGACAGGAAACTCACCAAGAATTAGATAATCTGGGCGATTTTTCTCCCTATTTGCCCAAGGCGGTTGTCGCTTCCGAAGATAGTCGTTTTTACTGGCATTTTGGCGTTGATCCTTTGGGGATTGTCCGGGCTGTTATGATTAATTGGCAAGGTCAAGGCATTCGTCAAGGGGCCAGTACCCTAACTCAACAGTTAGCGCGTAGTTTATTCCCAGAAGTCGGTCGCCAAAATACTGCCGATCGCAAACTCCGGGAGGCTGTGGTCGCTTTACAATTAGAAGCGGTCTATAGTAAGGATACAATTCTCAAAACCTATCTCAATCGAGTTTATCTCGGTTTGGCCGGTTACGGTTTTGAAGACGCAGCCCGCTTTTATTTCGATAAATCCGCTAGAGATTTAGATATCTCCGAGGCTGCCACCCTTGTGGCTATGTTACCCGCCCCGAATCTATTTAATCCCATTCGAGATTACGACACTTCCGTAGAAAAGCGCAATCTTGTCATCGATCGCATGGCCCAATTAGGCATGATTTCCCCAGAAGAGGCCGCCAGCGCTCGCAGATCCCGCATTGAAATCAGTCCCCAGGCCAAAAAATCCCTATCTAGTACGATTGCACCATATTTTTATAGTTACGTTTTCGAGGAATTACAAGACCTTTTAGGGGAAGAAGTGGCCAAAGAGGGTAATTTTATCGTTGAAACCAGTTTAGACCGCCGGCTGCAAGCGATCGCAGAAAAAAGCTTAAAAAATAATGTCTTAAACCAAGGCCCCCGCTATCGATACTCCCAAGGTGCTTTAGTTACCCTAAACAGTCAAACCGGGGAAATTCTCGCTTTAGTTGGGGGAGTTGATTATCAAAAAAGCCAATTTAACCGCGCTATCCAAGCTAAACGTCAACCCGGTTCCACTTTTAAGGTATTTGCTTATGCTGCCGCCCTAGAAAAGGGAATATCGCCCTATAAAACCTATACCTGCGCGGGACTCTCTTGGCAAGGACAGGCCTATTCTCCCTGTGAACGCAGTAGCGGGGCCATCAATATGTTTCAAGGTTTAGCGCGATCGGAAAATAGCGTCGCCCTTCGCATTGCTCGCGAGGCAGGATTAAGTAATGTGGTCAATGTGGCGGAACGTTTGGGGGTAAAATCACCTTTAAATGCTGTACCGGGGCTAATTTTAGGACAAAGCGAGGTAAATGTCTTAGAAATGACCGGCGCTTATGGGGTTTTTGACCATGGCGGGCGCTGGAATCGTCCCCACGCCATTAAACGCATTCTCGACGCTTCCGACTGTGAAAATGTGGAGGATTTGAGTACCTGTCGGGTTATTTATGACTATGGCGAGGATAACGAGAGAAATCAGCAGGTAATCTCCCCTAAAACCGCCGAAACGATGAATAGCCTATTGCGGGGGGTGATAACTAATGGTACAGGCGGCGCTGCCAGTATTGGCATGGGAGAAGCGGGTAAAACGGGAACTACTAATAATTATGTGGACCTCTGGTTTATCGGTTATCTTCCCCGTCGCGACTGGGTGACGGGCATTTGGTTAGGGAATGATAACAATTCCCCCACTTCCGGCAGTAGTCAACAGGCAGCCAAGTTATGGGGCGATTATCACCGTCAGTTAATCACTACACAAAATTAACCCCAATAGGACTAGCTACTGTTCCCGTTGCCTGTTCCAGAGTTCCCTAAAACCAGAGACTTCCCACCCCACCATTAAAGCAATAAGGGTGTCCTAGCTTTAGCTAACACACCCACAGAGATTATTTCTGGTAGCTTAGTTTTCCCCCAAAAATCCACAACTGCCCTACCCACCGCAGTGGATGGACAGGGATAGATTAGACAATGATAATATAGGAGTGGTCGAAGGCTGCCGGCGCACCAGTAAGGGTTGCGAGTTGAACCGAAGCAGTGGCACCAGTACCATCTCGGTCAAACCATAAGTTACCATTGGTAGTATTGTAGATAAATCTGGTGTTGGCATCACCACTGCCAGGTCCCGCCGTGGCACTAGAAAAGAATTGCGTACCGGGCAAAAGACCGGCAACCAGTCCGCTACCGGAGAAACCGGTGCCTGAGGCGGAGATTTGGATAAGATCAACTTGAGCGGTGCTAAAATCGGTGATGGTGTCAACGCCCTGATTGGTATTATCGTAAGCAAAACGGTCAGCACCAGCACCACCAGTTAGGGTATCGTTTTGAGCACCACCGAATAGGGTATCGTTACCCGCGCCACCGATGAGGGTATCGTTTTGACCGCCACCGATGAGGCTATCGTTTCCAGCCCCACCATCTATGAAATCGTTTTGCTGTTGACCGTTTAGGTGGTCATCGCCTAGGCCCCCGATGAGGGTATCGGCATTTTGTCCGCCGAATAGGGTGTCGTTGAAGTTACTACCTGTAATGTTATAGGAATCGGCGAGGGCGAGTGTTTGGATGGTATTTATTTGCGGACCGGACGCTTTCGTGAAACTACCAGCGCTGGTTGTTAGTATATAAGTGCCGGCAGACCCACCTCTAACAAAGGTAAAGCTATTTGCTGGCACGGAAAGGGACGTAGAAAAGCCTCCACCGACCTTCACAAGAGTTGCGCTATCAGCAGAGCCGAAGTTTTCTATTCTCCAAACTGTATTGCCGCCGGCACTTAAAAGGCCCACGGAAGTGAGATTATCGGCGGCAACTGTTGCCGACACAGAAATGGGGAGAGTAGGATTGGCGTTCAGGAAAGCGGCAACTGTCCCACCAGCAGTGAAAGAAACACCAGTGGTAGCGCCAGAGAAGTTTATAGTAACAAGGGCCATAGTTTTTCCTTTGAATGATTTGTTTGAATCTGAAGAGTTTGACAATCTTCCTCCCGATTATTATATACCGGGAAAAAAAATGCAACTATTTTTTTGGGGGCTTGTTTCCTGGATTATTGCTCACGACAAGCATCTGCTAGGCTAAATTTAACTATGCCGTATTCGGCCGCATCGGAAGACGGTGCAAAATGCTGTCATAAGATGTTGACTATTTAAATTACTCGTTAAGACTACATGGGAGTCCAGAAGAGGCGGAGCGGGAGTTTGCGCATTTGTACTAAAGTTCCTGAGAGAGGGTATAGTTTGCCCTATAACTATTTTTAGGATGTCGTCTCCATCATCGCCGATTAGGTTATCGTTATTTTTTAGGTTTGTTTCCTCAATTATTGCTAGTGTGCGTTGTTTTATATCTGGTCAAGTTGTGAGCGATTGTGTGTTAATTTTTGGCCAGTTGTGACATAAATCACACCAGAAATTAAAGTTAATGCTACCGATAGCCAAAAAGCCACCTGAGCAATTAAGTTATATTCAGAAGGCAAGGGGGCAATCAAGAGAGCGATCGCGACAATTTGGCTGACTGTTTTGCTTTTTCCCCACCAATTAGCCCCTTTTATGTCGCTATTTCCTGTTAAATTGGGATTAATCCGCCAACCAGCGATCGCTAATTCCCGAGCGAGAATTAAAAATACTCCCCAAGCAGCAATTAAATCCATTTCAATGAGAGCTAAAAGAGGAGCGAGAACCAGCAATTTATCGACTAAAGGGTCGAGAAATTTGCCTAATTCGGTGATTTGATTCAATTTTCGCGCTAAATAACCATCGAGCCAATCGGTGCTGGCAGCAATCAGAAAGATAATTAAACTTAACCAGCGATCGATTTCTGTGCCTTGATGCAACCAGTATAAAATTAATGGCAGTCCCAAGAGTCGTGATAGGGTAATCGAGTTGGGTAGGTTCATTTTTCAGTGATCAGTAATCAGTGATCAGTTATCAGTAATCAGTTATCAGTAATCAGTTATCAGTGATCAGTCAAAAGGCAGCTCTGAGCTTGTCGCTTAATAAGTAGTCGTGCAAAATAAATTTCCTAGTGAAGATAGGCAAGAGGCAAGAGCGGGGTTAGATATGTGTAATTAATTTTGCTTAGGTACTTACTATCTATTCACTTCTATTCACTGATAACTAAAAACTGAAAACTCACATCTGATAACTGATAACTGATAACTGATAACTGATTTTAGCTGGCTAATTTGAGATCGAAATTACTTTGTTTATTGCCTAATTGTCTGAGCCAACGATAATTATAAGCTAAAGCACCCCAGAAGGTGGGATAAACGGCATAATTAACGCCAAATTCTTGGCAAACTTCCGCTAAAATTGGGGCGATTTTGGGGTAATGAATATGACAAATTTGCGGAAAAAGATGGTGAACTACTTGATAATTTAATCCCCCTAAATACCAATTTAAAAAGATATTTTTAGGAGCAAAATCTACGGTAGTTCGCACTTGAAAAATTGCCCATTCGTCTTCGATTTGGTTAGCTGCCGAGGGTTGAATAAATTCGGCGGGTTCCAAAACGTGAGCTAACATAAATACATGACAGGCAAGCACTCCATAGGTCATAAAAACAATGAGAAAACCGATCGCTATTTCTAGGAGACTATAACCAACTAAGAGAGGAATGCCAATAAACCAAAAGAGATAAACAACTTTTCCGCTTAGTAAAACGAATAGATCGATCGGTTTAGGATTGGGGATTTTAATCTCGCCAAAACGATGACGAAAGAGGATGGAGCGCACATCGGAGAATGACCAATAGATAGGAATTATAGCGTAGAGAATCGGGATAAATAAATGTTGATAACGATGATACCATTTATGCTCGGCATGGGGAGTCATTCGCACGATACCATCGCCGTGAATTTCCACATCATACCCTAAAACATTGGTGTAGGTATGATGGAGATAGTTATGACGAAAACGCCAGAGATAACTGGAAGTACCGATGATATAATCGTAGGTCATGCCAATGAGAGAATTAACCCATTTTTTACTAGAATAGCCGCCATGGTTGGCATCATGACCAATGCTAAAACCAATCCCTGCTAATCCCCCTCCTAAAACCATGCAACCGATAATTTTTAGCCACCAGATATCCGGACCAAAAAGTACAAATAGCCAAGCGGCAATTACCCAAGTTAAAATCGTGATCGTCTTCAGGTACATGGCCAAATTATCTCTGGTGGGGATGCCGTTTTCGGTAAAATAAGCATCAACTCGTTTATTCAATTCCTTTCTAAAACCCTGATTTTCGGTAAAGGTTACTCGCATTCCTATTTTTGTCCTAGAAGTTGGTATGACGGCAATTTGTGGCAGCTCAGAGTGAATTTATGAGTCTTTTACTGGTTTGCTAAGGCTGTCTCACTATAACTGATAGTTTCTCATCAGTCTCTCATCTATTGTCAGAGAAAGAGGTGCGCTTGGCAAGGGAATCGCTCAATTGATTTGCTACTCTTGCAGAAAATCCTCGGTTTTTACCTAATCAGATAGTAGATACCTGTAGCCGGTGATAGAGATGAGCGTTAGGTACTTTTATACTACTATTAAAGCGATTGAAGGCGATCGAGTTTTCTGGTGCGAAGTGCCACAATTAAAAAGATCGATCAATGCGATCGCTGGAAGCGTAGCAAATGACGAAGCGGTGTATCTTGATCTGTGGCAATGGTTACAGAATGATCCTAATAACCAATTAGTCAAGTCTCATTGGATGTTTTTTTTACAATATCGCTCCTGTATAGTAACGCAAAGGGTCTATCAAAATGTTGGCCATCGGATCGATGCTGATTATGACACCCTATTCTACTATTTGCTGAATTTGCTTGCCACGGCAATTATTAATAATCCTAGCAATTTTTACGGTAACTTTCAGGATAAAAAGACCAAACCGAGATTTTTTCGCTTAATCTTAGAAAAATGGACAGATAAAAAATTGAGAAATACTCTCTATAATTTCCTGCGAGGAGAGTATAAAACTATTGGCAGGACTAATCTCGGTATAGTCAGTCTTTTTAGTGCGAATAAAATTCAAAAAGTTTTACGAGCATCGGGTATCTTTACCGAGAATCATCTGCTAATATTTAACTGTTTTCGAGAGGTAAAAAAAGCTTCTCTTAGATCATTAGATAACTGGCAAGAGGAGGATTGGCAACAGGTAATCGATCGCTTGCATCAGTTACAACCGCAAGTTATTCTCACCGTGGGGGAAGTGCAAGCAAAACTCAATCAAATAGGGGAGATAATGCGTAATCATATCGATCCTCCTTACTCTAAATTTGAGCCAACTAATTATGACCATGATAGCAATTACTTTTGGGAAAATCTCCCCAGCAAGAGGCCAAGTCAAGACTTACTACAACAGCAAGAAATCTGGGAAAATATTAATAAGTTATTAATCACTCTTGAGGATGAAGTTAAACAGATTGTATATTATTACTATCATCAAAAGATGACGCAAACACAGATCGCTAATCGATTGGGAGTTCATTCATCTACTATTAGTCGAGAAATAACCCAATTATGTAAAAGAATTTATCAGCTACTCTGTGCAAGGGAAGGCAAAGATTGTCCTAAGTTGTTAAATGAGATTAAATTACAATCTCGGCAAAAACAAGAGATCGATGCTTATCTAGAATATTTTTGTCAGTCCTACTTAACTCAAAACTAATATGTTAGGAGATACCATGAAAGTCAACCTCGATATTTTGCAACAAATTAACCCGAAATCCCTTTGGCTAACTTTTTCGGAAACAGAGATTAAACAAGCTCGATCGATTCTCGGTCAATATTCTAATCAAACCGCAAAAAATCAGGCCTTGATTAATTACTTAGTCCAAATATGCTTAAGCAATTGGCTGAAAGATAATCTTGATTGTTCCCTTCAAATAACACCTAAAAACCATCAGTATCTTTGGGAGTTTATTAACGGGTTTATTTGGCAGATTAAAGACAAAAAAGTTACTACTATTCCCAGTCAAGCGATTGACATTGAGGGATTGACAATAGAGCAAGAATGGGTTGATATTCCCGATTTAGCGGCCGATTTTTATCTAGCGGTGCAGGTCGATTTAGCAAAAAAATTCCTCAATATCTGGGGTTTTATATCCAGAAAAGATGTTAAAAATCTCGCAGAATACGATCCAATTTACCATCAATATTATTTGGACAGTGAGCAAATGATTGATGATTTAGATATTCTTTGGCAGAGTTGTTTAGAGGGAGAGAGTGAAAAAGGAAAGCTGGAATCTTTAGCAAATTTATCGCCAGCAACAGCAGAAAATTTAATTAAAAAGTTAGGTCAAGTTTCACCCTATTCTCCGAGATTAGATATTAGTTTTCAGCAGTGGTTAGCTTTGTTGAATAATCAACAATGGCGAGAACAAATTTATCAGCAGCGTCTAGAAATAATCACCACTAAACTTAGTCAATGGTTGCAGGGAATTATGACAGAGAAATGGCAGGAAATCCTCAACAATCTCGACAGTTATCGTCCAATTAATCCGGGTTTTTTGTTGGCTGCTGAAAAAATCAGCAGCCGAGAATCTCCGGCAGATATTCAGCGAGAAATTAGACAACTGTATGCTAGTCAAAAAGAGGTGGATTTTTCGGAACATTTAACCCCAGAGGAAGCTTTAGCAAAACTACAACATCAAACCCAAGATGAAACTATTCGCTGGCAAGCGGCCGAATATCTCTGGAATATCGATCCTCATTATCCCAATGCTGCTATCCGTAAAATGCTCGATGTGGGTAGTCAGTTAATGGGTTATAAAATCGCTTTAATGGTGGGAGTTTTATCGACCAGTGACCAGAGAATTGCTGTCTTAATTCGTGCCTATGCCATGGACAATTTTGCCAAGCTACCCCCCGGTTTATCTTTACAAATTAGCGATGAAATAGGCCAATTAATCCCCAGTTTAGAGGCAATAGCAAGGGAGAAAACCTTAGATAGCTATCTGCAACTTTATTTTCTAGCTGATGCCGACGATCGCTTTAATGTTAACCTAAGTTTAGGGGACAGTAGCATTACTGAACAGTTTAGGATTTAATAGAGATAGCAGAAAATGTCAAGGGTAGAGACATGAGCAGAGTTGTGATTCTGAAAATTGGGGAGGGAAATTTTGAAACAGGATTTTCTGTCACTCTAGAAATTCGTGACAATTATCACTTGATAGCACCTTTTGCCGAGGGTAAATTAGTCCCTAACCTTGACATTGCCGACGCTTTGCAAAATTATCGTCGAGCTTATTATCATTGGGTAAAAAGTCAACCCAGTTTAGGAATTACCGTTCCTCATAGTATGATCACCAATGCAGCGGTGGGTGATCCTAGGGACAAACTGAGACAAGCTACTCAAACTTTAAGAGATAGCTTAAATACATGGCTAAATTCTAGTTATCTGAGTTCGATACAAAATCGTATCTTGTTCCATATAGGTACTGAGTCAGAAGTAAGATTTTTTATCCAAACTACCCACTTTGATCTACAACAAATTCCCTGGGAGTGTTGGAATTTTTTACACGAATGGTTCCCTGATGTGGAAATTGCTCTTACTATTCAGAGAAATCCCCCAGTAATTAACCTTACTTCTCCGATTAAGGTTTTAGTAATTTTGGGTAATATTGACATCGAAAACGAGCATACTTACCTGTGTTTATCCAGTTTGCAAACGGTACTAGGAAACCCAGATAAGATTTCTATGCAAATCTTAAGTCCTAGTTCAGAAATTCCTCTTTCAACCATAAATATTCACAATGAGTTGATCAAAAATCAATGGGATATTGTAGTTTATTTAGGTCATAGTCAAACTAGTAGTGACGGTCACGATGGAGTTTTTATCATTGATAATAATACGGCTTTATCTCCCGAACATAATTTAAGAAATTCCCTAGAAATAGCTGTTAAAAAAGGCTTAAAACTTGTTATCTGTAATTCCTGCGATGGGTTAGGTATTGGTCGTCAGTTGGCTAAGATCGGAGTACCGCATATTATTGTTATGAAAGAACCCATCGCCGTGCGGGTTGCTTTGAGATTTCTAGAAGTTTTTCTTCCCAATTTTCTTGAACATAAATCCCTACAAGAATCCTTAACAATCGCTCGACAAGAATTAAGATTACATGAATTTGAGGTGGATGCTGCTAGTTCTTCTTTGCTGCCTCGTTTGATAGAAAATCCGGAAGAACCACCGTTAATTTTACCTTTAACCCCTGAAAATATGGAGGAAAATCACCAAAATCATGATGAGCAAAGTTGGCCTTTACGTCTATCTAGTCGCTGGAAACAAGCTCTGTTATTTATTTTAAGTCTTCTGGTAACTTTATCAGTTTTATATTGGGGAGGAGTATTTTCTGATGATGCTAGTAAATACCCAGAAATCAGCTTGGGTGAAGAAATATTATTAAAGACAAACCGACAAGATAACATTATTGAACGGGGAAGACAAGCTTTTAAAAACCAAGAATATAAACAAGCAATTCAGCTTTTTAAAAAATCCCTTGATCGCTTGCCCAATAATCCAGAGATTCGCATCTATTATAATAACGCTCGTGCGGCCTATCAAGACAGAAATCCCTTAAAAATTTCCACCAGTGTTCCTCTTGGTAATAATCCAGAAACTGCTCAGGAAATTTTACGAGGTATTGCTTTATTCCAACAAGAGTTAAACGATGAACAGGCCAAAAACCCCGAGTTTCACTTTCTACAGGTAGTGGTCGCTAATGATAATAATAGCGCCGTAGATGCCGAAGATCGAGCCAAAAAATTTGTTAAAGATCCGTCAATCTTAGCAGTGGTTGGTCATAATGCTTCTGCTGCTAGTGAAGCGGCCAAAGATATATATGTACAAGGGAAAATTGTTGCCATATCCCCTACGAGCTTTTCCCAGAAAATCTCTGGCAATGGCTATATATATAAAATGGTTCCCGATCTGGAAACTTTTGCCACAAGCTTAAGCGAATATATCCGCGAACAAACTGAGAAGCTAATTATCCAAAACCCCACTAATTTAATTTGTTATGATAATCGCTCTGGGGATAATTATAACTTCGCTGAAAAATATAAAAACATTCTCCGAGGTCAGAGCTTGCAAAAACTTGTTAAAGATGGATATTTTGACTGCAATATCGAACCCAAAATTAATTTAGATGAACAGGAAATTTATCAAAAAATTGCTCAATATGAAGTAAATATCCTGATGATTGCTCCCTATATTAACGATCTCAAAAGAGCCGCTAATATCTTTAAGCAACGTCCTGCAGAACAGTTAAACTTAATAACTTTAGGTTCCCCCACCTTTCAAAGTTATCTCACCCTTGCAGAAGGTAAACAGGGGGTAGAAAATTTAGTTATCGCTGTGCCTTGGTATGATCTCACACAAGATAATTATATCCACAGTTTTTGGCAAAATAAGATCAACGTTTGGCGCACTCCCATGTCCTACGATGCGACTAAAGTTATCCTCAATGCTTTGCGACAGTTATCCCAACCAGGACAAAAATTCGATCGAGAATCATTAAATCAAGTTTTAAGAAACGATTTTTCTATCGAAGGAATGACTGGCACCGTTAGATTCGATGAGAATGGTGTCCGCAACATGAATAATAATCCTGATGATCGCCGCTACTTGATTCTACAGGTCAAAAATGGTCAATTTGTCCCCCTCGCTCCCATTAAATCTGCCGGTCCAGTCTAAACCTCCCTATCCTTGTCAAGACTTTTTACAAAACTTAACCTTATCCACTGCATTAAAGTTGGCCATCACTCCTAATTAACAGGTAACACCTCTAGGAGACAAACGGCATGAAATTGTTAAAAAAATTAACCCCAAAAGCCTTGATTTTTTGGCTGATCGGTGATAAGGCAGGCAATTCTCTCGTTGCGATCTGGAATTGGTTGTGGGGTATTCCCATCGAATCCGGCGGCAAAATTGCCGTAGAATCGGCCAGAGAATCCCTAGAATCGATGCAAAAATCCCTAGCGGAATTGACAGAATCGGTGGCGAAAGTAGTATCGGCCCAGCAATCGGCTCAAGCACAATACGAGGCAAAAAAACAGGAACACACAAACTACTTGCAGCAGGCTGTCACCGCTCAAAAAAAAGGCCTTCAAGAAGCGGCAAGACTTGCTATGGTTAAGGTTATCTCCCTAGAAAAAATTCTACCCGCCATGAAAGATCGGGTCGATAATGCGGAAAAAGTGGTCATTGCTGCTAAGGAAAAACTTCGTAAAGAGCAGGAAAAAATCGAGCATTATAAGTTAGAAATGAGCAACTTAAAAGCGATTAGTTCCATGAATGAGGCTTTAGGTAAAATAAACGAATTTGACAGTAGTCTCAACCTCAATACCTCCCGCGATCGCTTTGAGGATGCCAATGAAGCGATTAACGACCGTTATCGAAAAGAAAACGCCTATAGTGAATTAAGCGAGAACTATAGCGAGAAATTAGCTCAAGAAATCGATTTCTTAAGCCTTGATGACGAAATTAACCGCCGTTTAGCTGAATTCAATCAGGAAAGTTAAGGAGTAAAGCAATGACAAAGACTGGCAAAAAAGCGAGCTTACCGCCAATTTTCTATGTTTTACTGGGGTTGATCGGTTGGTTTCTTTTTCCCCAAATCTCGGCAATATTTGCCCCAAAAGCCGATAATAATCCCCGCATGAGTTACGGCAATCATCTCCTGATCAAAACTAATTCTAACACCACCAAAGAATCAGCGATCGCTGCTATTGCTCAAGGTAATCACCAAGAAGCAGAGCAACTTCTGCAAAAATCCCTCGCTCAACATCCCAACGATCCCGAAAGCGTAATTTATCTCAGCAACCTGCAAACTGGCGCAAATCCCTTTAAAATCGCCGTTGTTGTGCCGGCGACAACTAATCCCAACGTCGCTCAAGAAATATTGCGAGGAGTCGCCAGCGCACAAACCCAGATCAATCAACAGGGAGGGATCAACGGCAGAAAACTGATGGTTATCGTGGTTAATGACGATAATCAGCCGCAGATATCGAAAGAGGTAGCCAGGGAATTAGTCAAAAATCCCGATATTATCGCCGTTATCGGTCATAATGCCTCCGATGCCAGTTTAGCCGCCGCTCCTATCTACGAAAAAGGCGGTTTGGTGATGATTTCTCCCACCTCCCTGGCTAATAATCTCTCCGGTGCGGGAAATTATATCTTTCGTCTGGTGGCTTCTAACGGCAAAATTACGGAAAAATTAGCAAATTACATAGTAAATACTGCTAAAGTCCAGAAAATTGCTTTTTGCTACGATTCTCAAGCTCCCGATAATGTTTCCTTTAAAGATGAGTTGATGGCTAATGTGGCGAAAAAAGGCGGTCAAATTGTGCCGATTGTCTGTGATCTGAGTGTCCCCAATTTTAAGGCCGATCAAGCCCTTAATCAGGCGATTTCTGGGGGTGCTAACGGCCTATTTGTCGTCGCTCATGTTGATCGTCTCGATCCCGTTTTTGAGGTTATTCGCTCCAATCGTCAGCGTTTGCCTCTGTTTAGTAGTCCCACCCTCTACAATATTCGCACCCTCGAAGATGGCGGCAAAAACGCCCAAGGTTTAACCCTTGCCGCACCCTGGCACCCCTCGGTTAACCAGACTTTTGCCAATCTTATGCAGGAACAGTGGCGCGGTCCAGTTAGTTGGCGCACAGCCACCAGTTTTGACGCTACACGGGTGATTATTGCTGGTTTAAGGGAAAATCCTCAACGTCAGGGCCTACAATCCAGGCTGCGCTCCGGCAATTTTCATCAAACAGGGGCCACCGGAAAAATTAGCTTTGATCCTAATACTGGCGATCGCATTGGTCAGCCGGTCTTAATTCAAGTGCGATCTACTCCCTCTGGTGAGCAGTTTGTCCCTTTACCTTGAAAAGTCCCTAGTCCACCAAAGTCGGGAGAGTTGCCAACTCTCCCCCCAAAAAATGATCAAAAATTACAATTATTTCAATGTTCAAGCTTGAGTAAGAAATGAATAGCTAATATGTTAAAATATGCCTAAGTAGGTAGGTTTTAAAAATTGTCAGATTCCCCCTTATTAAGGGGAGCAGGGGGCATCCGCACCCCCCTTATTAAGGGGGGCAGGGGGGATCAAAGGCAAAATCTATCTTCAATTAAATTATAACTACTTACTTATGGATATCGTTATTATCGAGGATGAAATTGAAATCGCCCATTTGATTCAGCAAACTTTAGAGCGGGAATCATTTAATTGTCATCTGGCTTATAATGGTAGGGTAGGACTAGAACTATTTTATCAAAAGCAACCAGACTTAGTGATTTTAGATTTAATGTTACCCGAATTAGACGGACTAGAATTGTGTGCTAGAATTCGCCAAAAACCCGGGACAAAAGACCCCTATATTTTAATGTTAACCGCTAGGGGAGAAGAAATTGATCGCATTATCGGCCTATCTACGGGAGCCGATGATTACATGGTCAAACCCTTTAGTCCCCGGGAATTAACCGCTCGCGTAAGAGCCTTATTAAGACGTAGTTTAAGACACGATAGTCAACCCCAGCAACTCCATCGCAGCCGTCATTTTATTATCGACTTAGATCAACATTCTGCTCTTCGTAAATTGGAGGGAATGCCAGAGGAAACCCTCGATTTAACCACCTTAGAATTTAATTTATTAGCTACCTTTGTCAGTTATCCCAATCGCGTCTGGAGTCGCACCCAATTAATCGATAATCTCTGGGGAAATGATTTTTTTGGCGATGAAAGGGTAGTAGATACCCATATCCGACGCTTACGCAAAAAAGTAGAACCCGATCCTGCTAATCCGATCTTTATCAAAACTGTAGTCGGTGTCGGTTATAAATTTGAAGATGACATTATCTAGGGTCTGCTGAAAAAGTTTGTTGGTGGGGTTAGGAGTCGGTCGGCAGTATTCAGGAGATAGGAGATGGCTTTTATTTATTCTCCCCATTTCCCCTCTCCCCACTTCATAATTCATAATTCATAATTCATAATTTCCCCTCCCCACACCCCACACCCCACACCCTACCCCCCGGAAAAACTTTTTCAGCAAACCCTATTTGTTCTGATTTTCCCGTCATCATCCAACCGCTGCCATAAACTTTGACAAAAAATGAAGATAGCAATCATCACAGCAACTCCCCAAAATGTCAAGCTCGGAAGTGGTACCTTCGTCACCAATATCCATCTGACTAACGAGTTGCGCTCCCAGGGTCATATCGTTGATGTCTTCTCTCCAACCAAAGCATCCGGTCTGTTAGGCTATATGGCGCATCGCTTTCTTTGGAATTGGCGACTCGATCCCCGTCGCTTTGACCACTATGATGTGGTGGTGGGTTACGATATGGATGGTTACGCCATCAGCGATCGCCTGAAAGTCCCTTTTATTGTTTATATTCTTGGTATTATTGCCGATGAAGCTACCTTTGAGCGGGGTTGGGTGCGAACTTCCTTAGAATTGATGGCAAAAGCCGAGAAAGTGAGCGTCCATCGTGCCGATCTGGTCGTCTCTATCAGTGAGTATTCGCGTACTAGACTCAAGCAACTTTATCAGTATGATGGCAATATCGAAATTGTTCACTCTCTAATTGATCTCAAAGGTTGGGATGCAGCGGTCGCCTCAGTCAAGCATGAGGAAAAAAACGGCGAGCAGAGGAGGCCGACGGTGTTTTGTGTCGGAGTCCAGTATCCCCGCAAAAATGTTGCCACTTTGATCCGCGCCGCCGCAATTCTCCGCCGTCAAATACCTGATGTGGAGGTACGAATTGCCAGCAAAGGTCCTGAATGGAATAATTTACGCCGTCTAGCACAAGAACTCAATTTAGAGCAAAATGTTACTTTTCTCGGCTATCTTTCCTATCAAGAACTGATCCAAGAATATCTTGATTGTCAAGTTTTTTGTTTACCTAGTCTGCAAGAAGGATTTGGTATAGTTTTTGCTGAAGCTATGGCCAGTTATAAACCGATTGTTGCCAGTCGTTCTTCCTCGACACCGGAGTTGATTGAAGATGGTGTACAAGGTCTATTAGCCAATCCCTTAGATGCCGAAGATTTAGCTAGTAAATTAGCAGAAGTGCTTCTCAATCCAGAAAAAGCTTATTCCTTAGGGAAGGCAGGTAGAGCGAAAGTTTCAGAATTTGATGCGCCGATTATTGCCCAACGTTTCAGTCAGTTATTAACCAATTTTCTGGAAAAATAGATTAACTTTGAGAATAAAAGTTCAACCACTAACGCACAGCGTATAAATGAAAAATATCCACGAATGTCAAAGGTAGTAATTCTCTTTTTTCTAGTTGAACTTTGAAGCCATTATCTGCCAGCATTTGGCTTATTTGCTTTAAACGTCCCTTTTTATCGTGAATTTCAGCCACTATTTGCTTGATTTTTGACCAGTCTTTAGCTTCGATGCCTTGAAATACTTCGTATTCTTCTCCTTCCACATCAATTTTCAATAAATCAATGGAGTCAATACCGAGTTCATTAATTACGGAGGATAGAGTTCTTACTTCACAGGCTACTTGTTCTTTTTCTTGGAAAAAGTCTTCAAACAAATTTTCTATTTTTGGGGAATTCTGATCGACTTTAATATCTTCTAATTCAGCCAAGGTATCCTCTGGCTTTGTGGTTGAATTAGCAGACATATTAGGATAAAAAGTAAAGATTTTTGCTGGGTTATTCTCTGAACTTAATCCACAGTTAAATAAAACAACATCCTCTAAAGAATGCAAATGAATATTTTTTTGCAAAACATCAAAAGTTGGCTTGATTGGCTCAAAGGCGAAAACTTTTGCTGTTGGTTCAACTCCCTTGACAAAAATAGAGAATAGACCGATATTAGCTCCAACATCAAAGATCACATCGCCTTCTTTGATGACGATATCATGGCCTTCATATTGCCTTTCAGTAAATATTTCCGAAAAAATGTATTCTGTTTCCTCTTTGCTACTACTGTAGTAACATTCCAATCCATTAGAAAAAGTAATTTTTTTTGCTATCACCGTTGATGTATATTTGTAATCTTGGACAAAATTATATTAACACCATGAATCGCTCCCCGTCAAGAATGAGGTAATAAGCCTTCTTTTTAGGCAGGAGAATTGTCAGATTCTGTCTTTTGCCTCTTGCCTGTTGCCTTCAAAAGCTGATAACTGATAACTGATAACTGATAACT
>NZ_JADEXY010000005.1 GCF_015206885.1 Microcystis aeruginosa LEGE 91341 | reverse complement strand
TACCCCCCCCCCCCCCCCCCCCGAATTGTATCTTATGATACATTTTAATAAAATCTTTAGAAACCCGCTTTCTTTAAGAAAGCGGGTTTCTTATCAACTCAGAAAGCGGGTTTCTCCGCTTTCTCATTATCAACTCAGAAACCCGGTTTCTCCGCTTTCTCATCATCAACCCAGAAAGCGGGTTTCTACTCAACCCAGAAACCCGCTTTCTCATCATCAACCCAGAAAGCGGGTTTCTCATCATCAACCCAGAAAGCGGGTTTCTCATCATCAACCCAGAAAGCGGGTTTCTCATCATCAACTCAGAAACCCGCTTTCTTAAAGAAAGCGGGTTTCTCTTAGCTTAGAATAGTAAGCCAGAGAAAGCTGTTTTCTAGAGATAAGATAAATATGCCCTATCGTCAGAATATCTTTCAAGCAGGACAATACTACCATATCTATAATCGCGGCAATAACCGTGAAGATATCTTCTTTGAGCGAGAAAATTATCTTTTTTTTCTGCGATTGGTGCGTAAATATCTGGTAGAAACGCTAGATGTTATTGCCTATTGCTTGATGCCCAACCACTATCACCTGCTAATACGGCTGAAAAAAGCCGAGCTTTCTGCGGCAATGCAAGCCTTTTCCCTGTCTTATACCAAAGCCATAAATCGGCGATATGGGCGAGTTGGCTCATTGTTTCAAGGGCGGTTTCAGGCAATTCTAGTAAATGACACAGAGTATTTGTTAAATTTGTCGAGGTATATTCATTGGAATCCGGTTAAAGCGGGTTTGGTGAGTCAGCCCCAGGAATGGGAATTCTCCAGTTTTCAGGAATATGTGGGATGGCGAGAAGGAACACTACCCAATCTGGAAATTATTGTCGCGACTTTAGGCTCGATGGCTGCTTGTCGTTCATTTATGATGATGGATATAGATGTCATCTCTCCAGAGTTAAAGGGGCTGCTGTTAGACGAGTAGGTAGAAACCTAAGAAACCCGCTTTCTAATCTCTTAAACGGCTAAACTGAGAATAGCTGCCTGTCTTGACTCTCATTTCTCAGATTGTAAAATAATGCAAATTTATCTTGACTATAGTGCCACTACCCCCACTCATCCCCAAGTAATCGAGCGGGTTGCCACTATTCTGCGGCATCATTGGGGTAATCCCTCCAGTTTACACAGTTGGGGACAGGATACGGCGACAGTCATCGAAATGGCCAGAGAACAGGTAGCAGGGTTAATTAATGCCAATCCAGACCAGATTATCTTCACTTCTGGCGGCACGGAAGCCGATAATTTAGCGATTATCGGGGTTGCTCAACAGTATAACCGCCCCCGTCATATAATTATTTCTAGTGTGGAACATTCGGCGATCGCTGAACCCTGTAAACAATTAGAGCAGCAAGGTTGGCAAATTACTCGTCTTCCCGTCAATCGTCAAGGTAGAGTTAATCCTTTAGACCTAAAAGCCGCAATTCAAAGCGATACGGTCTTAATCTCCATTATTTACGGACAAAGTGAGGTGGGAACCCTACAACCGATTGAAGAATTGGGCAGCATTGCCAGGGAAAGGGGAGTTCTTTTTCACACCGATGCGGTGCAGGTGGCGGCAAGATGCGACATTGATGTGCGGAAACTGCCCGTAGATTTATTATCTCTTTCTAGCCATAAAATTTATGGAATGCAAGGATCGGGAGCTTTATACATCAGAGCCGGTGTCGATATTTTACCATTACTGCGGGGCGGTGGTCAGGAAAAAGGCCTGCGATCGGGAACCCAAGCCGTACCAGCGATCGCAGCTTTTGGTTTAGCGGCCGAATTAGCCCAAAAAGACTTAATTAGCGAAAAAATGCGTTTAATCGCCCTACGAGATCGATTATTTGACCTCTTAGCCGATTATCCTTATCTGCTGCCCACGGGGGACCGATTCTATCGTTTACCCCACCACGTCAGCTTTATTGTCCGTCCCGACGATAACAGTCACATCACGGGAAAACAGCTAGTTCGTCAGCTTAATTTAGCAGGAATCGGTATTAGTTCTGGATCCGCCTGTCATAGTGGCAAACTTTCCCCTAGTCCAATTTTAAAAGCTATGGGCTACAGCGATCGAGAAGCATTAGCGGGAATTCGTTTAACCCTGGGAAGGGACACCAGCGCAGCCGATATCGATTGGACGGCGCTTGTATTAAAACAAGTGATCGATCGCTGTTTATCTGCTTTAATTGTGAGCAAGAGTTAGTTTATGCCTCAAATTGCCCTTCAATCAGGATAATTTCGCCAAAATCGGGAATCCATGCCACCCAACGGCCTTGATCCTGTTCACAGAGTAGTAGTGCTTCATCAAAGCTGTATGGAGAGGGAAGCATTCTTAGCCGTACCCATGTGTTTGCTTGGGGACAAGTAACAACAGCAGTAGTGCGAGATTGTAGTAAGTACATACACAGATCACCCTGATAATTCTGTATCTAAATTTACAAAAAAACCGATGACTGTGGGTAACTTTGTTTTAAATCTTTACATCTCTAGAAAATTATCGGCTGCATCTCCTATTTGTGACTTTCCCTCACCTATAGGTGAGCAGCAGAAGTTATTCAAAGAGGGCGAATGCAATTCGCCCCTACAATAATATTATTGATTGCGCCAATCGAACTGCGTGCGCCCAAAATGTCCTCTAGATATTTCGACCAAATTGAGCCAATTACGCCAATGACCGGCACTTTTTTGATTTCAAAAAAGCCTAAAGATATTATCCGACAAGGTTTTTAGATTTATTCGGCCAATCCTAGCTATGATCGTTACTGGTAAATGATAGTTAATAACTGGTAATGGTAAGTTCTTTCCCTCGCACCTATAAAATCGCCGTCATCGGTGACGTTCACGACCAATGGGAAATAGAAGATAATTTAGCACTAGAAGCTTTACAAGTGGATTTAGCCCTATTTGTGGGGGATTTTGGCAATGAATCCCTAGAAATTGTCGGTCGGATTGCTAGTTTGTCCTTACCAAAAGCCGTTATTCTCGGTAATCATGACGCTTGGTATAGTGCCACCCCCTGGGGACGAAAACAATGTCCCTACGATCGCGATAAAGAAGATCGTGTCACCGCCCAGTTAGAATTATTAGGGGTTGCTCATGTGGGTTACTCAAAACTAGACCTACCCAGTTTACAGCTTTCGATTGTTGGGGGTCGTCCCTTTACTTGGGGAGGTTCCGAGTGGAAAAATGGAGAATTTTTTCAAGAACGCTATAATATCAGCAGTTTTGCCGAATCTACTGCCAAAATTATCGCTAATATTCAAGATACTGCCTATAATAACCTGATTTTTTTAGGTCACAATGGTCCAGCCGGACTGGGAAAGGAAGCGGAAGCTATCTGTGGTCGCGATTGGCAACCTTTGGGAGGAGACCACGGGGATCCGGATTTAGCAGCGGCCATCGCACAAGCACAGCTATTAGGAAAACAGGTTTCTCTCGTCAGTTTCGGTCATATGCACCACCGTCTCCGTCATACTACTTCCCGTTTACGCAATCCCGTGGTCACTTCCGAGATGGGAACTGTTTATCTGAATGCTGCTAGTGTTCCTCGCATTCTCCACTCTGATAGGGGTAAATCTCGCAATTTTTCCCTAGTCACTCTTGAAGAAGGTCTAGTTACAGAAGCATCTTTAATCTGGTTGAACGATAATTTCGAGATTATCAGCAATAGAAAACTTTATCACTCCGGGTCATCAATCGATCGCCTATCTCCCCAATCTTGTTATTCTTAAGTTTTGAAAATAGACCTTTTCTTAATCTTATGCGGTACAACCACTAATATCAGTTATCAGTTATCAGTTTACTGATTACTAAAAAAAGCTTCCCAATTCATAATTCATAATTCATAATTCATAATTCATAATTCCCTATAGATAGTTAAGTTTTTGAGCGATTAGAGGTAAAGCAAGAGCGATAGCAACACTAACAACCATACCGATAAAAGCTTTCAAGGCATCCCCTAAAACCAGTTTACCCGTGGCGGCTAAATTAGTGGTTTCTCTGGTTAAAGTCAGAGAAATTTCTCGACCTCCTAATAAACCTAAAAATACCCAAGTGGTACTCATGGGAATATGATTATAGCCAACAAAAAACAGTAAAATTAGACCATAAATTAAGTTAATAATTGTTGCAGAACGCGGATCATGGGCGTTAGTTTTGCTAGTGACAATTTTCTCGATTTGACCACCATGATTAATAAAAATGATGGTTTGCAGGAGTAGCATAACTGTTAGAGATAAAACTAACCATGTTGCTGCTAACTGTCTGGGAAGATAGGCGAAAATATTGGCAAAATCTTGCATTAACCATTGACTCCAAAGAAACCCAGTAGATAACCACTGTAAAACTACCCAGATTTTTTGAGGTTCTTTATTAACTGTTTCTAGGAAAAAGTTTTCTAATCGATAAATAATTCGATAGATGACTAACCCCACCATAACAGCAATAGCATAACCCCAAGCGGATTTAACTAACATTTCATCTAGAGATTGGGGAGCAAAAACTGTTAAAACCAAAAAGGTTGTACTCACGGGTATTCCCCAAGTGGTGAGAATTAAAATTGCTAGGGGAGGAACGATATAAATCCAAGTAAAATTTTCTGGAAAGGGAATCATTTCTAGTCGATTATAAGCCACATCTCCCTGATTAATGTACCAACCAGCGATAAAAATCGAGGCTAAGATTATGCTGGAATACAGCCACAAAATCCACCAGGG
The DNA here is from genome assembly GCF_015206885.1 of Microcystis aeruginosa LEGE 91341. GTDB lineage: Bacteria > Cyanobacteriota > Cyanobacteriia > Cyanobacteriales > Microcystaceae > Microcystis > Microcystis aeruginosa_H. Next base: position 67,062 of record NZ_JADEXY010000005.1, on the reverse strand, counting down.
ACGTTCTTCATTGGCACTTAAAAAAGTACCTAAAGTCTGTAGGGAATCGTTGGCAACGATTGCATAAGCTGATAGAATGAAGCCAGCAATCATAAAAAAATTACTCATAGACAGTGGGAATTATAAATTATGAATTATGAATTATGAATTGGGGAGAATAAATAAAAATAATCTCCTGACAACTGGCTCCCCATCAATATAACCGCTATACCTCCTTAATTTTGCTTTAAAAAATCCCTCGCTAGATAGAAAGCAGCTAAACTACCAGAGACGGTAATTTCTTGGGGATTAATTTCCTGTAAAGGTCGAAGAATAACTTCAATTTCCTCGGTAATATCTAACTTTTGTTGACCAGTGGGAGTAGCATTAAGAGCCAAAAAAATATGAATTCTGTTAGTATCTTTAACCGGATTATCGTACAAAACAGCCAGAGGTATTAGAGAATCACTTTGATAACCAGTTTCCTCCTCGAATTCCCGACGCGCTGCCGCAGTAATATTATCTTCACCCGCATCTACTGCTCCAGCGGGAAATTCCAATAAAATTTCCTTAACTCCGTGACGATATTGACGGACAAAAACTAATTGATTATCCCTAGTAACTGGAACAACTAAAACAATTTCAGGACGAATATTAACGAAATAATCATCGATAACTTGTCCAGAGGATAACTTTACTGCATCTTGACGGACTTGACACCAACGATTCTGAAAAACTAGCTCAGATTTAATAATTTGCCATTTTTTTAAATTAGTCATCGACAATCCTGTTATAATTGCAGTGAAATTACTAAACTTTTTTCGCAGATAATTATAAGTAAGTAGGTAGGCGTTAAAAATTATCAAATGCCCCCCTTATTAAGGGGGGAATAAGGGGGGATCGGCACCCCCCTTATCAAGGGGGGCAGCGGGTATCGAACCTAAAATCCACTTTTAATTTAATTATAACCAGCTACTTACATAGGCGACGTAACGCACCAATATTATCCTAAATCCGTTGAGTAACCCACAGAAAACGGGTTTCTCCGAGAAACCCGTTTTCTACTCATGCCACCTCAATTTCTCAAAAAAAAAATCGACCCGCCTAGGGGCGGGAAAAAGAGAAAAATTGAAACAAGGGTAAAAAGGGTAAAAAGAGAATAAGGGTTACAGAGTCCCCCCAGCACCGCACACCACCCGAAAACCGTAGCTGTTGCTGAGGCCGTCGCGGCGGTAGAGGCTGAAGTCGCGGTAAGCCGAACGGCAGCCATCCGGACCGTTGTACCAACAACCGCCCCGCAGTATTGGATAATCATTATCATTTGTCAGCCAAGCACTGCCATCCTTTGGCGCTCCGATATAGTTATCGTGCCAATTGTCCTCGCACCACTCCCAAACATTGCCAATCATGTCATAGAGTCCCCAAGCATTGGGTTTTTTCTGTCCCACAGGATGAGTTTTACTCTGAGAATTTCCGTCATACCAAGCGTAATCTCCTAACTGATTAGCATCATCACCGAAATAATAGCGAGTAGTAGTCCCCGCACGACAGGCATATTCCCATTCCGCTTCCGTCGGTAGGCGATAGGTTTTCCCTGTTATTTGACTCAATTTCTTACAAAAAGCTTGAGCATCGTTCCAACTAACCCTTTCTACCGGATTTTGCTGATTATTTTTCAACCAAGAGTTGTTTTTAAAATGAGAGGGATTGGTTCCCATTACTGCTTGATATTGTGCCTGAGTCACTGGATATTTCCCAATCGCAAAACTGTTGACTTTAACTTGGTGTTGAGGCTTTTCATAACTTTCAGCATTGGGATCACTGTCAGGAGATCCCATGAGAAACTCACCTGCTGGTAAGCTCACCATCTCTAGTGTTACTACGTTGGATATTTTTTCGGTAAATGGAGTAGGTGAAGCAATTAGGGGTATTGGTGAAACAGGCTTTTTGACTGCTGCCGGTGCTGGTGGAGGTGACGGGGGAGAATTCCATCCCACAGGTTGTAAGGCATTTAAAACCTGTTGTGCTGTCCATCTTTGTCTTCTATCTTTTTGCAAACACCCTTCAATAATCGGTTTAAACTCTTTCGGTAAACTAGGTATTTGTAGCTCACAATTCATCACCTTTGCCATTAATTGATTAATATCATTATTGAACTTATAGGGAAGTTGATTAGTGGTCATTTCGATTAACATAATACCTAATGACCACAGATCCCAAGCTGAGGAAATATCACCCCTAAAGGCTTCAGGAGGCATATAAATAATTGTACCGCTATTGTGGACGGTTTGAGTGTGGCTTTTGTTATTTAAAGTTCTAATTAAGCCAAAATCTGCTAACTTGTATTGTTGATTAACCTTGAGTATATTACCCGGTTTTAAATCTCGATGAACTTTATTTTGTCCATGAAGATAATTTAAGCCCTGGGCGACTTGAGCAGTAATATTTTTAATCTCACTTGATGATAAACTGCCTTTGGCAATGTGATTTTCTAGGCTACCCTGTGCCAATTCCATCACTAAATAAAGCATTTCTGTATTGAGAAAAGTAAATTCCCCCACTGAATAAGCCTTAATTAAATTAGAATGTTCTAACTTTCTGGCATTTTGTAACTCAATTAATTTATCATCGCTACTTTCGGGGATAACTTTAATAGCAACTTCTTGAACCGATGTATTTCTGACCATTTCACTAGCATGAAATACACCCCCAAAACCACCCGCACCAAGAAACTTATTAAGACGATAAGAGTTTATTTTTTGCCCTTCTAACATCTTCATCATTTGTTCTAGCATAATAATAACTCCTGAATTAATCAATTTTTACGTTGTGTAACTATCCTATTAAGTGAGTGGTTTTAACGAAGGCAGAGGACAAAAGGCAAAAGGCAAAAGCTTTATCGAAATGTGTAATTAATTTTGCTGAGGTACTTATTGAATTATAAGACAGATGTGCCTTTGATTGGGTGCATCTCATTTTTGTAAATCTACTAATTTGGGATTTTTAAGGGGAAACTTTCTCCTAAAATTGGGCGTTACTTTCGGTTTTATAACTCAATCCAAGGCTCTTCTAGGTTCTGTGTGATAAGTTTAACTTACTCTATGATCGATCAATCTTTGTGTCCTTTGTGTCTCTGTGGTTCCTTCCACTCCCTCGCTAGGAGGAATGTATCTTGTCAATACATTTTACCCAGCAAACCTAAGAGATCCGAACAGCTTACTAAGAGCTAATTTCACGACCGAGGTACTCAAGCTTATCGAGAACAGATTGAAGCAAAGATCGCCGCTGCTCGACGACAATATCTAAGTTAGCCAACATATACTTTACGTCTTTGTAGGCATTGTCCAGCAAGGCTAGTAATAATTCGCGATCGCCAGCAATCTCTTTTTCTGATCGGTCACAAGTTGGTTGGGGTAATAAGTCCGCTGGTGGGGAAGGAAGGGCGGGCGATCGCTCGGACTCTAGCTGTTGAATTGTTTGTTGTAAATTTTCAATCACCCCATACATTTCCATCGGGTCAAAAACCCTTAACAGACTGGTTTGTGTAACAATACCCAACCCCCGACCCCAGTTCCAAGAAACCACCAAACGCCCCACCCGCCGTTTTTGCATTTCCTGATGGGCCGTCCACAGGGAATCCTCCGGGTTGAGGAGAAATAAGGGCGTACTCATCACCGTCTGGGCCTTAGTTTTGTGCAGATCGATTTGAACTGCTTGAAACTGAACAAGATCTCGCTCTGTCACAATACCAACAGGGTAGTCATTGTCTTCGGAATTTCTCTGGGTGATCACCACACAACTGACACGATGTTCCGCCATTAACTGGGCCAATTGCAAGACTGTGGCAGTGAGTGGGGCCTGTACCACTTGAGTGGTCATCACATCCGATACGCGACGAAACCGCAATAGATTGGCCGGACGCAAAATCTGGCGAATACTTTCATGGGAAATCACCCCGACTAACTGTCCTTGGTCATCCACAATCGGCAAATGGCGAATGCGGTAGCGCCGAAACAAAAATAGGGCAGCAAAAATGTCTTGAGCAGATTGCTGGGGTAACGTGATCAGGGGATGCACCATCACATCGGCAACGGTTGTCTCAGTCAGGTTAATTCCTTGAGCGGTCAGTCGCACCACATCCCGTTCTGTCAAAATTCCTAATAGCTCTTGCCCTTGCACCACCAGCAGACAGCTAACACGCACCTCTCCGGCCGGAGCAGCTAGAGGGGATAGGTCATCGGTGAGTAAACACAGACGACTATGGGCCTGGCCGATCATGGCGATCGCATCTGCCAGGGAAGTGGTTGGCGGCACCGTCAAGGGTTGGCGATTGATCGCCTTTTCCAGATCGGGGGCCCAACTCAGAGGTGTATCGAGGGACATCAGCACCATCCTGCGATCGCAAAGGACAAGATAGACAGAACAGCCACTGGGCAAAGAACCCAGACTCTCAGAGTTGCCAAAACCAGTTCTAAAACTATCTCAAAGTGTAGCGTCATTTAACTTTTTCCTAAAAGATGTAACGTTTTGTTACAATTTTTATTAAACTCGTAAAGATTTTAGACCCACTTCGGTGTATCATAGAGGGATGTAACAGGTTAAAGCCTGAAACTTTTTATTTAGAGGTTATTCAGCCTCTAATGGTTTCAGGGGCGGCATCACCAGACGCTGGGGTGAGTACTTCCGGGTTCTGGTCGGCCTGAAGGGTTACTCCGGAAATTCTGGACACCTTTCCATAAAGTCGATCTAGCACTCGCTTTACGGAAATACGCTGCCATAGTAGACCGCGTTTGGTGGTGTAGCCCTGTTCATTAAGCCAATCGGCGATCTTCTGCAAGGATTTCCCTGATTTGTGATGACGGCGAATCAGTTCAATGACCAGGCACTCTTCCGGATCATCCACTAATTCTCCATCGATCGATCGTTGTCCAAAGGCAGGGGAGCCGTAGCCCGCATAACCACCGTTGCTTGCTTTTGCTTGTCTGCCTTGTTCTAGCCGCTCCCAGGCAGATAAATCGTTGGAAGGGGTCGCTGTCATAGGTTATCTAAATGCAACAACTTGCAAAACCATATTATCGCAACTTAACGTCGCAAATTTGTTTTGATTGGGGGCAGCCGTTGACATCCTCGCCGCCCTAAAAGTGCGGCGATTCCTAAACCTCACGATTTAAGTTTCTGCTTCCACCACCGTCGCATACCACAGTTAAAAAACCATGTACTGTCTTACACAGAGTCCACAGACTTTCGCCCCATTTCAGAAGCCCGATTCCGTGTGTCCCACGGTACGTTGACCGCCTATAGCTTCTTGTACTTGTTGCGCGCGACTTTTTACCCAGCCAAGCTTTTCTGGTCGGAACCCCCTAAGCCGAGTTTTCAAGGTGCTGCGCCGTCCACTTGGTTTTCGAGACTGGCCTTTTAATTCTAACGTAAAGCCAACCTAGAACGGCGGGGTTTCAGACCCAAAATTTCCGATGACGACTTACACAGTAAAACCCCTGCATGAGCAGGGACTAGATGTCACCATCGATGTCTGGGATAACCAAACTATAGACGATACCCCCGGGAGGCGGACAAAGTTAAAGGGTCAAAAGCCAAGCATTTTTAGAGGAGGAGCGGTTCAAAGCTGAATTTATATTCTAAAACGCAGCAAGCAGAGAATTTGTCCTAAGTTACACAGCATCAATTTGGAGATATAAACATGGGTACGGCTACATTTATTCAAGATGAAACTGAATTTGATTCCCTGTTAAAGAGTGAATCACTGTTGGTGGTAGATTGCACAGCAACCTGGTGTGGACCTTGCAAACTGGTGGCACCGTTGATCGATCGATTGGCCGATGACTATCGCGATCGCGCCAAAGTCTTCAAACTTGACCTAGACAATAACAAACCCGTGGCCAAACGCTTTGGGATTAGAAGTATTCCGGCTGTCATGGTATTTAAACAGGGGGAATTGATAGAAACATTAGTTGGGGTTAAACCCTATGAAGAATTTACGGAAGCCGTAGAACGACAATTACGGTGATAGTCTTCCACCGTTAACAAACACTCTGGGCAAACCTCCGACGTTGACCCTTTCCTTCTCACACCACTATTTAATTTTGAGGTATGGCGATGAACAAGCTTATAGAAATTCGGTGTCCTAACTGTGGCAGCGTAGCTCAACGGCTCTTGAGCGATCGCCTACCCGCAGGATATAAGTGTCCGGCCCGACAGGTTGCTCAGACGGAATGCCCAGTGTGTGATTATTTCATTGCCATGTGTTGGCAAAACGGCGCTGTGCTGGAGGCCTATGCACCAGGCATTCAGGGGAACACAGCTGCGGCCATGCCGCCCCAGCCCCAACCAGCGATCGCCCATTGGTCTTTGTCATCTGTGTTCAAAGTGGCACTCAGCCCACAAGAGTCCAGGAAATTGCTATCGGGGCAACCCTAGTCAACTTTTGCATTTATACCAGTTCTTTCATTAAAAAAAACCAAACCATATATGCTACAAGCTCAAGAAATTATGACCCAAAACGTTGTCACCATTCGTGGTTCGGCAACGGTTGCCGATGCCGTGAAATTGATGAAAGAAAAAAAACTGCGGGGTTTGATTGTCGAACCGCGCCATGAACAGGACCCCTATGGAATTGTCACCGAAACCGACATCGTTTACAAAGTGGCGGCCTTTGGCCACGATCCTAAAACTATGCGGGTCTATGAAATTATGGCCAAGCCCTGTGTGGTCGTCAATCCCGAACTGGGGGTGGAATATGTAGCCCGGTTATTTGCTCAAACCCGCATTCGCCGCGCCCCCGTGATTCAGGGTAAAACTTTGCTGGGTATTATTTCTGTCAGTGATATTCTCTTCAAGAGCGATTTTGTTGAAAAGCCCAAGCGGTTGTTCATTGAAGATGAAATTGAAGCAGCCCGGGAAGACGCGCGGGAAATTTGTGCAGCCAAGGGTGAGACCTCTCCAGATTGCGCTGCGGCCTGGGATGTGGTAGAGGAACTCCAGGCCGAAGCCTCCCATCAACGGGCCAAAAAACAGGGGAGTAACTCATTTCAGGCTTACTGCGAAGCCAATCCCGATGCCTTAGAGTGCCGCATTTATGACGATTAAATCCTTGCGGGTTTTAGGAAAATCGATCGCCTTGAGGATTTCGCTGATCGGTTTCCCCAGGCGATCAAATTCTTGATCTCCACCTTTTCGGATGGAAGATAGATCAATCGCTTGCGCTTAACGAATTCGATTTGATCGCAGGTCTGTGGGTGCATACACCCGTACATCCCCTGAGAGGAGATAATCCAGAAAAGTCTTGGCGATCACCGATAGTTTTTTATCCTTGGGATAAACCACATACCAATGGCGTTGGATGGGAAAGTCTTCCACGTCAAGGATGGTAAATTCCCCATTGGGAGGATCTAAATTTAAGACGTGCTGAGACAGAACTGAAATTCCTAAACCACCAGCGATCGCTTGTTTAATGGCTTCATTATTGCCGATTTCCAAACGCAGAGATACGGTGATGCCATGGTCGAGAAAAATTTGCTGCACTGCCCGTCTAATTCCCGATCCCATTTCCCGCATAATAAAAGGTTCCCCTTGCAGTCGTTTAATTGGAATTTTTTTCTGTCCCGCTAGGGGATGATCTTTGCGAGCAATAACCACGAGGGGATTTTCCAGAAACGGTCGAATCTCCAGGTTTAGCTCTTGGGGGGGTTCGCTTAAAATATATAGGTCATCAACATTATTGATCATCCTTGTTTCTAGGTCTTGGTGATTGGTCAATTCTAGGGACACATCCACCCCTTGGTACTGTTGACAAAAAGGACCTAGGATCTGAGGGATTAAATATTGGGCTGTGGATACCGCCGCTAAACGCAGTTTACCCTGTTTAATGCCCCTGATATCAGCGATCGCCATCTCAAAGTTATCAAGATCCTTGAGGACTGCCTGACAGGTTACTAATAAACTGCGTCCGGCCTCGGTTAAATACAAACGTTTGCCTATCTGTTCAAATAAGGGTAAACCCACTGATTTAGTCAGTTGTTTCATCTGGGTGGAAACGGTGGGTTGAGTGATCGATAGTTCTTCAGCAGCCCTGGTGAAACTGCCATGACGAGCGGTTGCTTCAAAGACAATCAGTTGATGTAAAGTGGCGTGAATCAAGAGGGGCCTCTAGAGAGCTACACTTCTGTTACTGCCTTGAGGAGCTTTGCTAAACAGAAGCAGGAATGGAGGGGAACGAGTGAAAACCTCCCCACCCCGCTTACATCATAGGTTTAAATCAATACTTTTGTAAAGATATATCGATTTAAACTCAATTTATAAAATTTGCTTGTCAAGATATCCGTTCTAGTATAGATTTATAACAATCGATCTTTAAAAACCATAAACTTTTGTCTATCAAGGCTGGTCTCTCAACCGCCAGCTTTGTTATGGCCAAAAATCCTTTGCTCAGTTGGATTCTCATGCAAATAACCAACCGTATTCGTTTTGACAATTTGCGGGGCGATATCTTCGGTGGTCTCACAGCTGCCATCGTTTCTCTCCCTCTAGCTCTCGCTTTCGGGGTAACTTCCCAGACAAGGGCGATCATGGCTAGTTTAACCGCCAAAAATCCTGAATTAGGCTTGCCCCCGGACTTGACGCTATCCAAAGTTCTGCCCGCAACAGGTTTGCTTGAGGGGTAAAGAGCCTTACTCTTACTCTTTTTCAGCTTTTGAAAGTTTATTTAGCTCATTTGTATTAATACTCCTCATCAGGGGAGGCCTAAGGAGGTATTCGTGGATTTTTTGTCATTGTTTGTAATGGACTTTGTTAAGCAGTTGCAGTCCCCAACACTGGCCTTTTTGATTGGTGGGATGATTATTGCTGCTCTCGGAAGTGAATTGGTCATTCCCGAGTCGATTTGTACGATCATTGTTTTCATGCTGCTGACCAAAATCGGTCTGACGGGCGGGATTGCCATCCGCAATTCCAACCTAACGGAAATGGTGTTACCCATGATCTTTGCGGTCATAGTAGGGATTCTGGTGGTCTTCATCGCCCGCTATACCTTGGCCAATCTGCCCAAAGTGAAAGTCGTCGATGCGATCGCGACTGGGGGGTTATTTGGAGCCGTGAGTGGCTCGACTATGGCCGCCGGTCTGACGGTACTCGAAGAACAAAAGATCCCCTACGAGGCCTGGGCTGGCGCACTCTATCCCTTCATGGATATCCCGGCGCTGGTAACGGCGATCGTGGTGGCTAACATTTATCTTAACAAGAAGAAGCAGAAAGAAGCAGCCTACGACCAGGAGTCTTTTAGCAAGCAGCCGGTGGCGGCCGGGAATTATTCCGATCAGCAGGATTATCCCAGCAGTCGGCAGGAGTATCTCAGCCTACAGCAGCCTACGGATAATCGGGTCAAGATCTGGCCGATCATTGAGGAAAGCCTGCGCGGACCGGCCCTATCGGCCATGTTATTAGGTCTGGCTTTGGGCATATTCACCGAGCCGGAAACTGTCTATAAAAGCTTCTACGATCCCCTTTTTCGCGGCTTGCTTTCCATCTTGATGCTGGTCATGGGGATGGAGGCTTGGTCAAGGGTTGGTGAACTGCGTAAGGTGGCCCAGTGGTATGTGGTCTATAGCGTCCTAGCACCCTTTGTGCATGGGTTAATCGCCTTCGGTTTCGGCATGATTGCCCACTACGCCACCGGGTTCAGTTGGGGCGGTGTCGTGGTTCTGGCCGTCATCGCTTCCTCTAGTTCCGATATCTCTGGGCCGCCCACGTTGCGGGCCGGTATCCCCTCGGCTAATCCCTCCGCCTATATAGGCGCGTCCACGGCCATCGGTACACCCGTAGCGATCGGCTTGTGTATCCCGTTCTTCCTTGGTCTCGCCCAGGCCCTCAGCGGCGGCTAATCCCAGAAGGATTCTGGTCTGTGGGCGTTTCCTTGACGGGGCCTACCAAGCAAATAAATGTACACATTTAAGGAGATAATCAACATGGCCAAACCAGCCAAAAAGCTCGTCATCGTCACAGAAAAGATTTTACTGAAAAAAATCGCCAAGATCATCGAAGAAGCCGGGGCGAGTGGTTACACGGTGATGGATACTGGCGGTAAAGGCAGTCGCAATGTGCGCTCGTCGGGACAACCCCACGTTTCCGAAACCGACAGTAATGTCAAGTTCGAGATACTTACCCCCGATCGAATTATGGCCCAGAATATTGCCAAGCAGGTTGCCGATCAGTTTTTCCTCAATTTTGCGGGCATGATCTATCTCTGTGACGCGGAGGTTCTGTACGGACAGAGTTTCTGTGGACCAGAGGGCTGTGATATCTAGACAACTAAGCTTGTCTTGATCCGGGCTACCGCATCCTCAGCATGACTGTCCTTGAGCGGTAGCCCTTTTTCCTATCCCCCAGTTTTATGACCACCTAAAACCTTTAACCCTCATCCCTTTAAACTCATGATTTTGTCCCATATTCTGCCTCCTTTAATTGGGGAGATAGCGGCCCCCATGACTCCGATCCCCTTGCTCGCCACCGTTGTGGCCGAGGATTCACCGATTATTCTCTCCGGTGTATTGCTGACACTGGTGGTGATTTATCTGGCCAGCAAGCTCGGCGCAGAGGCCGCCAGACGATTGGATTTTCCTCCCGTACTAGGAGAACTGGTCGCCGGTGTGATCGTCGGCGTTTCGGCACTGCATCTGGTCATCTTTCCCGAAGGGGGACTATCGGCCTCTGACTCGCTGATTATGACGGTACTGCAAGGATTGAATCAATTGGCCCCGGCTGCCGTGGACCGGATCTTTGAGTCCCAAAGTGAAGTGATTTCGGTTCTAGCTGAAATCGGTGTGATTATTCTGCTGTTTGAAATTGGCCTAGAATCCGATCTGCGACAACTCAAGGAAGTGGGAATTCAAGCCACGGTTGTGGCCTGTGTGGGGGTTGCGGCACCTTTTGCGGCAGGTACAGCCGGGTTAATGCTCGTCTTTCATGTGGCGGCTATCCCGGCGATTTTTGCGGGGGCAGCCTTGACGGCAACCAGTATCGGTATTACCTCGAAGGTGTTGTCCGAGTTAGGTCAACTCAAATCCAAAGAAGGGCAAATTATTGTCGGTGCGGCGGTGATCGATGATGTCCTCGGTATTATTGTTCTGGCTGTGGTCGCTAGTTTAGCCAAAACCGGTGAGATTGATGTGACCAATGTTATTTATCTGATTGTCAGCGCTACGGCCTTTTTGATCGGATCAATTTTGTTGGGAGGTATTTTTAACAAAACTTTTGTGGCAGTCGTGGAGCGGCTGAAAACGCGGGGAAATATTGTTATTCCCGCATTTGTCTTCGCTTTCTTTATGGCATTTTTAGGCAATGCTATTCATCTGGAAGCGATTTTAGGGGCCTTTGCTGCGGGTTTGGTGCTTGATGAAACTGATACCCGCAACGAGTTAGATGAGTTAATTAAACCGATCGCCGATTTGCTTGTACCAATTTTCTTTGTGACGGTGGGAGCGCGTGCCGATCTCGGTGTTTTAAACCCAACGGTACCGGAGAATCGGGCCGGACTTTTGATCGCTGTCTTTTTGATGGTTGTGGCGATTATCGGTAAACTGGTGACGGGCTGGGCAGTTTTTGGCATATCCGGCATCAATCGCCTCGCCATCGGTGTGGGTATGATTCCCCGGGGTGAGGTGGGTTTAGTTTTTGCTGGGATTGGTTCGGCCAGCGGAATTTTGGATAAGCCTTTGGAGGTGTCGATTATTATTATGGTAATCTTGACGACTTTCCTTGCTCCTCCCTTCCTCCGAATCGCTTTTGGTAAGACGGAAGCTGTTCCCGAAACCCTGCAAAGCAAGGAGCGGGCCAATCCTATTCCTTAATTTTGATAGTAAAATCTGATTTTTTAGACGAGGCTGAAGCATTTTCAGCCTTTTTACAAATCTATGCTAAGGATCAGGGAGCGATCGAGGTAAGATTTGAGAGTATCTAATCTTTTTCCTATGTTCGAGCAGACATTTAAGAATATCGATGATATTCTCCGAAAAGAGGCGGGGTGCGCGACGGAGTTGGATTACGCGGAACAGATTTCCTGGATTCTCTTTTTGAAATATCTCGACGATTTGGAGGTTGATCGCCAGAATCGGGCATTATTGACGGGAGAAGACTACGATCCGTTACTAGACGAACCCTATCGCTGGTCGAATTGGGCCTACCCCAAGGACGCAAGGGGTGAACTGCTGAAAACCGCTAAGGTAGGGGACGATCTGATCGAGTTCGTCAATAGCGAGCTATTTCCCTACTTTCAGGGATTCAAGGAATACGCAGAACCGGGGACATTCGGGGCTAAAATCGGGGAAATTTTTGCGGGGGTGCGGAATAAGTTTCAGAGCGGGTACAACCTGCGGGAAGTTCTCGAAAGTATCGACCGGCTTCAGTTTCGCACGCAACAGCAGAAACACGAGCTTTCGGATCTCTACGAAACCCGGATTAAAAATATGGGCAACGCAGGGCGAAACGGGGGCGAGTACTACACCCCGCGGCCCCTGATCCGAGCGATGATTCAAGTGATTAAACCGCAATTAGGGGAGACGATTTACGACGGGGCCTGCGGTTCGGCGGGGTTTCTCTGCGAGGCCTACGAGTATTTACGCCACAGTAAGGCCGATCTGAGTACGAAAGAGCTAGAAACGCTACAGACGAGGACTTTTTTCGGCAAGGAGAAAAAGGCTTTAGCCTATATTATCGGGGTGATGAATATGATCCTGCACGGGATCGAGGCTCCCAATATTATTCAGACCAACACCCTGGCCGAAGATATTCAAGCGATTCAAGAGAAGAATCGTTATGACATCGTTTTAGCTAATCCCCCCTTCGGAGGCAGCGAACGCAAGGAGATCCGCGGCAATTTCACGATCAATACCGGAGAGACGGCCTTTCTTTTTCTCCAGCATTTCATCAAGAGTTTGAAAACTGGGGGACGGGGTGCGATCGTTATTAAGAATACCTTCCTGTCGAATGCGGACAACGGCTCTAGAGAGTTACGGAGGGAGTTAACCTCCTCCTGTAATCTCCATACGGTTTTGGATTGTCCCGCTAAGACGTTTTTAGGTGCGGGGGTAAAGACGGTGGTTTTATTTTTTACCAAGGGTTCGCCGACGCAGAAAATCTGGTTTTATCAACTCGATCCGGGGCGAAGTCTGGGAAAAACAAACGCACTCAATGATGATGATTTGCAAGAGTTCATCGAGTTTCAATCGACTTTTAAGCTATCGGAGCGCTCTTGGTTTTTAGACTTAGAAGAAGTCGATCCGGGTTCCTTCGATCTGTCGGTGAAAAATCCCAACGCACCGGAGGGCGATCCTTTACGCGAGCCGGAGGAAATTTTAGCGGAGATTGCGGAATTGGACCGGGAAAGTGGGTCGATTTTAGAGGCGATTTCTGATCTATTGGGATCTTCTCCTAGTTGATGGGAAGGGTGGTTTTGGCTTCGCTCAACCACCCAAATTGAGGGCTGAGCGAACCCAAATTGAGGGCTAAAAGAGGGCTGAGCGAACCCAAATAGAGGGCTGAGCGAAGCCGAAGCCCGATATCTCCTCAATCACCCAAATAGATTGCGGAATTGGACAGGGAAAGTGGGTCGATTTTAGAGGCGATTTCCGATATATTGGGATCTTCTACTGGCTGACGGGAAGGGTGGTTTCGGCTTCGCTCAACCACCCAAATTGAGGGCTAAAAGAGGGCCCAGCGAAGCCAAATAGAGGGCCCAGCGAACCCAAATAGAGGGCCCAGCGAACCCAAATAGAGGGCCCAGCGAAGCCAAATAGAGGGCCCAGCGAACCCAAATAGAGGGCCCAGCGAACCCAAATAGAGGGCCCAGCGAACCCAAATAGAGGGCCCAGCGAACCCAAATAGAGGGCCCAGCGAACCCAAATAGAGGGCCCAGCGAAGCCAAATAGAGGGCCCAGCGAACCCAAATAGAGGGCCCAGCGAAGCCAAATAGAGGGCCCAGCGAACCCAAATAGAGGGCCCAGCGAACCCAAATTGAGGGCTGAGCGAAGCCGAAGCCCGATATCCCCTCAATCAAACAAATTGAGCCTTTCATCTCAGATAAAATCTATGGCCTATATGTACATTCTTGAATGTTGTGATGGTTCTTTTTATGTGGGCAGTACGAAGAATTTGCCCCGTCGTTTATGGCAACATCAAAATGGTTTCGGTGCAAATCATACTAGAAAGCGATTACCGGTCAAGTTGGTTTATGCTGAATACTATGATCATGTGGCGAATGCTTTTTATCGCGAGAAGCAGGTACAGGGTTGGAGTCGGGCGAAAAAGATGGCTTTGATGCGTAGTGATTGGGATTCTCTTCATATTTTGGCTGAGTGTCAAAATGAGTCACATTATCGGAATTTCTCTGTAGATGGAGGATTAACAAGGGATGAGAACTGAGGGGGATGCTGGTTTCGACTTTCGCTCAACCAGCATCGACTTTCGCTCAACCAGCATCGGCTTTCGCTCAACCAGCATTCGACTTTCGCTCAACCAGCATTCGACTTTCGCTCAACCAGCATCGAGTTTCGATTACGAAAATTGATAGAAAATAAAAAAATTAAAGTAAGTGCCGAGATTTTTACAAGTATTGGAGAGACGTTATGAAATCAAAATGGAAAGCAAAAAGATTAGGTGATATTTCTACAATTAACTACGGTTATACCGCAAAAGCATCTTTTAATAAAGCAGACTCACTTTTTTTGAGAATTACAGATATTCAAGATAATTTCGTTGATTGGAAAACTGTTCCATATTGCTCAATTAGCGAGATTGACTACGAGAAATATAAGTTAATTGATAATGATATTGTTTTTGCACGTACAGGAGCTACAACAGGAAAAAGTTACTTAATTAAAAAACCACCCAAGTCTGTAGCGGCTTCTTACCTAATAAGACTACGATTAACAGATTGCGATATATTGCCAGAATTTATTGCAAAATATTTTCAAACTCCAACATATTGGAACGATATTTCTTTAGGAATTGTTGGAAGCGCGCAAGGAGGATTTAACGCTTCAAAGCTATCTGATCTTATAATTCCCGTCCCCCCGATCGAAGAACAAAAAAGAATAGTAGAGATACTAGACAAAGCTTTCGAGGGTATAGCCCAAGCTGAAGCTAATACCCGAAGAAACTTAATTAATGCCCGGGAGCTTTTTGATAGTTATTTAGACAAAATTTTAACAGATTGTCGATGGGAAACAAAACAAATATCTGAATGCTTTAGGGTCAAAAGTGGAAACTTTCTGCCTAAGAATAAAATGAATAACTTTGGGGAGTTTAAGGTTTACGGTGGAAATGGAGTGGCTGGGCAACATGATCAATTTAATCTTGAAGGAAAAAATATTTTAATTGGACGAGTTGGAGCAAAATGCGGGAATATCAAAACGATTAATGCAAAAATTTGGTTGACCGATAATGCTCTATATATTTCCGAATTTTTAGTTGACTTCGACCTCGATTTTCTTAGTTTCGTATTAGAGAGAGCTGATTTAGGAAAAACAGCAAATCAAACAGCTCAACCAGTTATTTCTTATACAACCATAAAATCTGTTTTTATTTCCTATCCTAAAGCCACAGAGCAACAAAAAACTATAGTAAAAAAGGTTTATAAAATAAAAGATTGTCTTCAAGATTTAGAGAAAATTTACCAACGCAAACTAGAAGCGATCGCCGAACTTAAACAATCGATCCTAGAAAAAGCCTTCACCGGTCAACTCAGCCAATAGATGGGTTAAAATAGACAGAATAGGGGGAACGCTCATCGATGCCGACCTATACCCTCGCAAACACTCGTAATCCACCCGGTGCGGGGCCAGCCGCCAGAACCAACGGGAAACCATCGGGAAAAAGCAGGGTCGAGGCCTTGACTGCGGACTTAAAAAAACTCGCCGATTTCTAGAAATGCCTAGCTTCGAGTACGACGAAAACAAAAGTCAAACCAACCAACAAAAACACGGCATAGACTTTATCGAAGCCCAAAAACTCTGGGAAGACGACAATCTACTGGAAATCACCGGCAAAAGCGAGACCGAGCCACGCTATTTAATCATCGGTCAAGTTCAAGATAAGCATTGGACGGCCGTGATTACCTATCGTAGTGAAATGATCCGTATTATCTCTGTTCGCCGTTCCCGTACTAATGAGGTTACATGGTATGAAAGCCGAAGAATTTGACGCGAAATTTGATGCGGGGGAAGACATGAGCGAATTTCTCGATTTCTCCACCGCCCGACGACCCAACCGGGAAAAGCAAAAAATCGAACTCGATTTACCCTTTTGGATCATTCGCAAACTAGAAGCCGAAGCCCAGAAAGAGGGCGTTTCCACTCAAATATTCCTAGAAAACTATCTAGCCCGACACATCGCCTCCGCCCCCTAGCCCATGAACGAAGCCGAAACCAAAGCAGAACTGATTGACCCCGCCCTCAAAGCTGCAGGATGGGGGGTCATTCCCGACAGTAAAATTCGTCGCGAGGTAATTGCCCCCGGTCGTCTGGTGGGTTACGGCCGGCGCAGTTCATCGAAAATCTGCGATTATGTCTTAGTTTATCGCGGTCACAAACTCGCCACCCTGGAAGCCAAAAAACGCGACGCGCACCCCACGGAGGGACTTGGGCAGGCCAAGGACTACGCCGAGCGCCTGCAAACCCCCTTCGCCCTCTGTAGCAACGGCCTCCGCATCTATCAAGTGGATACCCGCGCCGGAAAAGAAGGCTATATCGATCGCTACCCCACCCCGGAAGAACTCTGGGCCGCCACCTACCCCGATCCCAACCACTGGCGCGACCGTTTCGCCACCGTCCCCCCCGATAATAAAAGCGGGATGCGGGAGGCCCGCTACTACCAACACAATGCCATCCAAGCGGTTCTAGAAGCGATCGCAGCTGGTCAAAAACGGATGCTCCTGACCATGGCCACCGGCACCGGCAAAACAGCGATCGCCCTTCAAATCGCATGGAAACTCTTTTATAGTAGTTGGAACCTCACTGGTGAACCGACCCACCGGCCCTGTATTCTCTTCCTCACGGATCGCAATATTCTCGCTAATCAAGCCTTAACCGAGTTTACCGCCTTTCCCGAAGATGCCCTCGTTCGGATCGAACCGAAGGAAATCCAGAAAACAAAGAAAGTCCCTAAAAACGGCAGTGTCTTTTTTTCGATCTTTCAAACTTTTATGACCCAAAACGGCGAGGAACTGGCCCCTAACTTCCTCGAATACGCTCCCGACTTTTTCGACTTGGTGATCGTGGATGAATGTCATCGGGGCGGGGCTAACGACGAAAGCACTTGGCGAAAAATCCTCGAATACTTCGCCCCGGCAGTACAACTGGGATTAACTGCCACCCCGAAACGGGATCTCAACGGCGACACCTACAAATACTTCGGCGAACCCCTCTACACCTATTCCCTGAAAGAAGGCATTAACGAGGGCTACCTAACCCCCTTTAAGGTGGTTGAATTCACCACCAGCCTCGACGAGTACCAATATGACCCCGACGATGAACTGATCGAGGGCGATATCGACGAAAACAAGGTTTATACTGAATCCGACTTTAACCGGATTATCGAGATCGAGGAACGGGAACGCCAACGGGTAAAAATTTTTATGGAGGCGATCGACCAAAACGAGAAAACCCTGGTTTTCTGCGCCAATCAAGACCACGCTTTAGCCATTCGCGATCTGATCAATCAAATGGCTATCAGCAGCGATCCCAACTACTGCGCTCGCGTTACCGCCAACGATGGCAGCTTGGGAGAAACCCACTTAAAAAAGTTTCAAGATAACGAGAAAAGGCTCCCCACCATCCTCACCACCTCTCGCAAACTCTCCACCGGGGTGGATGCTAGAAACCTGAGAAATATCGTCCTACTGCGTCCGGTCAAATCGATGATCGAGTTCAAACAGATTATCGGGCGGGGGACGCGCCTTTTCGATAATAAGGACTATTTTACTATCTACGATTTTGTTAAAGCCCACGAAAACTTTAACGATCCCGAATGGGACGGGGAACCGCAAGAACCCGTCCTCATCGATCCGAGACCGCGCCCCGAACCACCTGACGCGATCGAAGAGCTGCTCAACGAGCCGGATCCTCTGCCGATAGGCCAGAAAATTAAAATCAAACTGGCCGACGGCAAGGAACGAGAACTAGAACACACCCAGAAAACAACTTTCTGGAACGCTGACGGAAAACCGATCTCGGCCGAGGAGTTTATCCAGCAGCTTTTCGGGGATATTCCCGATCTTTTTCAAGATGAAGCAGAATTACGCCTTCTCTGGAGCCGACCCGACACCCGGAAATCGCTGCTAACTGGACTCGCGGAAAAAGGCTACGGTGACGAACAGCTACAGGCGATCGCCCGTATTACCAACACGGAAAATAGTGATATTTACGATGTGCTGACCTATATCGCCTACGCAGCCAGACCCCTGACGCGAGAAGAACGGGTAATCAAGCACAAAGATTTAATTTTCTCGAAATACACGCGAAAACAAGGGGAGTTTCTCGACTTTATCCTCGACCAGTATATTCGCTCTGGCGTTGGCGAGCTTGACCGGGAGAAATTGCCAAAACTGATCGAGATTAAATATCACACCATTAACGAGGCGATCTCCCAATTGGGAGACATTCAAGAAATTAGTGGGGTATTTATGGGTTTTCAGGCTTATCTCTATCGGTCAGACGTGGCCTAATCTCCCGTCCAACCCCATAACTGAACTTCCCCCAGCCATTGTTTACTGTTTACTGATCACTGAAAAAGCTTGCCAACTCCAATGAATAACCCCCCCGATAGTCCATTCAATTACACAGAGGCTTTTATTGCCCTAGGAACGAGCAATTTCGATCGCTCGGTGCAGTTTTATCGTCAACTGTTGCAACAGGAACCAAGCCCCTACCTTGCCGCCGTTTATGCGGAATTTAGGCTGATTAACCTTAAATTAGGTCTTTTTTGCCCTAAAGAGTCCCACAAAGAGGAATTTAGCGATTCTAGGGGCAGTGGCATGAGCATTTGTTTCGAGGTGGAGAGTCTCGAAAAAGCGATCGAGCATTGGAGCGAAATCGGCTATGGTGCTAGGGGAGAAATTAGCCAAGCTTCCCACGGAAGGGAAATCTACATCTATGATCCCGATGGTAATCGTTTAATTTTCCATCAATCCACCGCTAAAACCAATCCTTTCAGGTAGGAACCTTCTGCGTGATAGATACTGGTGGGATGGTCGGCTGGTTGGCTTAAACGTGCTAAAATTCGCACTGGGCGAGCCGATTCAATAGCGGCAGCCATGACAGCCCCCTGAAAATGTTCTTCGTTAACCACTTGGGAACAGGAAAAGGTGAAAATAATACCTTGGGGGCGAATTTTCTGGAAAGCTTGGTAATTTAATCTTTTATAAGCCATAACCGCCTGATGACGGGATTGGATACTTTTGGCAAAAGCGGGGGGATCGAGAACAATCAGATCGTAATCCTCCTCACAGTCGCGCAGGAAGTTAAAAACATCGGTGCTGTAGGATTGATGGGGAATTTCGCTGAGATTATTCAGGGCGATATTTTTTTCGGTAAGATCGATCGCACCGTGGGAACTATCAACGGAATGGACTAGGGCAGCCCCCGCTTGCATAGCATAGACGGAAAAGCCGCCAGAATAAGCAAAAGTGTTTAAAACCCGTTTATTCTGGGAATATTGAGATAATAAAGCTCTATTTTCCCTTTGATCGAGGAAAAATCCCGTTTTTTGTCCCTTTTCCCAATCAATAATAAAGCGATGGCCAGATTCTAACACCTCATCGCTGGTTTTTTGACCAAATAAGTATTTATTTTCGGAGATATGGGCGCTTTTCGCCAAAACTGCGGCACTTTTATCGTAAACTGCCCGTAAATTGTCAGCGTAGATAGTTTTCAGGCAATCGACAATCAGATCGAGACGTTGGTATAAAGCTAGGGAATAAGCTTGAATAACCGCCGTGCCATTGTACCAATCGACGATTAAACTAGGTAAACCGTCTCCTTCTGCGTTAATTAAACGATAACAGTTAGTTTTCGGGTTATCCACTAAACCGATTTGTTGCCGCAGCTGATAGGCATTCTGGAATTTTTCGAGAAATAATTGAGCAATATCGCTGACTTTTGGGAAAGAAAGAATTTTAACGGCAATATTGCTAGGATTATACAGTCCAGTGGCTAGATATTCGCCTCGATCGCTATAAACCTCCACGATAGCACCCTCTTTGACTTCTCCCTCCATCTCTTTAATCGCCCCGGAAAATATCCAAGGATGGAATCGTTTAACAGCATCAATTTTATGGTTTCTCAGGATAATTTTCGGTAAATCTGGCATGGATAAAGAATCAGGGTTGATAGCTGACGGCTACTAGAAATTCTATTATCCCCTGCCAGCAGCACAAAACCATAGTTTCTTATCCCTCGATCGAGTGGCACATGAGTAGAAAACGGGTTTCTCGGAGAAACCCGTTTTCTGTGCGTTACTCAACGGATTTAGTATCAGAGGGAATTCTCGCCTATAATAAGTTAAATTTTAGCGATAGTCCCTCGACAAATGCCAAGAAAAAGTGATGCTGCCAGTGGTTTAAGTTTATGGTTTCAACGTTTGGGGGCTGCCAGTTTGTTAGCGGGACAAACTTTTTTACATATTCTTAATGGCAAAATCCACCGGCGTAATACTCTGGAACAAATGAGTATTGTTGGACCAGAATCCTTGACAATTGCCCTAATTACTGCTGCTTTTGTGGGTATGGTTTTCACTATTCAGGTAGCCAGAGAATTTATTTTTTTTGGGGCAGGTAGTTTTGTTGGGGGAGTCCTTTCCTTGGCTTTAACAAGAGAATTAGCCCCGGTTTTAACCGCGGTGGTGGTGGCGGGGAGAGTTGGCTCGGCTTTTGCCGCCGAAATTGGTACAATGCGAGTAACAGAACAAATTGACGCTTTATATATTTTAAAAACTGATCCGATCGATTATTTGGTCATTCCCCGGGTGATTGCCTGTAGTTTAATGTTACCCCTGCTCACTATTATCTCTTTAGTCACAGGGCTACTGGGGGGTTTATTGATTTCTGATAGTCTTTACGGTATTTCCTATTCCCTATTCTTACAATCAGCCCAAAATTTTCTGGAAACATGGGATTTAATTAGCTCTATGTTAAAGTCCCTAATTTTTGGGATTTTAATTGCCATTATCGGTTGCAGTTGGGGTTTAACCACTACCGGCGGTGCTAAAGGAGTTGGTCAATCTACTACCACGGCTGTGGTAACTTCTTTATTAGCGATTTTTGTGGCTAATTTTTTCCTCTCTTGGCTGATGTTTCAAGGGACTGGTAATGTGGAGCTAGGCTAAGACAGTTATCAGTAAACAGTTATCAGTTATCAGCTTCTAAAGGCAAGAGGCAAAAGGCAACAGTAAAGGGATTGGAGGAGATTAGGATTTGTTTAAGGGATTGAGAGTAAGACAAGTTTTAATTAATTCCTCCACTCCCAGGACTGGATAAACAGGGACTCCTAACTGATTAATAACAGTTTCTAGGGTGATATCATCTAAAAATACCGCTTCCCCATGCTTGAGCATAAGGGAGGGTAATAAAACCCCATCCCCAAGATTTTTACCTTGTAATCCTTTGAGAAGATCTTGCCCAGTTAATAAACCCGTAACCGTGATTTCCTGTCCCCAATAATCACTATTTAAAGCCACTAATTCCACGGTTAAACCCCGCACCTTATTTAACTGTTTAACTAGGGGTTGAAAGGCTTGTTCTACCGCATTGCCCACTACCCATATCAATCGTCTAGATGGAGTAATTTGAGCAGGTAATAACTTCTTAGCCCTCTTCTGGAAATCCCTAATAAATTGACGAATTGAGCCAACTCCGTTACCGATTTGGGGATAGTCTTCGTAGTGAGATTGAGGGGGTAAATCGACTCGGGCAATTAAAAACCATTCATCGGCTAACCACACCACATTACTGCCAAATTCTTGACGAAATTTGTTCTGTAAAGTTTGGACTTGTTCGATCACTTCTCGCGCTTTTTCTTGACTAACGGGAATTAATTCATCTTCTTGGGGACGAAAGCGGGTTAATCCCACGGGAACTACGGCAATCGACTCCACACAGGGCATATCTCCCCGATGAAAAGAAACCAGATCCAACAGGGTTCTTTCGAGATGAATTCCATCATTAATATTGGGACAAACTACCACTTGGGCATGAATTTGTAATTGTCTCGCTTGTAGCCATTTTAAATGGTCTAAAATTTGACCAGCGCGGGTATTTTTTAAGAGACGAATTCTCAGATCGGGTTCCGTGGCATGAACGGACACAAAAAGCGGTGAGATTCGCATCTTTTCGATCCGCTGCCATTCTTTTGAGGTGAGATTAGTTAAGGTTAAATAACTGCCATAGAGAAAACTTAAGCGATAGTCATCATCTTTATAGTATAAAGTTTCTCTTTTGCCCTCTGGTTGTTGATCGATAAAGCAAAAAGGACATTTATTATTACACTGAATTAAGCCATCAAAAAGGGCAGTTTCAAACTCTAAACCTAAGTCTTCATGATAATCTTTTTCGATTTTTACTTGGTGAGTTTTGCCCTGACTATCAAGCACTTCTAGGGTTAAAAATTCATCGGCACATAAAAATTGATAATCGATTAAATCCCGGGGACGATTACCATTAATAGAGACGAGCGCATCCCCGATTTCAAAACCTACCTCGGCGGCGATCGAATCTGGGATGACACCACTAATTTTAGCTGGACGAATAGTTAATTCACTCATATTTTTAGGTCGCCATCCAATTATTTAACTGCATTTCCCAGAGAGTCTTTGGCTACATCTCACTTTTGTCAACCGTTCTTCTATCCTATCAAATCTCTTATCTACCTGATCAAATCTCTCATCGATCCGTTTTTCCAGAGAGTCGATTTTTCCCTCAATCCTTGTCAGAACAGCTTCTAGGGAATAAGTGACGGTTTCGTTAGCCATTTTCTGTCTCCTTTATCTCTTCTGGATTCACCATCGTGATCTCAATATCAGTATCGCTGATTTTTGCCTCCCAGTTTCAATCTCTAATAGGGGTTAAGATTAATTGGAACGCTGTAGGGTTGATTCATGAATCAACCCTACAAAGTATTAATCCCTAATAGGGGTTAAGATTAAATCCGTTGAGTAACGCACAGAAAACGGGTTTCTCGAAGAAACCCGTTTTCTACTCAAATCAATTTTTAATAACCAGATTATAACAGGAAAAAACCCCATCTTTCTTCAAGATAGGGTCAGGTAAAAATCAAATCAATCTAAACAGTAACAGGTTCTCGATCGAGGGGTTTAACGCGATCGAGCAGTGCTTGCAATTGTTCCCCTTCAATCACCTCTTTACTGAGGATTTCTTGGGCAATTTCTTCGAGCAAATCGCGATTTTGAGCGAGAATATCCAGGGCCTGCTGATGACCATTTTCGACAATCTCTTTCACTTCATTATCGATCGCTTTGGCCGTATCATCGCTCACCAAGCGCCGGGGATTCATCATACCATCTCCCAGAAAACTATTCTGTTGACCTTTTTCGTAGGCTAGGGGACCGAGAGTCTTACTCATACCATAGGTCGTCACCATGCGTTCGGCCAAATCCGTCGCCCGCTGCAGGTCATTAGCAGCCCCAGTAGTAATACTACCAAAGATAATCTCCTCGGCGGCCCGACCACCTAAAAGAGTAGCAATTTGGTCGCGTAATTCCGTATCATCCATGAGGAAACGGTCTTCCGTGGGCATTTGCAGGGTATAACCGAGGGCTGCCATGCCGCGAGGCACGATCGAAATCTTAGCAACTTTACCACCCCCCGGCATAACTGCACCGACGAGAGCGTGACCAACTTCGTGATAAGCAACGATTTTCTTCTCTTTTTCCGAGAGAACCCGGCTTTTCTTCTCTAAACCCGCCACTACCCGCTCGATTGCCTCATTAAAGTCCTCTTGAGCGACGGTGCTGCGTTGATTGCGGGCTGCCAATAAAGCGGCCTCATTGACTAGATTAGCTAAGTCAGCACCAGCAAAACCGGGGGTACGGGTAGCAATCTGTTTTAAATCCACATCCGAGCCTAATTTTACCTTACCTGCGTAGATTTCGAGGATTTTTAAGCGTCCAGCCAGATCGGGACGATCAACTAACACTTGGCGATCAAAACGGCCAGGACGTAAAAGGGCGGGATCAAGAGTTTCTGGGCGATTAGTAGCGGCCAGCACGATTACCGTCGCATCACCAGCGTTAAAACCGTCCATTTCGGTCAATAATTGGTTTAAAGTCTGTTCCCGTTCATCGTTACCCCCCATAAAATTACCGTTAGCGCGAGATTTACCGATCGCGTCTAATTCATCGATAAAAATAATACAGGGGGCTTTTTTCTTGGCCTGTTCAAACAGATCCCGCACTCGGGCTGCACCCGCACCGACAAAGAGTTCCACGAATTCCGAACCTGAGATACTAAAGAAAGCAACTCCCGCTTCTCCCGCGACTGCTTTTGCCAGCAGGGTTTTGCCTGTCCCCGGCGGACCGACTAGGAGGACACCCTTGGGAATCCGCGCCCCGATTTGAATGTAACGTTGGGGATATTTAAGAAATTCAACGATTTCGGCCAATTCGGTTTTCGCTTCTTCCACACCGGCCACATCTTTAAAAGTGGTTTTGGTGGTGTCTCCTTCCACATAGACTTTAGCGCGACTTTTGGTAATCGATAAAGCCCCGGCTGGACCACCGCCACCGCTGCGAGCGAGGAAAAATTGCCAAATACCAACAAAAATCAGGGGAGGAATCACCCAACTGAGAACACTACCAATCCAGCCATTTTTTGGCGGTGGTGCGGCGGCGAATTCTACGCCCTTAGCTTCTAGACGTTTGGGCAATTCTAGGTCAAAAATCGGTGTAGTGCTGAAAATTCGTCCGTAGTTGCCCTCTTGGTCGTTTTTAAGCTGATAACGAATCTCATTCTGTCCCACGGATACCCTAGCGACGTTACCATCTTCCACTTGGTCGATAAAAAGACTATAGGGAACTTTGGGGACGCTAGGGCCAAATAATTGCGGGAAAAGAAGGTTAACAATCAGAAATAAGCCGCCTACGGCTAATAAAACATTACCGATCAGGCGAGATTGTGAAGGAGGTTTGCTTTTTATACTCATTGCTGGGCCTGATTGATTAAAATTAGTCTCTATCCTCTCCTCATTGTAGGCTGTTGACTGCTCAAGTTCAGATTGAATCAGGCGGGGGGATTACCGTCGTCTTCGGGCGGTTTTTGCCCTAGTAAAGCCTCTAGACGGGTTTGGGCAAGCTCAAAATCCGGCGCAATCCCTAAAGCTTTTTGGTAACAGGCGATCGCTGCTTGGGTTTCGCCTAAATTTTCTAGGGTACTGCCGCGATTGTACCAAGCTTGATAAAAATTATCGTCCGCTTCTAGCACCTGTTGCCAACATTCTAAAGCCTCTTGCCAACGTTGCAGTCCGTATAGGGCGCTGCCTCTAGCGTTAATGATTTGGTGATCGTTGGGGGTGATTTCTAGGGCGCGATCATAACTATTTAACGCTTCTTCGTAGTTACCGACCATGGCTAAGGCACTACCCCGATTATGCCAGGCCGAGGCTAATTGGGGATCGATCTTTAAGGCCTGTTCCCAATCAGCGATCGCATTTGACCAATTGCCTAAATTTGCCTGTTCTAGGCCCTGATGAAACCAATCTTCGGCAGTTTCAGGGTTTTTACCTTCCTGGGAGGAAAATTGAGCGATGAGACTATCAATAATGCTTTCTGCGTCCTTATTTTCGATGCCCAATTGTTCGGCGATTTGGCCCGCTAGGGTAGGATCGTTTTGCAGACGGTTAAATAATTCATCGAGGGTGAGGGTTTCTAATTGGGGATTTTCTGGGTCATTACCGTTAAAATCGCTAGTTTCACCGGAATATAAGAGATTTTCTGGCGGTTGCGGCAGGGAATAACTACCCGGTGCCTCATCGTCGCCGGCGTATTCCCAGATTAAAGTGGCAGTTTCTTTGCTGTAGAGTTGATAACCGATCTCGTAGGAAGCTTCACCAATACGTTCAATCCCGGGGAAAGCGCGAGCTAATTCTCCCAAACGGATCATTCTGGTGGCGAGAATTTGGTTAAGGGAAGCGGAGGATTGCAGACGGGTTCCAAAACGCTCTAACCATTCTACCCAATCTTTTTGCCGACCTCGATCGCCCAATTTCTCAAAAAATCTCAGAATTCTGCCTTCGTGCCAACCGTGGGCCACTCCATCGAGTAACTGCATATAGAGAAACTCGTAGTCTGTATCGGTTAGGGGAACAGATTCGATCGCTTGTACTCTCCCCTTTCCCCCTTGTCCCCCCAAAAGTCGGGTAAAAAAGTTTTCGATCGCACGCCAAAGTTTTCTTAAAAGTCCCTGCATTCTAATCTCGACACTGGTTTTATTAATCTTGCAAGCGTAACCCAATTAGTCTAGCAGTTATCAGTTATTGGGGAATAGGGGTTAGGGTTTGGGGAGATTTGTCAGGGATCAGTAAACAGTAATCAGTGAAAATACTCCTCACTTAACACCGCTTACCGATCACCGATAACTTAATTATTGGCCATCACCCAATTAACCAGAGTGCGGACGGGAAAACCGGTGGCTCCGGCATTATTAACGCCATTTTCCTTATCGGACCAGACCGGTCCTGCGATATCTAGGTGGAGCCAGGGAGTATTATTAATGAATTGCTTCAAAAATAAAGCGGCTGTAATGGAACCGCCGGGGCGCGGGCCGGTGTTTTTCATATCGGCAATTGGAGACTTCAGACCCTCGAAATATTTTTCTTCTAGAGGCATCGGCCAGAATTTTTCGCCGGCTAATTTAGCGGACTCTTGGAGTTGAGCAGCGAGACTCTCATCGCTACTCCATAAACCGGCGATATCGTCCCCTAAAGCGACGACACAGGCCCCGGTTAAAGTGGCTAGATCCACGATCGCATCCACCTCTAATTTTTCCGCAAAAACCAAGGCGTCGGCCAAGGTTAATCGTCCCTCGGCATCGGTGTTATTGACTTCAATAGTTTTGCCGTTAGAAGCGGTTAAAATGTCCCCGGGGTGCATAGCGCGACCACTAATCATATTTTCCGTAGCCGGACAGATAAAGTGTACTTCCACTTCTGGCCGTAATTGGGCGATCGCCTTGGCTGCGCCTAGGGTGGCGGCACCACCTCCCATATCCATTTTCATGGTTTCGATGCCACTGCCGGCCCCTTTAATATTCAAACCGCCGGAATCAAAGGTTAAACTTTTGCCGACGATTGCTAGTTTACGTTTCGGGGTTCCTTGGGGTTTATAGATTAAATGAAGGAATTTCGGGGGAATATCCGAGGCTTTGGCCACTCCTAGGAAGGCTCCCATACCCAAGCTTTCGCATTCTTCCTGTTCCAGAATTTTGAGACTTAATCCGTATTCGGCGGCAATTTGCTCGGCGGTTTCTGCCATGGTCAGAGGGGTGACGGTGTTAGCGGGAGCATTGACTAATTCTCTGGCCAGAATCACCCCGGAACAGATCTGCGCGGCTTTGGCGATCGCTGATGTTTGCTCTCCTAAACCCAATAACTCGACGGTTTCTAATTTGGCTCCTTTTTCCTCTTTAGTGGACTTGAAGCGGGTATCCTGATGATTGGCCAGCAGCAGCCCTTCTGCGATTGCTCCGGCAGTGGCGGACTGATTGCCAACTACCGGTAAACTGATGGCCAGAGCTTGGCTTTTTTGTTGTTTGGCCAGACGAGCGATGGCAGCGGCGGCTAGACGCAGGGTTTGCAGGTCGAAATCCGTAGTTTTTCCCAATCCCACCAGGATTAATTTGCGAATCGGACCCCCACCTAGACGAGTCGCCGCACTGCTGCCTAATTTTCCCTCGAATTCCGTCTCGGAGATGAGTTCCTCTAGGGTTCCCCCCAGTTTATCGTTCAATTCTGCCAATTCTCCTGCAATCTCGATGGTTCCTTCTGGTAAACCTAGGGCTAAAGTATCTCCTGTCCAAGTAAGGAGCGAGGTGTCAGTCGATCGAATATCCATTCTTTATCTCGATAATTCTTTGCAAAATGCTTCTATTAATCACTATACTGTAAGCTCTATCAGTTATAGAAACGGCCTCCTGCCCCCTGCCGACCGCCTTCGTTAATCAGTATCTTCGGGACTTGGTATGGTTCGATAGGGGGGCATAAATCGACTAAATCCTTATCTGGCAAGGGATTTAATTGATTAGTTCGCTCTAGATCGAAAATAATTGACAAAAATTGCGGTAATGTCTGTCTCTATAAGGGTTTCATTCCTTATAACCCCCGTCCATTGCATAACACAAACCGAAGAGCCGGCTTTTTTAAATGATCCTAGCTTGCAACCAGAGAAAACAAGTCAGTTTAAGCAAGTTTTAATCTCTTTAAAGCATACGGCTATGGCAATCCTCTGGCAAATACAAGAATACGAAAATCAAGAAACTAAACCTCTCAATTGGACAGACTTTTATACGTCGAATAAATCCGATACCGATCAAGTGCAGAAACAAAAAAATCAGCCAGCGATCGCATGGGCATAATCTCGCTTAGAACAGTTAGAAAATCTGAGAAAAGTTAAGGGATGGGATTAAAAGAGTGATTGTAATTCTGGACTCTAACATTTTAAGCTTATTAGTAACCCCGATCGGTGAAGACTGGCCAGAAGATCAAAAGTTATGTACAGAAGTTTATCAATAGGAGTTGATTAGACGGAAAATGTCACTATAATAATATAGTTATGCGGTAAAGGTTATTTCACGAAATACATGGTAGCTGAATATATTACTTCAAGAATTCGCCAACCCCTCCCCGGTGAGTTTGTTGTCCCGCAATCAACACCAGTTATAGCTTTCGGAAATGCTCAAACTGCTAGAATAGCGACACTTGGCTTGAATCCAAGCCGCGCAGAATTTGTTGACGCAAATGGCAATCTTTTATCTGACGAAGACCGCCGTCTATCGACGAACATTTCTCTTGGTCTTACCTCGATTGAAGATGCGAGTGATTCCGATATACAAACAATCGTCAACGATTGCAATACTTACTTTCACCGTAACCCGTACAGGAAGTGGTTTGACCAGCTAGATGCAATTCTTCGGCTCTGTGGAGGATCCTACTACGACAATACTGCTTGTCATCTTGATTTGGTACAATGGGCTACTTATCCTGTTTGGAGTGGTCTGGAGTCAGATGTTAAAAAGCAACTGCTTAAGAACGATGTAAGCTTTTTGCATCAACAAATGTTGGATTCACAACTTGATTGCATTCTGATCAATGGTCGTGGCGTTCTAACTCATTTCCGTCAATCGTTTGACATTAGGTGGCAAGAATCTGAGGCGATTAAGGGATTCCACAAGCACGACATTGAGCTTTTCAATGGTTGGTTCAATGATAGAATTCGCGTCATCGCTTGGACGATCAACATACAATCGTCCTATGGAGTATCAAATCGACTTCGGGAGGAACTCGGCAATCGATGCGCTCATTTGCTTTCCCGCAGGACGCTCGCATAACAAACCCAATGCACACCGACCGTTAAAAGGCTTCTGTTAATTGTTCAAGGCTATCTGCGGCGGGTGATGGGCAACGTTAGCCTGCTGAGTCCTCAGTGGGGACGTATCGGAAGTTTGACTATGAATAATCCTAAATCCGGTTATTAAAAACTGATTATTTATTCTCCCTTTTGCCTCTTGCCTCTTGCATGAGTGCCTCTCCTCATAAGTAGCCTATACTCAACGGATTTAGTATGAAATGTAGTGTGAATCTATCTTTCCTATAACAATTGTTCAGGTTATTCTTACACAAATACTAACAAGTTGATGAAGCGGACGGGCGGGAGAGCTTCGGGTTATTATTGCAACCAAAAATATCAAAGATTTTCACAACATTACTGATACTAAATCTGGTTATTAAAGAATGATTATTTATTCCCCCTTTTGCCTATTGCCTGTCCTCATAAGTAGCCTATGCTCAACGGATTTAGTATGATTGCGCTCTCTGGCAAGATATACATTATTAAAGCGAAGCCACTTGCTTTCATTTTTTCAATAATACTTATAGATCCAAGGCAATCTATTTGCTGCCCGAAAATTCCCCCCATAATCTTGAGAATTTTTTGATCAATTGGGACTCGATCGAGGATAATTAGAAAAAGTATTTTGACTCATAACCAAATCTAATCAAGAAGCCCAGTGACGATTCCCCTGCTAGAGTTGTTTGTATTTGCCACCGTTTTGTGCGGATTTTTAGGAACATTCCTGAAAAAAAACTTAATCATGAAGATTATCGCCATGGATGTCATGAGTACCGGCGTTATCGCCTACTATGTGGTGATTTCTTCCCGTGACGGTTTATTTACTCCCATCCTCGGTACAGTTAAACAGCAAAATTACGCCGATCCTGTACCCCAAGCAGTGATTTTAACAGCGATCGTCATCGGTTTTTCGATTCAGGCGTTAATGCTGGTGGGAGTGATGAAATTAGCCAAAGATAACCCCACCCTCGACAGCAGTGAGATAGAAAAAAATAATACACCATGAATACTTTAACGATCGCTTGGATAAGTTTACCCTTTTTGATCGGCTTTATCATCTATTTATTGCCGCGATTAGACAAATATCTGGCTCTCGCCGCCACTATTATCTCTCTCGCCTATTCTCTCCTTTTATTTAGCCAATCCTCCCCCATAACCCTCAACCTACTGGATAATTATGGCGTGAAACTGGTAGCCGATCAGTTAAGTGCCTATTTTATCCTCACCAATGCCCTAGTGACGATGGCAGTTATTTTTTATAACTGGGAAAGTAGCAAAACCGCCTTTTTTTACGCTCAAGCTATCATTCTCCACGGCAGCATTAATTCTGTCTTCGTCTGTGAAGATTTTATTAGCGTTTACGTTGCCTTAGAAGTAATTAGTATTGCCGCTTTTCTGGTGATTGCCTATCCTCGCAGCGATCGCTCTCTCTGGGTTGCCCTGCGTTATCTGTTTATCAGCAATGTGGCGATGTTATTTTACCTTATTGGCGCAGTTTTAGTCTATAAAGCCAATAATTCCTTTGCTTTTGCTGGTTTAAAGGGCGCACCTCCCGAAGCCTTGGCTTTAATCTTCATGGGATTATTAGTCAAAGGGGGAATCTTTGTCTCGGGATTATGGCTACCGATGACACACTCGGAATCGGAAACCTCTGTCTCGGCGCTGATGTCGGGGGTGGTGGTAAAAGCTGGCATTTTTCCCCTCCTGCGCTGTGCTTTAATCCTAGAGGATTTGGATGGACTAATTCGGCTTTTAGGGGTGCTAACGGCGATTTTTGGCGTATCCTACGCAGTGTTTGAAAAGGATAGCAAGCGGATGTTAGCCTTCCATACTATTTCCCAATTAGGTTTTATTTTAGCCGCCCCGGTAGTCAGTGGTTTTTATACCCTTACCCACGGTTTAGTTAAATCTTGCCTATTTCTGTTAGCGGGAGTTTTACCCAGTCGCAATTTTAAAGAATTACAGCAACAATCGCTCCCTAATTCCCTCTGGATTGCCCTAGTGGTTGCTAGTTTTTCTATCTCTGGATTCCCCCTATTATCCGGTTTTGGCGCAAAAGCGTTAACGATGAAAAATTTAGTCCCCTGGCAAGAAATTATGATCAATCTTGTGGCGGTGGGTACGGCGATTTCCTTTGCTAAATTTATCTTTTTACCCCATGCGGGTGGCGAAAGTAAACAGAAGCTAACTATCGGTTTCTGGATAGCAATAATTCTACTCCTTGCCGCCCTATTTTTATCCAATGCTGTCTATGTTGAGGCTTATAATCTACCCAATATTATCAAAGCTTTAGCTGTCATCGGTGCCGGGTGGTGGTTATATCTGGGAGTTTTCAAAAAGTTATCTCTAAAATTATCGCGCGCATGGGAACAATTTGATAATCTCATCGGTATGATGAGTATAATGTTAGTTCTATTATTTTGGATGGTATTGGCATGATCGGACATATAATTCTGCGTTTAACTATGTGGTTTTTACTCACCGCTAATTTTACCCCCGCTAATATTATGATCGGGGTGGCTATTGCTTTTCTTTTGCCCCGTAATTTCGCCTCTAGCGAAACTTTAGGCGATTGGTTAAAGGTAATAATTAAAGTTTTTATGGCTATTCCCCAAGCTTATAAAGAAGCGTTTGAAATTATCTTTCGTCCCCACAAGGAAGAAGAAATTATTTTCGAGAGAATTTCGGGTAAACGTTCACCCAGATTAGCTTTTTGGGATATATTTCTCATTACCTTTACCCCGAAAACTATCGTCACCGAATACAAGGAAAATGAGGGTTATGAAGTTCATGTAATTAAACGGAGTCAACAGGGATGAATATTGTTCTCATTGCCATGATTGTCGCTTTATTAATTCCCCTTTATGAAGTAGCAAGAAATGATGACATCTGGCAAAAAATGGCCGCCTTTGCCAGTGCTTCCAGTAAATCATCGATTATTATTCTAGTGGTGTCAGTTCTGCGGGATGATTGGATGATTGGAGTGGTAGCAGTGATTATTCTCAGTGTCGGTAATGCCGGATTTATGTTATTAGCACAAATTCTTAAACGACTGAACGAATCATGATTGACATTTTCAGTTATATCTGCATCGCTATCGGAGTTTTTTTCTGGTTTTGGGGAACGGCGCATCTTTTAGACAAGCGCTCGGTATTATATAAATTACACGGTCTATCTGTCGCTGATACTTTGGGTTCCATGGCGATTATTTTCGGGCTACTTTTGAAAGTTCCCCAAAATTGGCCTTTATTATTATTGGCAATAATTTCCCTGGCAATTTGGAACACCATGTTAGGCTACGTTTTAGCTTATACTTCTAGCGATCGAGAGTAAAATTAAAGATGAATGAAAGTTATCTCTATGTTATTGTTGCCCTCTTGCCTTTAACTGCGGCGATGGTGATGTTACAATCTAATCCCTACCAAGCTTTAGTAATTCGCGGGGTTTTAGGGGCAATAGCCGCTTTAGTTTATGCTTTATTAGGGGCAGCAGATGTATCTTTAACCGAAGCTTTGATGGGAACCATGTTAGCCGTAACTCTCTACGCGGTGGCGATTCGTTCCTCTTTAGTGATGCGTTTAGGAGTAATTGCCGAGGAAACCGATACAGTTTTAGAACAGTTAAAAACTCAACTACAAACGGTTTTAAGTAAACGTTTTATGCGTTTAGAATTAGTTGCCTACAGTGATAAACAAGCTTTGCAACAGGCACTTATGGATAAGGATGTTCATGCCGTCTGTATCCGTCAAGACAATCCAGAAACTATCCCCTACGAAACCACAATTAGATTACCCTATCTCTACGATATTTTTAAAAATGAATTAACGGCAGCCAACACGATTTTAACCTGTATTGAAACCCCAAAATTAGAGGAGAAACACTAATGAAACTGATTTATACTCTAGCCGCCATTGCCTTCGCTATCAAAATGGTAATTATTCCCAATACTGCTTCCTCTATATCATCCTTAGAAATTGTTGAATCGCTGGTGCGCGACGGTGGTGTTCCTAATGCGGTTTCGGTGGTTATTTTTCGTAATCGTCTTTACGATACCATCTATGAAGTGGTTGTTTTTACCATTGCCATTATGGGGGCAAATTTTCTTTTAGCCACGGAAAAACCCGCCAGTAAAATCCATCAATTTACCGACCAACCTTCAATTATTTTAGCCCGTTTGGGGTCAACAATTGCCGCTTTAGTGGGCATTGAATTAGCTATCCGCGGCCATTTAAGTCCGGGGGGAGGTTTTGCCGCCGGAGTCGCCGGAGGTACGGCAATTGGTTTAATAGCAATTACCTCGTCTCCCGAATGGATGCAAGCAATTTATCGCCGTTGGCAAGCGGCAACATGGGAAAAAATTTCCGTCTTAGTTTTTATTGTTTTAGCCGCCATTACTCTCTCAGGATTTGAGTTACCCCACGGGGAATTAGGAGCACTATTTAGTGGCGGCATTTTACCGATACTAAACATTTTAGTCGCCGTTAAAGTAGCTTTAGGTTCCTGGGCAGTAATCCTCGTTTTTATCCGTTATCGCGGTTTATTGTGAGAGGTTAATATAGTTATTTCAATTAATACTAAATCTGGTTATTAAAAAATGACTATATTCTATTGGTTTTTATTTTACCTCAATGTTATATCATCTAGGATGAAATAGCCCTGGGTGTTAGGAGAAATTGGACTTATTTCCTAACACCCTAACAACTTAGATAATTAACCCCTTTGTCGAGTATTAATCACCTCACCGGCTGCATTAACTAACTCTAGCTGTAGCGGCATTTGTCCCATAGCGTGAGTGGAACAACTTAAACAGGGATCATAGCAA
The DNA here is from genome assembly GCF_015206885.1 of Microcystis aeruginosa LEGE 91341. Classification (GTDB taxonomy): domain Bacteria; phylum Cyanobacteriota; class Cyanobacteriia; order Cyanobacteriales; family Microcystaceae; genus Microcystis; species Microcystis aeruginosa_H. Next base: position 32,630 of record NZ_JADEXY010000005.1, on the reverse strand, counting down.
CGAATACCCGCTTCTACGCGGTTTAACATCGCTTCGGGAATTTCGCCACCATGGATATAATGTTGGGCGATTTGTTTCACCGTTTGATTCATGGCCAAATTATTATTACCCGTGGCAATAATTAAATTCACCGTTTCAATCAAACCATTTTCATCCACTTTATAATCATGGAATAAAGTACCCCGGGGCGCTTCACTAACTCCCACCCCTTGCAGATTATTAATTCCTGCTTCGGCCCGGCAGCGTTGAGAAACTATGTCGGGATCGTCGATTAAACGTTCAATCTGTTCTAAACAAGCCAAAATCTCCACTAAACGAGCATAATGATAGTAAAAAGAAGAGGTTGCTACACCACCGACCCGATGGCGATATTCGCGTAACTCAATATCCGCCCCCTCCGTGCCAAAATGGGAACAAACATTTAAGCGGGCCAACGGACCAACTCGATAGATACCCTTGGGATAACCGAGGGGTTTATAGTAGGGAAACTTCAAATAAGACCATTTTTCTACCGATTCGCCGATATAATCGCGATAATTGTCTTCGCTCAGGTTATCGGCCACGATATTGCCTTGACTATCGGTAAAACGAATATGACCGCCGTAGTGTTCCCACTCGTCCCGTTTACCGACCAATCCCATAAACAGAGAAGGGAAATTACCAAAAGCGGCGATTTCTGTGGTTAAATTGTCCAGAAGTCCTTTAAACAGGTTTAAAGCCGTGTAAAGAGTCGCTTTAGACTCCGGCAGTCTTTCTTTAATCCATTGTCGCCCCTCTTCGCTCAAGGGAGAACGCACACCCCCCGGTACAGACCAAGCGGGGTGAATTTTTTTGGCGCCCAAAAGTTCAATAACTTTCTGTCCAAATTGACGTAAACGGATGCCTGCTCGCGCTAGGTCGGGATCGGCGGCAATTAAACCGAAAACATTCCGTTTAGCGGGATCACTTTCCCAACCAAGCAGAAAATCGGGACTGCTAAGATGAAAAAAGCTTAAAGCATGGGATTGGGTTAATTGTCCCAAATTCATCAAGCGCCGCAGTTTTTCACCCGCAGGGGGGATTTGCACCGCTAGAATTTTATCGCCGGTTTTGGCGGCACAAAGTAGGTGACTAACGGGACAAATGCCGCAAATTCGGGCAGTAATTCCCGCCATCTCCCACATCGGCCGTCCCTCGCAGAATTTCTCAAAACCACGATACTCGACCACATGAAAACGCACGTCATCCACTTCCCCCCCATCGTCAAGGAAAATCGAGATCTTGGCATGGCCTTCGATCCGGGTGACGGGATCGATAACGACGGTTTTAGTCATAGTAAGTCCTCATTGTTCAGGAGTTCCACAGAACGGCATTGTGGAGAGTGCGATCGAGCTTAGTTTAAACGATAATTTATCCCGATCTCCGCCCTGCTGTCTCTATGATAGTTATTACCCCTCTAGCAATCCTAATTTTTATAACAATTTTTTCCGATTGAGAATCGGAAAAAAAATTAAAATTTTGTAGCAAATACTACAGAAAATAGTTCGGAAATCCGCAATGATTACATCTCACTTTGCTGGTGTTGATCGGTCATTATATATATAGAAGTCGGTTCTCGGCTGTCAGTATTCCTCTCAAAGCTGAGGGTGAAAGGGTCGGAAGTCAGCCAAATTGTTTATGACTAATCGGGAAAACCAACTTTTTGTCTTGTAATCTTACCTAACAGTATCAGCGGCACTGCCGAGGATTCAGGAGAAAGCGACCCAAAAACAAGCGATTGTAGTTGATAGTTCTAGGCTATAATACTTTTGTTCTGGATGTTGGGAGAAAAAGGATAAACTTAACATCATACCAAAGAATGAATTAGCTTTGAACCTTTAGGGGATTGTCTGCGTCTAAAAGCACAGGATACAATCAAAGGAATTCCGAATCGAACTCATACCGACTTCAGATAAGCCAGACTCACCCGCGAGTCGGAATAGTAACAGACTTTTTCTGTGTCAAGGAGTCACCACCAAACCAATGCCCACAGCAAAAACCAACCAAACTCAACCACAGCCCACCCTCAATGCCGATATGGTGCGTACCTATCTGCACGAAATTGGGCGGGTTCCCCTCCTAACTCACGAACAAGAAATTATTTACGGCAAACAAGTCCAACGGATGATGAGCCTGTTAGAAGCGAAAGAAGCACTATCGAAACAATTAGGACGGGAACCACAGCACTTGGAGTGGGCGGATTCGGTGAATTTAAGCGAAAATGAACTGGATCGCGCCTTGAAAACTGGCGATCGAGCTAAACGGAAAATGATTGAAGCTAACCTCCGCTTGGTGGTTGCGATCGCAAAAAAATATCAAAAGCGGAACATGGAATTCCTAGATCTAATTCAAGAGGGTAGTCTGGGATTAGAAAGGGGTGTAGAGAAATTTGATCCCACCAAAGGTTATAAATTTTCTACCTATGCCTACTGGTGGATTCGACAAGCGATTACCCGTGCGATCGCTCAACAGGCCCGCACCATTCGTTTACCCATCCATATCACCGAAAAACTGAATAAAATCAAAAGAACCCAGCGCGAACTTGCCCAAAAACTGGGGAGAAGTGCCACTCCCGCCGAGATTGCCCTGGAATTAGAGCTAGAACCCGCTCAAATCCGCGAATATCTCAGTATGGCTCGTCAACCCATCTCCCTTGATGTGCGCGTCGGCGATAACCAAGATACGGAATTGTCGGAATTATTAGAAGATAGCGGAGTTTCTCCCGATACCTTCATCACCCAAGAGTTATTACGGCAAGACTTAGCCAATCTCCTGGCCGAATTAACCCCCCAACAACGGGAAGTGATTACTCTCCGTTTCGGTTTAACCGATGGCAAGGAGTTATCCCTAGCCAAAATCGGCCAGAGAATGAACATCAGTCGGGAACGAGTCCGACAATTAGAACACCAAGCCCTAGCTCATTTACGCCGTCGCCGGGCCAACGTCAAGGAATATATTGTCGCTAGTTAGTAAAATTAGCAAATAACCAAGAAAGAGAGCTTGCGCTCTCTTTTTTTTCCGTTTATTATTGCTAAATTTTTAACCAACCTGAACAAAAAAACGGTAAATTTTGCCAGTATCCTTAACTGCAAGATCGATACAATGTTAATTTTTATATCAATTTGAACCCGTCTTGACAAAATCTTGAAAAATATGTCCAACTTTGTAGAAAAAATCTGAGTAGTTTTTTCAATTTTTGTTCATAAAATATACCCAAAAAAAGACTTAGATTTAACTAAAAAAATTCATGAATTTGCTTGATTTTTAAAATTCAATTATCTATACTTCATGCAAGTTGAGTGAGAAATATTTAAAGAATAAATTGAGTCTTTAAATCTCTTTGCTTGACCATTGAAATAAAGAGATGACTGGCGTATAAACCAGACTCAACTATTTACAGTTTTGAACATCTTCTCTGTAAGCGGTTCCGCTTTAATTGGACACAAAAATCATTAGAGAGATAATTACAATGAATGAAAAATATGGCTCTTCTGGGCGAGTGAGTCACTCAATCAAGATCGCTCTAGGTTTTGCTCTGGCAGGTGCCGTTGCTTTCCCCGCAGCAACTCAAGCGGCGACTAATGCCCAAAAACAAGCGGCGATCGATAGCCTTGAGAGACTTTGTACTCCACAAGTGGGAGAATTGCTATAGTATTAGACATCTCCAAAATTCAGGCTAGATTGAGGTTAATTGCTGGAGATGTCAGTGTACTGCAAGGGAATCAGGAACCGCCCAAGATCCATTGGTTCGCCACCTCAGTTTCCCCCCATGGGAACTGCCTGACTTCAGCCGAGACAAAGTGGGAAGCCAGACTTTCAATCAGTTTAACCAGAGTGGAATCAGTCACCACTGCAACTTTACCGACGTACTTGTGATGGTCGCGTATCAGCCGGAAATGAGCGACCAAGGCGCCAAAACTCTCCCAACCAGTGAAATCGGGAACTTCAATGATCACGCCAGCAAGGCCACCAGTGGCTTCAATGTGGGGATCCACTGCCTCCGCAATCTTGACAAAATCTTCCGCCGCAAGTGCAGATTTAGGTCGCATATAGAGAATGCTATGCGCCGCGTCTAAATTATAATCTATCATAGTTTGCCTCTTCCAAATGGTCGAAGTCTAACTATATGCTATCACAAATAATGAGACCAAGATTGAGGGAAAATTAACAAGCGATCGCAGAAAATAACCACAAAGACACAAAGACACAAAGATTAGGCTGGTTAATTCTTCTTGCCATCTAATCAGAATTGGGTGGTTTATGCGTTGCTAACCAACCCAACTGGACTTTATTTGAGGGGTAATGTTCTAGATGTTAACTAGGTTAAAGATGGCATAGCCAACGCATAATTGAAACCAGTTGATTATCATTGGTTAAGTTAGCGGCATTGGTGAGTTTTTTCGTCTCTAATTGCTGATAAATTTCCCTAGCCATTTTTGTTTCAATAGCAGCGCCGATAAAAAAAGTATAAGGATGCTTAGAGATTTTTCTAAAAGCATCATCAATTCTCTGCAAAGCAGTACGAGCAGTTTTCCAATGTTCATCTGCTCCTGCGGGATCAATCCCACCTTTCAATTCTCCCAAAGCAATGTATAAATCAGCAGATTGTAAGGTTTGTTTTTTGTTTTTTTGATTAGCTAATTGCGTCGAATCACATTTTAAAAGGCACAAATCAATATTGTTGTTATTAACAATGGGAACATTGACATTATAAATTATTGTTCTTGGTTGGCTGTTATTTAACCAGCTAACACCTCTAACCAAGATTTCTAGATTAGGTGTCATTTCTTCCGCTGCTCTCCATTGATTATTACTAGAATTTAGCCAATCATAAGCAGTTCCTGCTACTCTTAAAGTTGCTAATAGAGAACGAGTAAATTTACTTTGAGCTAAGGAGCCACCCGCGTTTCTCATGATTCCTCCTAAAGTGTCACCCCGAATCAATAGAAATCTATAGACTAACTCCTCGACAAAATTAGTCCCCGCAGGTTCCAGAAAATTGACAATTAATTCTTGAATTGCTTCTACCTTGTCTTGGGGATGTAAATAATTTTTAGCTTTATCAGAAATTCCCGATGCAGTTAATAAAGCCGCTTGAATATCTGGGATGTTTAGTAAATCTCTAGGATTGTTTACGGTTTGTGCAATAATTTTTAAGGTTCTTGCTTCTGCAATTAAAGGAGTAGCTCTCTGATTTTTTTCTAAGGCTAGAGCAATAAATCCTGAACGGATAGCTTCATAGGTAGTCTCCAAATCACAACTTTGGTTTAAATGCAAGAGATAGGGTTTTTCCATTAAGGCTTTCTCCACACATAAATACATTTTCTTAAAGATTCTCTACCATGACATCCCATTTGCTGACTACTATTACCTTTTCCCTGAGGAACTACTAAAATATTTTCTACTTTAAATCCAATTTCTTCGGCAATTTTTGACAAAATTAAATCTACAGAAATACTAGCCCCCGCATAGCGCACGTTATCATTAATCATACAGAAAATACCCGAGGATTTCATAACCCGAAAGCATTCATAAATTAGACAAGACATTTCCAGAAAATACCCCCTAATCATCCGAGGAATACCATGGTTATTTAAGGCCTTGCTTGATTTTAATTCTTCTAAATAACCTAGGATACTTTCTAATAATTTTTGACGATCAGTTATGGCAATGGCTGGCGACCAATGTTCATTGATTTTTAGTAACTCTTTGGGTTTATTTTCAACAGTGCAACTAAGCATTTGTTGACGTAATTGTTTTAATTGTAGTTGATCTATTCCTAACAGAGCCAATTCCAAAGCGTAGATACGAGTATAATCATAGCGATTACAATAAGGAGGAGAAGTAATAATATAATCGTATTTTTCTGACGAAATCTCTGGCAAAATCTCAAGACAAGAACCTTGATATAGTTGAATTTTTCCCCGAGGATAATCTCTAGAAAAAAGTTCCAATTGTTGCTGACTAGGCTCTAAATCTGCGAGAATTTCTCGTAACTTGCTATGTAGGGCAGTTTTAAAGTCTAAAATTTTTCCTTTGTCAAATATATTTTTGCCCTGTTGTTTACCAGAACGATAATCCCAACGGAGGTATTGACCATCTTTTCTAGTATAGCTAATTGATTCGAGAATAGAAAGTAAGGCAAATTTTAAGATCGCTTGCACTCGCTCATTCTCTTTGGCAATCAACCCTAAGTAACTTTCTATACAAGCCTGATTTTCTTGGGGATATGCTCCTTGAGTAATTGGTAATTCTAATAACTTAACTTTGTCATCTACCTGTTGCCAAAGGCTATGGTTAGAGCAATACTCTAGACGATGTATATCATCACTATTTAAGCCATTTTCTAAAATTTGTCTAGTAATAATTAATTCCTGTCCAATCGGCAATAGTTCTATTCCATCTGCTGATAAACCCCTAGCCGCCGCCGCAAATAGAGTTGTTCCGCTGCCAGCGAAAGGGTCTAGTATTTTTCCTTGTTTGATACCATATTTTTCTAGAAGATAAACTATCAGATCAACGGAAAAACCCTCTTTATATTTATACCAGCGATAAACTGGTTGGTTCTTATTACCTTGAAAACTCACTAAGGTACGAGATAATTGCTCAGAATCAAGTAATTTGTCTTGAAAATAATTAAATAATTCTCGATCGAGATCGTTGATTTCTAACAATCTTTCTGCTACATTAACCGAACTATTAATCATTTAGGTTTACTGGCGAAATTGCCGAAAAATAATTATCAGAGTTTATCTTTATTTGATTGGTAATTTTAATCAGTGGGGAAAGGGCGATACTTAAGGGTTAATTCTCGCACCGATTCCCCTGGATTTAATCTCAATCCCCTAGACAAATACCCAAACCCCTGGCGGTTTTGACTAAAGTTTCTTCGAGATCGACGATGCGATAGGTTTTAATCGCCTCCTCAATGGGAACACTGACCACTTGCCGATTTTGCCAGGCCACCATGCGATCGAATTCTCTCCTGGCGATCAAATCCACGGCCGCCACTCCAAAAGCCGCCCCCAGTAAGCGATCCATTGGAGAAGGAATGCCCCCCCGTTGAATGTGGCCCAGGAAAGTCACTCTCGTTTCGGCCCCAGTTTCCCTGGCAACTTCTTCAGCTAAATAGCGACCGATCCCCCCTAGACGATCTTCCCCTAAAGCTTCCTTTTGCACTAGGCGATCGCCGGTTTCGGTACGCACAGCCTCGGAGACAATAATCAGAGAAAACTGTTTATCCATACGCTGCCGCTGTCGGATCTTCTCGCAGACCTTCTCTAATCGGTAGGGAATTTCGGGAATGAGAATGATATCGGCCCCCCCCGCAATACCGGCAGCCAGGGCGATATGGCCGGCATCTCTACCCATAACTTCTAGAATCATCACCCGGTTATGACTAGCGGCGGTAAAATGGAGGCGATCGAGGGCTTCTGTGGCGATATTAGTAGCTGTATCGAAGCCGATGGAGACTTCTGTAGCTCCCACATCATTATCGATGGTTTTGGGGATACCAATCAGATTAATGCCTCCCTGTTGGGCAATACGGCGCAAAATCGCCAGACTACCATCGCCACCGATGCCGATCAGGGCATCCAGTCCCAAACTATGATAGCCGTCGATGATGTCCTGAGAGCGATCGATCAAGGTTCCATCGGGCATCGGGAAAGCGAAGGGATCCCCCTTATTGGTAGTACCGAGAATTGTTCCCCCCATCACTAACAGGCGATCGACTCCTTCAATATCAAAGATCGTGGTTTTGGGGGGACGGCTAACTAATCCGTTAGTTGCTTCTCGAATACCCACCACTTCCCAGCCATAATTGCCAGTGGCATGGTGGACAACGGCACGAATGGCGGCATTTAAACCCGCACAGTCGCCACCACTGGTGAGAAGTCCAATTCGTTTTTTTTCACCCATAGCTTTTTGTCAGGAGATTAACAAATCTATATTTAGGGAAAAGTTGCGGATAATGCCTAAAAATTAAGAAAGTTTCTAGATCGTCCCTGACAGCTAGGGGAAAAAACCGAAAAATTTGCCCCCGTCCCCTCAGTAATAGATCACGAGCAGGGTATGCAGGGCGACACGGATTCCCATTGTACTAGAAAGTATATAGCAATCTTAGGGCATTTGTCAACCCTAATATACGAGAAATTTTCTGATAACTGATAGCCAATCAATTTAACTATTTACTGCTTGCTGAAGACGGGATATATCCCAACCTTTTTGATTAAGAAGTAGCCAAGACTGCATTAAATCTGGACCGTGTAACTCCCCCATCAAAGCGGCGCGTAGAGACTTCATCACTAGACCTTTTTTAACCCGATGGGCTTTAGTTGTTGTCTCCACAATTCCCTTAGCAACTTCTCCGGTCAAATTGGGAGTAATAGCGGCGAGAATATCCTTGATAATATCCTTAACTCCCTCTAATTGTAATTGACTCAAAGCCTCCTGATTATAATTAGCCACAGGGTTTAAAAGTAAGCGACTTTCAGCGACAGCATCGCTTAAACGAGTTAAACTCGGACCGATGAGAGTAGCCAAATCGATCAACCAAGCGCGATCGGTTTCAGCAGCAAAATTATACCCAGCTTCTTGCCAGTAGGGAAGGAGTAAAGGCACTAATTCCTCACCGGTTAAACGATGGAGATATTGACTATTAATCCAATCCAATTTCGTCCAGTCAAATTTTGCCCCCGCTTTATTTACCCGTTCTAAACTAAACACTTCAGCTGCCGTTTCAAGGGTAAAAATTTCTTCAGTGGAATCGGGAGGAGTCCAACCGAGGAGAGTCATGTAATTAACCAAAGCTTGCGGCAGAAAACCCAGTTTTCGGAAATCATCGATCGAAGTGACTCCATCCCGTTTAGATAACTTACGACCCTCCTGATTTAAGATCAAAGGAGTGTGGGCAAACTCCGGCACTTTTGCCCCTAAAGCTTCGTATAAAAGAATTTGTTTAGCCGTATTAGCGATGTGATCTTCCCCACGAATAACATGGGTAATTGCCATATCAATATCATCAACAACTACCGCTAAATTATAGAGAGGCTGACCGAAGTTTTCCTCGGCATTTTCCGAGGTACGAGCGATCACCATATCCCCCCCTAAATCACTACCTTTCCAGATGACTTTTTCCCGGATTAAATCCTGCCAAATAATTTCTCGATCGTCATCAATAATAAAACGAATTACTGCTTTTCTCCCCGCTTGCTCGAATTCCGCTTGTTGTTCGGGGGTGAGATAACGATGACGATTATCATAACGGGGGGCAAGATTGCGGGCTTTTTGTTCTTCCCGCATTTTTTCCAATTCTTCCGGGGTACAATAACAACGATAGGCTAAACCTCGATCGAGCAGGGTTTGAATAGCTTGACGATAATAATTAAGGCGCTGAGTTTGAAAAAAAGGACCTTCATCCCAATTCAGTCCTAACCATTGTAGGCCCGCTTGAATATTTTCAGTATATTCGGGTCGAGAACGTTCTAAATCTGTATCTTCCACGCGCAAGATAAATTTACCCCGGTGATGATGGGCAAAAAGCCAGTTAAACACGGCTGTGCGCGCTGTTCCAATGTGTAAATTTCCCGTGGGACTGGGGGCAATACGAACTCTAACTGTCACGATCTAACTCCTAGGTTTTTTGCGGCAACGATATCCCATATTATTGCAAATTCCCCTAGACCAACTCTCGAAATTAAGAAAATTAAATAAATAGCTACCAAAGGGTGAGAAAGGAACAACAAACTCTCAAAAATTGAAGTCTCCCTCTCCGGGGAGAGGGGTTGAGGGGGATATCTTTCAGTACCCGTGTTATTTGGGAAATTTAAGCAGCGATTAAAGATTTGCTCAAAGGTTGCCAACGGAAATATCTTTCCCCACCCAATTCGAGGACAAATTTTAACCGGGGTTCCTGTTGACTAAGATTAATTAAGTATTGTTTTTCTTGCGAGGATAAAACAAAACTTTCAATAATCCAAATCACTAAACCTTTAGATTTGGGAGGTAAATTTTCCAATTGATAGGTAGCAATGGGAGGAATAAAATAAACCGGTCCCACGGCTGCTTCCCGACCAATATTTTTTTTACCTAAATGGGGGGGACGGACTCCATGAATGCCGGTAAGATAGGCACTTAAATCGCCCAGACCTCTAGCGGTGATATGCAGGACATTGTAACCAGTGGCTCGTAAACGTCTTTGATAGCGTCCCTCGTAACCCCCTTCTAAGGGTGCGTAAACACCTAAAGCACCGTATTGTTCCAGATCGCGAATAAATGGTTTTCCTGTGGTCAGTAGTGCCATAGCTAGTAAAAAAATCTTTTTCCCTATAATCGCACGTTTTGTTAAGTTGTGCGTCAGGTGAACAGAAAAAGACTTAAGATCAGAGTATGAGAAAGAGACAATCGCTACTCTCTCCCGAGGAGGCAATATGTTTCACGATCTCCTTTATCCCAACGGACTGCTTTATGTCCTGATTAAACTAACTGTTTTAGCTTTAGCAGTCTTGCTCTGGTTTATGGTCGTTTCGGCCCCGGCTGTCTGAAAAAAACACTGCTCTTGTACAATTAGCGTTCTATGCAATGGCTAAATTTTGTCGATGACTCCTGTTAAATTGCCGATCGATCCTTTTCTGAAACCCAACCTAACCACTAAGCTCCTAGGGGTTGGGTTGGTATTGACAATTATTTTTATCCTGATTGCCCTGTTTTCGCCCCTTCTGCAAGCGATCGGACTGATTCAGGATCCAACCGACATTTTAAGCAATTATCCCCTACAACCCCCCAGTTACGCCCATTGGTTCGGGACAAATGTGCGCGGTTACGATGTCTTTTCCCGCACCCTATTCGGGGCGCGAGCGGCCTTGTCCGTGGTATTTTTGGCCACAGGATTATCTTTAGTTATCGGGGTTCCTTTAGGACTAATTAGCGGTTATTTGGGGGGTAAGATCGATCGCGTTCTCCTCTTTCTCATGGATACCCTCTACACCTTGCCGGGGTTATTATTATCGGTGGCTCTGGCTTTCGTTTTGGGTCGTGGTATCCTCAATGTCGCCATCGCTGTTAGCATTGCCTATATTCCCCAATATTTTCGCGTGGTCAGAAATCAAACCGCCAGCGTTAAAAATGAGTTATTTATCGAGGCAGCCCGAGCGATCGGGGCTACACCGGGTCGTATATTATCAAAATATCTTTTCTTTAATGTCGTCCAGAGTGTTCCGGTTCTTTTTACCCTCAACGCAGCAGATGCGATCCTGGTTTTAGGCGGTTTAGGCTTTTTAGGCTTAGGATTACCAGAAGAAGTGCCGGAATGGGGTCATGATCTCAAGGAAGCTTTGGCGGATTTATCTACAGGTATCTGGTGGACTACTTTATTCCCCGGATTAGCAATGACCACGATGGTGGTGGGTTTATCCCTCTTGGGAGAGGGGTTAAGTGAAATTTTAAACCCCCTGAGTCGTAAACGCTAAAAGCGAGGGCCAGAGTTCGAGGGAAATCATCTCAGGAACTTCCACACCCTCAGCCTCTCTGTCCAGTAACGATGTAGGATACCCTTTGGGCGATATTGGTGGCATGATCGGCCATGCGTTCCAGATGACGGATTAGTAAAGCCATCAGCAGGATTGGTTCCACCACACCCTTAATATCTCTTTGATGGGCGAGAGTGTGATAGAGATAATCATAGGCTTGATCGACCGTATTATCTAGTTCTTTGACCTTTGAACCCGCTTCTTGATCGAGGTCAGCCAAGGCGACAAGGCTCGTGGCTAACATATACTGGGCATGGTGGGACATAGCCTCGATCTCACTCATACAATCGTGGGGAGTATAGGCGAATAATTTGAGAGCTATTTCCGCCAAATCCTTGGCATAATCGCCGATACGTTCTAAATCGCGCACTAATTGCATAAAAGCACTTAAAAGCCGCAAATCTTGGGCTACGGGAGCCTGTAGAGTCATGAGAGTGGCACAATCTAACTCGATTTGACGGTAGTAGCGATCGATTTCCTTGTCAAGGTGGGGGATTTTTTTCGCCATTTCCAAATCCCTAGCAAAAAGGGATTGATGGCTAAGACGAAAGGATTCTTCGACCAAGGTTCCCATTCTCAGCACATCCTGTTCCAATCGCTGGAGAGAACGAGCGAAATAGGTGCGATCGGGATGATTGGTTTCTTTGGATAGGCTCACGGTCGGATTCGCTTAACATAAAACTACTCTTTCTCTACAGTGATAACAAGAAAATTTTCGATTTTGTACAGTTGTCTAGAGAACTTGACAGATTTTTTTCTCCCCTCTCCCCACTTCCCCAATTCATAATTCATAATTCATAATTCATAATTCCCACCTCCTTTTTTTGACAGGGGAGAGTGACTTGTAGGCGAGCGCCGCCGGTGTTAGGATCATTTTGAGCGACGATCGAACCGCCATGGGCTTGAATAATCTCTTTAGCAATCGATAAACCTAAACCGGTACTATGATCCTTGCTGCCTTGTTTTTGACGGGTGCGGGAAGGATCACCGCGAAAGAGGCGATCAAAAACGTAGGGTAGATCCGCTTCGTTAAATCCCTTCCCGTTGTCGATAACGTCAATTTTTAGCCATTTTTCCCCGATAGTATCGGATATTTCCCGAATTTCTAGGCGAATTTTCCCCTGATCGGGACTATACTTAATGGCATTATCAAAGAGATTCAGGAAAACTTGCAGCAGACGAGAGTGATCGACTTCTAGCGTCCAATCCACCGGAGAGGAATAATCTAAGCTAATCTGTTTTTGGGCGGCTATTGGGGTGACAGTCTGCCAAGCAGCGCTGATTAAGTCCTCTAGATTAATCATCTGGTATTGTAAAGATCGCCCCGCATCCGCTTGTAATTCACTGATTTCTAGCCAATCGCAGACTAATTGACTCAAACGCTCCACTTCTTTCCCCATTTGTTCTAACCAGCGTCTTTCGGGAGCTTGCAGGCGTTTTTGTAAAGCTTCGGTGAGCAGAGAAATGGAGGTTAAGGGAGTGCGTAACTCGTGAGTTAAGTCAGAGAAAGCTCGCTCGCGATTTTGCGATAATTCTACTAAAGGCTGTCTATTTTCGATAAATACAGCGATTTCACCTTCCGGCAGCGGATAACCGTAACCCTTCAAGGCAATCGATTTAGGAGCAATCACTTGGCGATCGCTAATGGGGTTGACAGGATAATTAGTCGGGTAAAAAGTCCAAGTTTGCACCTGTGGACTCTGTTTTTGGCGAGTTTCTTGAATTAATTGATCTAATTCGTAGGAGCGCACTAATTCCAGCAGCAGACGCACTTGATCTGGCTGCCAGCGATCAAGTTTTAAGAGATTAATTGCCTGTTGATTGCACCAGAGCAGTTGATTATCGGCATCTATATGAAGATAGGCGATCGGCGCTAGTTCTAGCAAGGATTTCTGAATTTCTAAGCTCTTTTCTCGCTCTTGCAGACTTTGGGAGAGAAACTGTAATTCTCGACGCACTAGGGAGGTAACGGGAAAAGAGGCCGATAAATCCACCGAATCCGAGAGAGCGCTTAGGTTTCGCTTTAACTCTCCATTTAAGCGTGAGACTTGCCAATAACAAATACTCAAACCTAAAACTACTCCGAAAATAAAAGCGAAAATAGTCATTATCCCAGAAAGCGGCGATCGCTAAACTTGAAAATATAATCGCTCACCTAGCCAAAACGATAACCGAAACCGCGTACAGTAATCAGGTATTCCGGTTGACTGGGATCGATTTCCAGTTTTTCGCGTAACCAGCGAATGTGAACATCGACGGTTTTGGTATCTCCTAAAAAATCTGGTCCCCAAATTTGTTCAATTAACTGCTCTCTTGACCAAACTCGGCGCGGATAACTCATAAATAGGTCGAGGAGACGGAATTCTTTAGGAGAAAGGTTAATTTCTTCATCTCGCACCGTCACCCGACATTCCTGGGTATAGAGAAAAACATCGCGGAATTTTCGCACGGGAGCAGCAGCAAGGGAAGTAAATCCTTGACGACGAATCAGAGCGCGACAACGAGCGACTAATTCTCGCATACTAAAGGGTTTAGTCAGATAATCATCGGCACCCACTTCTAAACCCAAAACTCGATCGGTTTCGCTGGCCTTAGCACTTAAGATTAAAATCGGGATAATATTGCCGTGATAGCGCAACAGACGGCAGATATCAAGACCGTTGATTTGGGGTAGCATTAAATCCAAAACGACCAAATCAAACCGAGATTCACCGTGATTAGATTCTTGACTTTGCAGTAATTCTAGAGCAGCGCGACCATCACTAACACCGAGCGCCTCATAACCTTCTTCTTCCAAAGCCAAAATAATCATATCCCGAATCACTTCTTCGTCTTCAACGATTAAAATCCGATGATTGGGAACGAAATCCGTACTCGCCGACAAGGGGGGGGTGTCAAGGGTTAACATAAAAATACTTGATTATTCGTCCTAATTTTATCTCAATTGGTCAACCTGCACTCGGGGGGGTAGAGCCGAATGTTATTACAGTTATCCACCTGGTTAGAGGTGGAATCCTATCTAGAACAATCTCAGGGAATTATTATTCCTATCGGTTCCACGGAACAACACGGGCCGACGGGACTTATTGGTACAGATGCTCTATGTGCTGAGGCGATCGCTAAAGGAGTAGGGACACAGGTAGGAGCAATGGTAGCACCAACCTTAAATGTCGGTATGGCCCTACATCACACGGCTTTTCCCGGTACAATTAGTCTTCGTCCTAGCACTTTGATTCAAGTCATCCTCGACTATGTGACTTGTTTAGCTAGAGCCAGTTTTCGTCAATTTTTCTTCATTAATGGTCACGGGGGCAATATTGCCACTCTAAAAGCCGCTTTTTCGGAAACCTATTATCATTTGGATTCCCTCAATTTGCCTAACACAAACGAGGTTAAATGTCAAGTGGCCAATTGGTTTATGGTGCGAGAAGTTTATCTTTTAGCCAAAGAATTGTATGGAGAGCAGGAGGGTTCCCACGCTACACCGAGTGAAGTGGCATTAACTCAGTATCTTTACCCTGAGAGCCGTAAAAACGCCTTTTTATCCGAAAAAGTGGCTTCTGGTCATGGTATTTACGGTGCGGCTAATTTTCGCCAAAATTACCCCGATGGTCGTATGGGTTCTAATCCTGCTTTAGCAACTCCCGAACACGGTCAGAGGTTCTATGAATTAGCCGTGAAAGAATTGAGTAATACTTATCTGGAATGGCTCTCTTGTCCTGTGTCTGAGTGATAGTGACTAAGCCACCGAGACCCGGAATAATTTAACTGTAACCCTAGAGACAAAACTTAAATATCCAAGGAGAAAATTGATGATTACCACCACTGACAATAACTCCAATCAACCTCTGGTTAGTTTGCGGGAAATACAAGAACTTTCCATCGCAATTACAGCCAAAAGCCTTAATCCCGCCATGCTAACGGTTGATTTCCTCAAATATTCGGGAATAGTTCCCCCCGACTGGGAATTAAATGGCCAGCCGGTACTCAATCCTAATTACGCTCAAGTTAATTTTCAAAATGGCATCAGCATCGTTGCCCAACCCCGGAAAATTACCTTTGTGGAGATAATTAACTCTCCCGATAGCCTGAACCTGAAACTGCCGGAAATTGTCGGTTTATATCTAGATAAACTCCCTTTAGCCGAATATCAAGCCCTGAGTATCGCCCCAAAAAGTATTGTTCCTCTCCCTAGTAGCCCCGATGCCGCTAAAAAATACATCACCGAAACTCTTCTGGCCCCCGGTCCCTGGCTCAATTTCGGTATAGCCCCTATACAAGCCGGCATCAATCTACTTTATCAGTTAGAAACCTCTCAGCTATCCGTGGCGATTAACGAGGCAAAATTGCAATTACCTGATGGCCAAACCTTAGCGGCATTATTATTTGCCGGCAACTTTAACTATAATCTGGCCGAGGGCAGCGATCGATTAAATCTGCTCAAACAATATCTGGGACAATGGCAAAAAGACTTAGAGATTTTCCGAGAATTAGTCACTCAGCGTTTTCTGGAAAGACAAGTCCAGGTTTTCCCCTCTAATATCAATCTGCCCCTAGGACCCCAAGCCGGACTGTAATCAGTCATCAGTCAATACTTACCGATAACCTAAAACACATCCACCCCCGCAAACCCTTGTATTTTGGCATTAGCCGCTTCCCCACAGCTGCGCGGGGTGGGGAATAATTTCCCTGGGTTAGCCAAACCTTTGGGATTAAAGCAATCCCGCACATAGCCCATAGTTTCTAAGTCAATCTCGTTGAACATAGCGGGCATATAACAATTTTTATCGATGCCGATACCATGTTCACCTGATAAACTGCCCCCAACCCGCACACAAAGTTTGAGAATTTCACCGCCTAATTCCTCCACTTCTGCCCAGGCCCCTTCTACCCTGTTATCGTAGAGAATCAACGGATGTAAATTACCATCCCCGGCGTGGAAAACATTGGCGATTTTATAACCGTATTTTTCACTTAAAGCCTTAATTTCCTGAAGAACAGACACCAATTGAGTGCGCGGTATCACCCCATCTTGCACAAAATAATTAGGGCTAATTTTCCCCGCCGCCGCAAAAGCCGCTTTTCTGCCCTTCCAGAGTTTCAAGCGGGTTTCGGCATCATTAGCCGTGGTGATATTTCTCGCCCCATTTTGACGGCAAATCTCGGCAACCCGATGTTTATTACTGGCCACTTCTACCCCTAAACCATCCAATTCCACTAATAAAACCGACTCGGCATCCCGGGGATAACAGCCGGTAGCCACCACATCTTCCACGGCGTTGATACTGAGATTATCCATAATCTCCATCCCCGCCGGAATCATTCCCGATTTAATAATATCCGCCACCGCTTGGCCCGCCGCCTCGATACTGGTAAAATCGGCCAGTAAAACACAGATAGATTCCGGAGTTTTCAGAATTCTTAAGGTGATTTCCGTGGCAATGCCTAAAGTTCCCTCGGAACCCACAAATAAACCGGTTAAATCGTAGCCCGGTTGTTCCGGCACCGCCCCCCCCACATCGATAATTGAACCATCGGGAAGGACGATTTTTAAGCCCATAACGTGATTGGTAGTGACACCGTATTTTAAACAGTGAACCCCGCCGGAATTTTCCGCCACATTACCACCGATCGAGCAGATAATTTGACTAGAGGGATCCGGTGCGTAATAAAATCCCGCCCCACTTACCGCTTGTGTCACCCAATTATTAATCACCCCGGGCTGTACCACCACCCTTTGATTATCTAAATCAACCCTGAGAATCTGATTCATCCGCGCCGTAACGATGAGAATCCCCTCTTCTAAGGGTAACGCCCCCCCCGATAAGCCCGTTCCTGCACCCCTCGCTACCCAGGCAATCTCGTTATCGTGACAGAGTTTCACCACCGCCGCAATTTCTGCGGTGCTGCGGGGCAATACCACAAGAGCGGGTCTTTGTCTGTATCCTGTGATACCATCGCACTCGTAGGTTAATAATTCATCTTTGCGACGGATAACTCCATCTTTGCCAAGGATCGTTTCTAGCTGTTTGATCAGATTAGGGGAGATTTTCGGGGGATTTTTGAGTAACATAGGTTTCAGGGCGGCGGAGTCGCCATAAAATCGCTCTATAGGTTAAAATTTAGCAAAAAAGCCCAAAATAAAGCTTTAAAAACTGCTCTCTCCTATTTTACCACTACAACCCCTTCCTCTGTAGAAATCGGGTGTATCTCGCACTTGCAGCAATACCGACAACCAGCAATTATCGGTGACTTTTAGATTATTACAGATATATCAGCAGCCGTCTGTAAGCATCCCACCGAAAAACTAATGCGCGGGGGGCTTGGGGGCGGCACTTCGACAGGCTCAGTGACCGCGCCACGCCCCCAACGGGGGGTTTGGGGGGTAGAACCCCCCAAAAGCTTGGATTGAGTGATAAAATCGAAAGTAACGCCCTATTTTAGTAGAGAGTTTCCCCTTAAAATCCCAACTTAGTAGATTTACAAAAATGATATGCAGCCGCAGAAACCTGCAAGGGTCCGGATTATAGAGAAAATTGCCGATAAATTTCCCAGCACCTACCGTTATGAATTAGGAGGGTAATTTCATCAATTATCACCTCAAAAAATAGCTCTTGATTAGCATATTTTGACCAAGCTTTCCAGAAATTATCTTTAGTTAAATCTCGGAAGCCAACGGTTAAATGGGGCGCAAAAGCTCGGCTTTTTGAGGTATTATCGATGATATTTAAGGAAGATTCTAGCTGCTGTAAAAGCCGTTTTTGCAGGGTTAATAATTCTGGGGTTTTCTGGACATTAATATAAATGACTCGCGGTTTAAAAGCGGCAAAATTCTGGAGAATCAGGGGAATAGGAGAGTGCAAGCGGGCAAATTCCTCTAAACATCCTTCTAAATCCCGTAATTCTTCTAAATTCCACCGAAAAGGGGGTTGGAGAGTGACGTGGGGAGGCGATTTCAGGGCAGCGCGACTATTGTAAATTTCTGCAAACTCTAACTTGATTTTTGTGGCAATTTCCTGTACTTCTGGCGGCGGCAAAAGCGCGATAAAAAATAGAGATCCCTGGGGTTGATTCATGGAAGCAAGCAAAGCTACAGAAATGAAGCTGTCACCTCGATTCTAGCAGTCTTCAACAACTCTAGCTAATTGTATAGCTCTGTTACATTGCACCTTCGACGGTCAAGATTAATCGGTATAATTATATGATTGTTAATCAGTCCTAGCCTCCTGAGAATTTATGCCCTGGTTTGTCAAGATAGAAAAAGGCATTGTTGATAAAACTACCTTTGATCGCTATGTCAGCGCCCATAAGGACTATGTGCGTGATTTAATTAGCCAAGGACGAGCAGCAAAAACCGGTTATTGGGCAGAAAGGGGCGGCGGAATGTTATTATTTAAAGCCGATTCTCTTGAGGAAGCCCAAGCAATTATAGTTCGCGATCCTTTAATCGAGAATGGTTGTGTGGAATACGAACTCCATGAATGGCGAATTGTCGTAGAATAATCCAGCTTTTCAGGGAACAGTAATCAGTAATCAGTAATCAGTGAAAAGACAGCAATGTTAAAATGTTTATTATCTAAATATTACCCCTTAATACTGCCGAGGAGTAGGGAGATGGGAGTGGGGAGTGGAGTCAGGAGATGGGAGAGGGAAGATGGGGAGCTTTTTTGCTGTGAACTGAAAACTCGCATCTGATAACTGATCACTGATAAGCTATACTGGGGGAACTGTGGTGACAGCAAGGTTGCTGCTGCCGATCATTAAATTGTCCCCAGTGAAATTGAGGAATTAACTTTGTCTAAACAAGATCTCATCGAAATGGAAGGAACCGTCACCGAATCTTTGCCTAACGCCATGTTTAGGGTGGATTTAGATAACGGTTTCAATGTCTTAGCTCATATATCCGGCAAAATCCGCCGTAATTATATCAAAATCCTCCCCGGCGATCGAGTCAAAGTGGAACTCACCCCCTACGACCTAACCAAAGGAAGAATTACCTATCGCCTGAAAAATCAGAAAAAATAGCGATAAAGAGGGGCAGAGAAGCCAAAAAGCCTAATAAGCAGCCAAATTTATTTTAAAAAAATAGGTGACACGGGTAAAAGAAATCTGATATAATAATAAGCTTGCAGTGTTGCCAGAATAATTAGGCATGAAAGTTAGAGCGTCTGTCAAAAAAATGTGCGAGAAGTGCCGCGTCATCCGTCGGCGCGGTCGAGTCATGGTAATTTGTTCTAACCCCAAACACAAACAGAGACAAGGTTAATCCACCAAAGTCACTGTCTTGGGGCAGAGAATCGTTACCGTTAATTGTAGTCGTTTTTGGAAAAAAAATCGTTCATAGGGAGAAAGAAAAAGCGTGGCAAGGATAGCTGGTGTAGACCTACCTCGCGATAAGCGTGTGGAAATCGCCCTGACCTACCTCTACGGAGTGGGTCTATCGCGTTCCCAAGAAGTCTTATCCGCGACGGGTGTTAACCCTGACACTCGGGTCAAGGATCTCAGCGATGAAGACGTGGCGGCGCTACGGACTTATATCGAGACAAATTATCAAATCGAGGGGGATTTGAGACGCTGGGAGGCGATGAACATCAAACGCCTCGCCGATATCGGCACCTATCGAGGTCGTCGGCATCGGCTGGGATTACCCGTGCGCGGGCAACGGACGCGAACCAATGCGCGGACCCGTCGCGGTCGTCGGGTGACAGTGGCAGGGAAGAAAAAAGCCCCCTCCAAGAAATAATTTTTTATTCATTGCGATATCCCCCAATCAAGAAAAACTATGGCGCGACCAACCAAAAAAACCGGACCGAAAAAACAGAAGAAAAATATTCCTACCGGAGTCGCTCACATTCAATCGACCTTCAACAATACCATTGTCACGATCGCCGATACCAAAGGCGATGTGATCTCTTGGGCATCGGCGGGATCGAGTGGTTTTAAAGGAGCCAAAAAAGGAACCCCCTTCGCCGCCCAAACCGCCGCCGATAACGCCGCCCGCCGAGCGATCGAACAGGGAATGCGTCAACTAGAAGTGATGGTTAGTGGCCCCGGGGCAGGACGGGAAACCGCAATCCGGGCCCTGCAAGGAGCAGGATTAGAAATCACCCTGATCCGGGACGTGACTCCCATCCCCCACAATGGTTGTCGTCCTCCCAAACGCCGGAGAGTGTAAACAGTGAACAGCTTTTTCAGGTGACAGGGATCTTGAGGCCAGCAGCCGTTAGCTTTGAGCGCATCAGCAGCAGAATCGGGTCGTCAAAGACCATCTGCTCAAAAAGCCGAACGCCGAACGCTAAACGCTGAAAGCTAGAGAAAACTGATAACTGATAACTGATAACTGAAAACTGAACAAGGGAGGTCAATCGGTGGCGCAATTTCAAATCGAGTGTGTAGAAGCAAAAACTTACAAGAATCAGAGTCAGTACAGTAAATTTGTACTAGAGCCTCTAGAAAGAGGCCAGGGTACAACCGTAGGTAATGCCCTGAGACGGATTCTCATTTCCAATCTGGAAGGAGCGGCCGTGACGGCCCTGCGGATCGCGGGAGTCAATCACGAATTTGCCACCGTCGAGGGGGTACGCGAGGACGTGATGGAACTCATGCTCAACATGAAAGAAATCACCCTCAAAAGCTACACCAATCAAACCCAGATCGGGCGTTTAGTGGCAACTGGACCGGCGACAGTAGTGGCGGCACAATTCGATTTGCCCTCAGAAATCGAGATAGTTGATCGCAATCAGTACGTCGCCACCCTAGCCGAAGGGGCCAAGCTAGAGATGGAATTTCGCGTGGAAAAAGGCAAAGGCTACCGGGCGATTGATCGCAGTAAAGAAGAAGCCACTTCGCTGGACTTTCTGCAAATCGACTCGATTTTTATGCCCGTAACCAAAGTCAACTACAGCGTCGAAGATATCCGTTCCGAAGGCGGTCAAGCTAGAGATCGTCTGCTCTTAGAAATTTGGACAAACGGGAGCATTAACCCAAAAGAAGCCCTTTCCCAAGCGGCCGATATGCTGGTTAATCTCTTTAACCCGCTCAAGGATCTCAACGCCCTCGAATCCTCCGGTAACTTTGACGACCAAGAGATCAACCAAGAAAACCAAATTCCGATCGAGGAACTACAATTATCCGTGCGCGCCTACAATTGCCTGAAGCGAGCGCAGATCAACACCGTAGCCGACCTCCTCGATTACAGCCAAGAAGATCTCTTAGAAATCAAAAACTTTGGGCAGAAATCGGCTGAAGAAGTCATTGAAGCCCTACAAAAACGGTTAGGCATCACCCTACCCCAAGAAAAAAGCAAGTAAACCCAATTCCAGGAAAATACCATGAGACATCGGTGTAAAGTGCCTCAATTGGGTCTGCCGGCTGACCAAAGAAAGGCACTGCTGCGCAGCTTGGCCACCCAGCTAATTCGCCATGGTCAGATCACCACCACCCTAGCGAAAGCGAAAGCGGTGCGAGCAGAGGTAGACCACATTATCACCCTAGCTAAAGACGGTTCCCTGAGCGCCCGTCGCCAAGCTATGGGCTACATCTACGACAAACAACTGGTTCACGCCCTCTTTGAAGGCGCCCAGGCCCGTTATGGTAACCGTAACGGCGGTTATACCAGGGTCGTGCGTACCCTGCGCCGTCGCGGGGATAATGCCCCCATGGCGATTATCGAACTGATGTAACGATGACAGCTTGCCCCCAGTCGCGGATCGCCCTAGTTATCCAGTATGTGGGAACTAATTTCCACGGCTGGCAACGGCAACCCCATCACAGGAGCGTGCAGGAGGAAATCGA
This sequence comes from Microcystis aeruginosa LEGE 91341, assembly GCF_015206885.1. Taxonomy (GTDB): domain Bacteria; phylum Cyanobacteriota; class Cyanobacteriia; order Cyanobacteriales; family Microcystaceae; genus Microcystis; species Microcystis aeruginosa_H. The sequence continues at coordinate 10,290 of NZ_JADEXY010000005.1, read as the reverse complement.
GAAGGCTCTGGCCGATATTCTCGGTCATACCGTCACTCTGCACGGGGCCGGACGTACCGATAGCGGTGTTCACGCCGCCGCCCAAGTTGCCCATTTCCAGCAGCAGAGTCCGATCCCACCTGCCCATTGGGCCAAGGTTCTCAATGCTCGGCTAGATGATGATATTGTCATTCGGGCTTCGGCTCAGGTTCCCGATCGCTGGCACGCCCGTTTCTCGGCCCTCTGGCGACGTTATCGTTACACCCTCTATACCGACCCCATCCCCAATCTCTTTGTTAGCCCCTTTAGTTGGCACTACTACCATCGTCCCCTCGATGCCGATTTGATGGCCAGGGCCCTGGCTCCCTTATTGGGTAAGCACCATCTGGCAGCCTTTCACCGTGCCAACTCTAGTCGTGACCATTCTTGGGTAGAAGTACAGGGGGTGGAATGCTACCGTCAAGGGCCATTTGTACAGATAGAAATTCAAGCCAATGGCTTTTTGTACGGGATGGTGCGGCTATTGGTGGGAATGTTGGTGGAGGTGGGAACTGGTGAGCGATCGCTAGAAAACTTTACCGACATCTGGGTCAATCAGCGCCGAGAATTGGTCAAATACGCCGCACCAGCTAAAGGACTATGTTTACTGCGGGTGGGTTACGCCGATTTTCCCTTTGCCGATAGCGTCTGGTGCGAGACTCAGCCTCTTTATTATTTCCGAGCAGAGGGGATAGGGGAATAGGGACATGGGGGAATAGGGAGATAGGGAAATGGGGGAATTTCAACTAAAACTCTAAAACCCTAAAACCCTAACCCCCCAACACCCAGGTGGGCAATAAAAAAAATTAATTTTTGTAAACCAAGGCAAACTCACCATGAACAAAACACCTCTACCAAATTTAGAGACTCTAGAGCAGAAATGGTACGTCATTGATGCGGCCGATCAGCGTCTAGGTCGTCTGGCCACCGAAATCGCTATGATTCTACGGGGCAAAAATAAAGCCACCTTCACCCCCCATCTGGATACGGGGGATTTTGTCATTGTTATTAACGCCGAAAAAGTGACGGTGACGGGCAAAAAACGCCAACAGAAAGTTTATCGCCGCGACTCCGGCAGACCGGGTGGTATGAAGGTAGAAAGCTTCGATAAACTGCAAAAACGCATTCCCGAACGGATTATCGAACACGCTGTTAAGGGAATGCTTCCGAAAAATAGCTTAGGTCGGAAATTGTTCACGAAACTGAAAGTTTATGCTGGTGCGGAACATCCCCATCAGGCACAACAACCGGAAGTTTTAGCAATTAATACGATTCCCGCAGGAGGAAATTAAGTCAATGCAAGCCACGGACAGTAAAAATAAGGTAGTTTATTGGGGAACGGGACGACGCAAATCGGCGGTCGCTTCCGTGCGTCTGGTGCCGGGGACGGGGGCAATTACCGTTAACGGTCGCGATGGAGAAACCCATTTTAACCGCATTCCCACCTATATCCAGACGATTAAGGCTCCTCTGGAGACTTTGGGACTGGAAAACGAGTATGATATCATCGTTAAGGCCGAGGGCGGTGGTTTGACCGGTCAAGCGGACGCGGTGAAATTAGGTGTCGCTAGAGCTTTATGTCAATTAGCGCCGGAAAATCGTCCTCCCCTCAAGAGTGAAGGTTATCTGACTCGGGATCCCCGGGCGAAGGAACGGAAAAAATACGGTCTTCACAAAGCGCGTAAAGCGCCTCAATACTCGAAACGTTAGGTTAATAGAGAGGTTTATTATGCCGAAAAAAATTCATCCTACTTGGTATCCGGAAGCGAAGGTGATCTGTAATGGTGAACTGGTGATGACGGTGGGTTCGACAAAACCAGAAATTCATGTGGAGGTTTGGTCGGGTAATCATCCTTTTTATACGGGAACCCAGAAGATGATCGATACGGAAGGCCGGGTCGATCGCTTCTTGCGTAAGTACAAAATGGGTGATAAGTCAAGTAAAAAGGCCGAGCAGAAATAATTCTTTACTTTTGCCTTTTTGACCCGGTGGGGAGATTTTCCCGCCGGGTTTTTTGCTATCTTGAGGCTAGTAGAGTTATTATAGAATCCATTTGGTATCTTAGGATACAGGCTCTCTTAGGTTTGGTGGGTAAAATGTATTTTAAGATACAGTATTGCTGGCGAGGGAGTGGAGGGAACCACAGAGACACAGTTGTTGGACAATTTTTCAGGTAAAACTATGACGATGGCAGAGATTTACGACCAGCATCATGTGGGAAAACCGTACATTAAAAAGAATTACAAAACTGCCCTTAGCAATCTTGAATCTCAAGGAAAAATCACAGTACATTCACCCGAGGACAAAAAACGGCGAAAAGGAACGTTTGCGGATGATTTAAAGGTTACATTTCCAGTTAAGCAATAAGCTCTAATTTTTCTGAACGCCTCGCTGATTTAAGTGGGACACTTCCCCATGTTTGGATATGCTGATTCCAGGCATTAGGCATCTCGTCCCAGATTTTATCATCAAGTAATCTACCCCCTGCTTTCGGTGTCCTTCCCCCAACTTGTTTAAAAAAAAATGCTACCCCTGAATTTTGACATTGATTGCGGATATCCCTTGCCCAGTCAAGTTTCATCTGGCGATGTTTTTGCCCGGATTCTCCGCCGACAATAACCCAATCAATGCCAGTTAAATTAAGTTCTAGGGGTCCTAAAAGTGGCTCACATGAAATGAAACGCACTGAAACAGGAACTGTCCGAAGATATTCAATCCGATCTATGTGGTTTTGATTCTCGACAGATACACCTAGCCAAATGTTTTCTGGAAAATCTAATTTAGACGCTAAATCACCTAAACGGCTTTGTCGCTTTGTTAAAATCTGATATATATGCCAAGGTGTTAAATGAATAACTGAGAAAACTTGTCTGATAAAGTCGAGAGGCACATCATCATGAAAAAGGTCACTCATTGAGTTGACAAAAACTCGACTGGGAGTGCGCCAACGTAAGGGTTCTTCCAATCTTTCTGGATGCAAAGTTAAGCTGAATCCATTGGGAAAGTTTTTGGGAAAACGCTGTGTAATAGCTTCGGCATAACAATGCAGACAGCCGGTGCTAATTTTATCGCACCCGGTTGTTGGATTCCACGTTTTATCAGTCCACTCAATACCAGTGTTTATACTAGACATATTTTAACTCCACAATCTATATCTATGACAGACGCTACCTGCCGATAATTAGCAATTTACTTGTACTATATCATTGTTTGACAAGTACAATTGTCGCCGCACTCACTTTCTACATTACGCAATCGTCAATGAGTTGCGGTGTAAACGAGATATTACATCGTTTAACGAAAACAACAGGCGCTTACAGCCGGTGCTATGAAATCTAAGCAATGATCGCCTCACCTCAAATCTAGAGAACTAAGGCTCTCTTAGTACCATAATTCCGGAATCAGGTCATAATAACCAGCTTGGGGCGGTGGGTAAATACCCGCTTCGATTTTTTCGATAATAGTCGGCCAAGCTTGCCTAAAAGCGGCAGAGCGCTCGTTGGGGTGCAGAGTCCAACCCTTGGCATTGGTGAGAGTGGCGCGATAATAGTTGCTTTGTTCTAGGGAGCGAGAAACCATAATTTCCCAAGAGTCGAGTTTTCCTTTGCCGGTCAAAATATTGCCCCAAGCTTTTAAACCATCGGGTAAGTGATCGAGAAAGGTATTTTTATAAGAGCGCCAGAGGGGGGTCATCGGTAACAGGCGATCGTAGCGACGACAATTAAGTAGATAGGCACGGCTGCCAAAAAATTTAAATTGATAGAATCCATCGGGATTTTTTGTGCAAGGATGCTGAGAATAAATCGTACCATCAGGCCGCGGTGGACCGGACAAAGGACGCACAAACATCATTTCTGGATGGGTTTCCATTAACTCGATCCCTTCGCGGATCCAACTGTAATCCGGTTCTTGGTAGAGCATCATGTCACTGTCATAATGAACCATATAGTCGCTGCGACATGACTCGATTTTGAAGATCGAGCCAAAAATCGGATAACCTTTGTAGTTATGGGTGGAACGGAGGGGACTGCCAAAATGCTTTTGATAGATGCGCTGACGATAGCTGGGATCGTAGTTAAAATCCACTAGGCGATCGATTATGCCATCTTTAACTAATTTTTCACCACAGGCTCTTAATTCCTCCATTGTACCCAGTCCGGGGCGATTAACCTTTTCCCCGCTTAAAGGGGCCGTGTCAATAGCGAGTACCTTTTCCTCGAAGGGAAACTGACTCATTTTGACTAAATGGGGAATAGTGTTCATCATAAACCAGACATCGGTTCGCGCCGTAAAAAACCAGAGCGAACAACTTGGCAATCCCATTTTGTATAAACCTCACTTTTGTTTGGGTCTTAAATGGGATACATTATAGGGGAATCTTAGCGACAAGTTGACACAATTCCTGATTAACCTATGACTATAGCCCTCGATCGCTTACCCCAATCTTGGCAGGGTTTAACCCATCGTTTAACTTATAAGTATTTTCAGATCCGCATTGATACACCCAAAGACCCCTATAAAATCCTCTTTCGTCCCCAACCCTATCAGGTTTTATTTATTCTTAGCCATATGCGATCGGGTTCGTCTTTATTGACCCATATCCTCAATTCTAATCCTGAAATTATCGGTTTTGGCGAAACTCATCTGGTTTATGAGAGGGAACAGGATTTTAAAGCTTTAATGTTTAAACTCTACTGGCGTTTGAAAGATTTAAACATGAATCATAAATATATTTTAGATAAAGTTCTTCACGATCAGAAGTTTTTGGATCATAGTTTTTTACAATCTGATGCGGTTAAGACCATATTTTTACTACGAGAACCGAAGCGTACTTTAGCTAGTATTCTAGATATTAAACCCCATCAAAATGAGCAGCACGCCCTGGGTTATTATACTGGTCGTTTAGCCACCTTAGAAAGTTATGCTCGCTTAATTAACAGCAAAGAAAAGAGTTTGTTTATCACCCACGATCAAGTATTAAACCAAAGTCAATTGGTCTTTAATAGTTTACAGAGTCATCTCGATACTAAAACGGGATTTTCGGAAGAATATCGAGTTTTAAACACTACTGGCACTCGTGGGATAGGCGATTCCTCCGAGAATATCAAAGCGGGTAAAATTATTAAACAAGCCAGAAAATTAGATATAGAAATTTCCGACGATGTTTTAACCCAAGCTCAAAAAGCCTACGATCAATGCTACGAAACCCTTAGCCATTATTGTCATTGTATCTAAGCTGAATTGGGGATGAGCAATAGCCTTGATTCTCTCCTCGGAGTCCAAAGAAAATCCCCCTAATTCAACTCTAGGTTAATCCTTTGGCAAGTCCGATTAGCCTTCAATATTAGCAATTGTAAAGCCCATCTGACACTCGTAGAGATTGGGCTGTTGGCTTCCTCCTTTGCCCAAGGAGTGACCACAGCCTAGTTTACCCTCTCGCCACCGGGGCTGCCCCTGCTGGTTGGCTAAAAGACAGCCCTGACACACAGAACCCGTATCGAGAATGTGTTCGTCGGTTAAAATCACTAACATGACGTTCACCCCCATTGATCTCTGATCATTCTTGTCTCCATTGTAGGAGGTTTTTTCTGAGATGTAGTGCCGCGCTATACAGTCCGCTACTTTTTGGCTTTTTTTCGCCTGGAATCTTCTTATACAAGGTATTTACCGATCAATTATGAATTCTCAGAAGATGAGGCAGCTCTTCTAGGTTCTGTGTGAGAATGTTATAATATTAATACAGAATAGGAGGTAGGTTATGGGGATAAATTTTGATCAACTCCTCGATTTACCAAATGTAACAGTGGTCAATTATCAAAAAATTGAGAAGATATTAAGACTTAAACAATTTAACAACAACCAGCGGAAGTCATGGGAGATAAACCCTATATTCGTGGTTAGCGAGTCACCCTCAGAACCTAACTAAAAAACTTTATGAACCCACCCGAATTAGCCATTGCCACCGTTGGTTTAACTAAACAATTTGACCGCCATGGGGCTGTTAATCAAGTGGATTTACAGATTGAAGCGGGGGAAGTTTACGGGTTAATCGGTCCAAATGGAGCGGGAAAAACCACTTTAATTAGAATGTTAGCGGCAGCGGAAGAACCGACAACCGGAGAAATATATCTGCACGGAGAACGTCTTTTAAGAGATGAGAGTAATCCCCGTCTCAAAAGAAATTTAGGTTATCTACCCGATAATTTTCCTCTCTACGATGACCTAAATGTCTGGAATTATCTGGATTATTTTGCCCGTCTTTATCATATCCCTCGCTCCCAACGTCATCGCCGCATTTATGAGGTTCTAGAACTTGTACAATTAACCAATAAAAGCCATAATTTGATCGCTACTTTATCCCGGGGAATGAAACAACGTTTAAGTTTAGCCCGAACCATTATCCATGAACCTTTAATTTTACTTCTCGATGAACCAGTTTCTGGATTAGACCCGATCGCTCGCCTACAATTTCGTGAGATTATTAAAGTCTTACAATCGGCAGGTATGACTATTTTAATTTCCTCCCATGTCCTTAGTGATTTAGCCGAACTTTGCAGTTCTGTGGGCATCATGGAATTAGGTTATCTAGTGGAAAGTACCTCTTTACAAGAATTAAATCAACGTCTAGCTGGTCAATACTTGCAGATCACGACCCTAGGCAATTTAGAAGCCTTAGAAACCGCTCTTAAACAATGTGTTTTTGTGGAAAGTTGGCAAAGAATTATTAATACTAATACTCTCCGAGTTAAATTTACGGGAACCCTAGAAGATAGTGCCGAATTGTTGAAATCTTTAGTCGTTTCTGGCCTGACCTTAAGCGAGTTTTATACTTGCCGCGAAGATTTAGAAACTATTTTCCTAAAACTGGGACATCGACAGGCATCTTAAGGGGAAATAATAACTTTCAATCTAACTGGATAGTAACTTTTCGACTAATTGAATTTGCTCCTGACTAAAACCCGCTTCCTTCAGGTGTGCCAGAAACCATTTTTCTCGATAACGACCGTCTAAATTCCTAGCCTTTCTATAGGTATCCTGCGCTTTTTTACTATCACCTTGATCTAAATAAATCATTGCCAAAGCCACAAGAGGATGGGGATTATTTGGCTCTAATTTAACTGCTTTTTTAGCTTTATTAATAGCTGAATCAAAATCTTTTAGGCGATGATAGGCGAGGGATAAATTATAGTAGGCGATTTCATTATCGGGTTTTAAATTAGCGGCTTTAGTATGAGTTACTACGGCTTTTTCAAGATGACCACCGACAAGATAAACAATACCCAAAGCATTATAAGCAGCCACATGATCGGGAGCAATTTTAATCGTTTCCTCTAGGGTTGTTTGTGCCGCTAAAGGTTGTTTAGCGAGGTGTTGTGTCCAACCTAAAATTACTCTCCCGTCTAGATGATTGGGGTTTAACTGTACCGATTTTTTTAAAGCTTCAATACTTTTGATAAAATCTCCCTGTTGACGATACTGTAACCCCAATTGACGATAACGATTAGCGGCCTTAATGTCTGATGGGGAAATAATCGGAGTGGGAGAAGGAGAAATGATTATCTTAGCCGTCGGTTCTTTTTTAATAGGAGAGGGGGGACTACAGCCCCAAAAAACCGGGGAACTAAAGATGATCAAGATAGTCAGGAGTCGATAACTATTCATGGGACAATTAATACCAGTCCAATTGTTAAGGGTGTCATCAAATTATGAATTATTCCCCCGAATCCGTGCAACGGCTGCTCGATTCCGATGATTATGGCGATCGCTTATCGGGAGTTAACCAACTGCGTTATTTAGCCCCAGAAATCGCCTTCGAGATGTTACAGCCTTTGATTAACGATAGTAACGCTAGGGTGCGTTATTCGGCGGTAAGTCAGCTAGATATCCTCGGTCGTCAGAATCTCGATCTGGCCTTAACTATTCTACGCGATCGTTTGTTAAATGATCCCGAAGCCGACGTGAAAGCGGCCGCGGCCGATGCGATCGGGGGGTTAAAATTAACGGCAGCCTACGATGATCTGGTGGCTGTCTATCAACAATCCAGCGACTGGTTAATTCAATTTAGCATTGTGGCGGCCTTGGGCGAATTGGGGGAACCCCGGGGCTTTGAACTGCTGGAAATCGCCCTAAACTCCGATAATGAATTGGTAAAAACGGCCGCCGTTAGCGCTTTTGGGGAACTAGGCGACCCTCGCGCCGTCTCTTTACTCATTCCCTTGGCTAATGATGATGACTGGCAACTGCGCTATCGTCTCGCTCAAGCTTTAGGCCGCTTAGGGGGGCAAGATGCGATCGCTGTTTTGACCCAGTTAACCGGCGACAAAAGTGCCCAAGTCGCCCAAGAGGCCCGCAATAATCTCGTACAAGGGTGATTCAGAATAGTTGATTTTTGTCAATACCATTTACAATAAACTTTAATTAAGAATCGTTAACAAAGGTAAAGCGATGAAACAATTTACCCGTTTAATCTTGCTCGTCGGTCTTCTCGCGGGGGGCTGTTTCTCCCCCTCAATTGCGATCGCTGATAGTCCAGCCGGGGCAATCGTGAGCAAGGATTCACAGGTTAACGAACTACTGCGTCAAGCGCGGCAATTGGTCAAAAATGGCAATTATGGGGAAGCTATAGCCGTTTACGAGCGGGCCGCCGCCCTTGATGGCAATAATGCCAGAATTTTCTCCGGGATCGGCTTTTTACAAACGCGGCAAGGGGATTATAACGCCGCCGCCCAAGCATACCAAAAAGCCTTAAGTCTCGATCCGAGTAATCCCGACTTTTTCCATGCTCTCGGTTATAGTTTGGCTAATATCGGCGATTATGACAATGCAGCCACCGCTTACTACTACGCTATTCAAATAGAACCGAAAAACGTCCAACACTACCTCGGTTTAGGGGTGGTATTATTACGGCAAAAAAACTATGCAAAAGCGGGCGAAGTTTACCAATGGGTTTTAGCTCTCGACCCCAATAATCAGCAAGCCCACGAAATCATGGGTAAAGCCTTGATCGAACAGAATAAAAGCAGCGAAGCCCTCGATTTTCTCCAAAAATCCCTGCAAAGATTCCCTAACAATAGTGAATTAAGATTGCAACTGGCCAGCCTTTTGCTCAAACAGGGCGATTTAAATGGCGGAACCCAAATTTTAAAAGAAATAGAGCGACAAAGTGCAGGAAATTTTTTAATTCAGCTAAAAATAGGGATTTTACTTGAAAAACAAGAGCGTTTTGACGAGGCTCTCCCCTTTTATCGTCGGGCTGTTTTCCTACAACCCCAATCTTTGGAAGCACAAGCGGGAATCGGTCGTATCCATCTGGCCAGAAAAGATTATCTTGCAGCAATTATCGCCTATCAAGATTTGGCCAAAATCGCCCCCAATAACGCCGATGTCTATCTTAATCTCGGTCGGGCCTACGCGGGCCGGGGACGAAAAAGAGAGGCGGAGGAAGCTTTTAAGCAAGCGCGAGCGGTTTATGTGCTGAAAAATAATCAATCCGGCCTGGAGGAAGTGGATGCCCTGCTGAAGAAATTGGTTGAGTAAAACCAGATCAGTTACCAGTTATCAGTTATCAGATTTGAGTTTTCAGTTCACTGATGACTGTTTAGCGATTTAAGGAGTGATTTAGATAGTCAATAGTTTATTCCCAATCGATTGGCAGCCATTGATTATCTAACACCTGTTCGAGATTAAAAATTATCTGACTAGGTAAACTGCCGGGGGATAAACCCATTTTTTTCCGGACGGCCTCTAAAGCTGTATGGTAGGATGGCTCAAAAATCTCCCGAAGATAGGGCTTTAAACTAGGGCTATCCCCCAGTAAATCTTGAATTTCTGCCCGAAAATTATTGATTTCTCCATTGCAGTTATTGCCATTCCAGTCTCTTTCCGATTGCCAGTAAGTTAATTTGAGTAAATGTTCTAGGAGACGAGTTAAAAGACTTTTGAGCGCGTGTCTTTCACTTCTCCCCATCGATTCAATCTCCTCAATTAAATTGTCTAAATCCACCTCGGCAAACTGGCCTTTTTTTAATTGTTCTGCGGTGGTTTTTAGCCAGAGATAAAAATCTTTTTCGTATAATGTTAGGGTCGCTGTTTCTGTCGCTCTAGTCATGACGGAACTGCCACAGGTGAAAATTAATCGGGATTCTATAGTTAGTAAAAGTATAGTCAAATATAGACAGACTGAATTCCATTTCAGAAATTCCCTTCACTTTTACTTCGAGAGATTGATTCTCCTTGGGTGAACTACGCACCTCTCTATCCCATAGCGGTTA
>NZ_JADEXY010000073.1 GCF_015206885.1 Microcystis aeruginosa LEGE 91341 | reverse complement strand
AAGAGACAGACACCCCACACCCCACACCCCACCTCCTTATTTGGACTATTCTGGCGGAAGATCGATCGCAAAGACTTGAAATCTGTTCTAACAATAGTTACACTTCTTTAGAATAGATACACTTTTCAAGGGATAATGTAGGTTGGCTAACTCTTGCACTTAACCGTCGGGAGTGTTGGGCTTATATTTTGACCCTGAATATAAAAAGCGTCTAAGTGGACACTAAATTGTCAATAGGAGGAGCGTAGTCAATGGGACTACCTTGGTATCGAGTACACACAGTCGTTCTCAACGACCCGGGCCGTTTAATTTCCGTTCACCTGATGCACACCGCACTGGTAGCGGGTTGGGCTGGCTCCATGGCCCTCTATGAGCTTGCTATTTTCGACCCCAGTGACCCCGTATTAAACCCGATGTGGCGGCAAGGAATGTTCGTGCTGCCCTTCATGGCCCGTTTAGGTGTCACCGGTTCTTGGGGTGGCTGGAGCGTCACCGGCGAAACTGGTGTTGACCCCGGTTTCTGGTCTTTTGAAGGCGTTGCCGCCGCTCATATCGTCTTATCCGGTCTGCTATTCCTAGCGGCGGTTTGGCACTGGGTTTTCTGGGATTTAGAATTATTCATCGATCCCCGCACGGGCGAATCTGCCCTCGATTTGCCGAAAATGTTCGGTATTCACCTGTTCTTATCCGGTTTACTTTGCTTTGGTTTCGGTGCTTTCCATCAAACAGGCCTTTGGGGTCCCGGGATGTGGGTTTCCGATGCCTACGGTTTAACCGGTCATGTGCAGCCCGTAGCTCCCGAATGGGGACCTGCTGGTTTTAACCCCTTTAACCCCGGTGGTGTGGTAGCTCACCACATTGCTGCGGGTATCGTCGGGATTATCGCTGGTTTATTCCATTTAACCGTTCGTCCCCCCGAAAGACTCTATAAAGCCCTGAGAATGGGTAATATCGAAACGGTGCTTTCTAGCAGTATCGCCGCTGTTTTCTTTGCCGCTTTCGTCGTGGCTGGAACCATGTGGTACGGTAATGCTACTACCCCGATCGAACTCTTCGGCCCGACCCGTTACCAATGGGATAAGGGCTATTTCCAAGAAGAAATTGAGCGTCGCGTCGAGGCCAGCATCGCCAATGGGGCCACCATCGCCGAAGCTTACCAAGCAATCCCCGAAAAACTGGCTTTCTATGATTATGTCGGTAATAGCCCCGCTAAAGGTGGTTTATTCCGTACTGGTGCCATGGATAGCGGTGACGGTATCGCTAAATCTTGGTTAGGACACCCTGTGTTCAAAGATGGCGAAGGTCGCGTTCTCAGCGTGCGTCGGATGCCTAACTTCTTTGAAACCTTCCCCGTTGTCCTGACTGACTCGGAAGGTATCGTTCGCGCTGATATTCCTTTCCGTCGTGCGGAATCGAAACTGAGTATCGAACAAAGTGGTGTCACCGTTTCTTTCTACGGTGGCGCTCTCGATGGTCAGGTCTTCAGCGATCCTGCTGATGTGAAGAAATTTGCGCGTAGAGCGCAACTCGGTGAAGCTTTCGAGTTTGACACCGAAACCCTGAAGTCTGACGGGGTATTCCGCACTTCTCCGAGAGGTTGGTTTACTTTCGGTCATGCTGTCTTTGCTTTACTATTCTTCTTCGGTCACATCTGGCACGGTTCTCGTACCATCTACCGCGACGTATTCGCCGGGGTCGATCCGGATCTGGAAGAACAAGTGGAATTCGGTTTATTCCAAAAATTGGGTGATCTTAGCACTCGTAAACAAGAAGTTTAGTTTTAGCTAAATCATCTATATAACTAAAGGAGTCAATTCTTTGACTCCTTTTTTTGTTGATTATTAGTTCTCCTGCAAACGTGAGATTTCGATTTCAAGGGTCGTTCCTTGCTCTAGCTCTCGCAGAACGCTCCTCCCGCCAACTCTCTGCCCATCTCGAACTCCTTGCGTGGCCAATTTTTTAAGAGTTTTCTGCATCACTAAGTTTCATAATCTTAAGAAATTCTTTAAAAAAGATTGAAAAACCAAAAAACAGATTACCGTTATGGGGCTAATGTTAGTCAGATCGTCGGAGTTCAGGAATCTATGCTGGCAAAAAAATCTGGCTCTACCGAATCTGTCATGCAAAACTATTAACAACTCATGCTTGTAAAGCTTGTACAGCAAGGCTTTGAGTTTTTGTTAGATTGATATTTATCAACTTTAGAGCATTGCTGGACAGAGAGGGAGCTTGGGGAATTTTCTACAGTGTAAGTTCGGAAGAACCAAAAATCTTTTCTCAAATTAATTGTAATTGAATTAACTCTTTTGCCTTTAGTAACTGATTCAGTTTTAGCTAAAACTTCTAATATAGAGGCTAGTGTTCAGGGAGATCTTACGGGACAACAGGGAACAATAAATTGGTCACATGAAGGAACAAGATTTAAAACCAATCACAGTACCACTCCAATTTGTAGTTTGCAAGCAAAATCTGACCCACCTATTACTTTTACAATTGGTGGTTTTAGAGGTGGAAGTTCCGATTCTATAACAAACGGTCTCTGTAAGCAGTTTCAGAAGTCTTCTTGGGATGTTAAAGCATATTTAGTCCAGCGGAATGGAGTTATAACAACAGTCTTTTCGAGCAAAGATGCCAATCCTTTCCTAGACACGCCGGGGACAATAGAGGCAGAGGCAAAAGTTTTAGCTCCGCCGGGAAGTTCAAAGGCGACAACTACTTTTTCTACAACAGGAAAAGTCACTATCGGAAGTGAGGTAACTATGACTGCTAATACTGCTGATGATGATACTGTCGGCGGTTCACATATTGGAACAGGTTTTGGAAGAGCGCAGGGCAGGAGTGCTTTTTTGCTTGATGGTGTAGTTATACTAGAGTTAAATACTAACTTGTATGCTCAAAATGGGGCATTCGCTTCGGTTATAACAGATGAAGGATTAACACTTTTAGCCAATAGTAATCATTTCGCTCCTCAGATCGCTGAGTTTAGTGCAGAAGCGAAAAGTTTTTCTAATCCATCTCAAAATTTAATATGGTCGGCGGCATTTGATGGTGTAAACTTATCAACTACTGGGATAAATTCAAACTTATTCCAACCTATTTCAGGAGGATGGTTTTTACCATTTAGTGATATTCCCATAGGAATCTTAACATCTACGGTAACTCCAGGAGAATTAACTTTTGAGAATACTGGCATACAAGAAGAGTTAGTTACCGCTCCTGAACCTAGTTCTTTATTTGGATTGTTAACCTTAAGTGGGTTAGGATTAGTGGTCAACGTGGTCAAGTGCAAAACAGACAAAAAGCAACAGTAAAGGGATTGGGGGAGGTTCGGCTAATCTAAGAATAAGCGGTTTAAATTCGTCTTAGCTTATTCGGTTAACTTCCCTGACTGTTAAAACCGACTAAGGGCAAGAAATTGAGCTAAAAATGCCGAGATGAAAGTCAATCAGTCGATCAAACCGGCGTTTTTAGAGGCGGAAATAAGCCAAAAAGCCCCTAAACCGGAGGTAAGAACCACGATAATAATTAGGGCTTGCTGAATAATGGTAAAACCCTTTTAAAATAAGGCTTTTGACCTGTTAAAGTCCGATGTTCATGCTGCGAAAATAGGATTGGGACTTTCAAAAACCTTGCATTATCCTTCTTGTAGTACATAGCTTGGTACAAAAAACAAGGGCAACAAAGCCCGAAACGACCGGCTACTGACGACCGGCTACTGACTCCTACCCCCAGGAAAAACTTTTTCAGCAGACCCTAATTACCGATAGACCGAGAGGGGAACCGAGGAGCGACCTGTGCAACTCTGGGGTACTTGGGGGGAAATACGCGGCCTAGTGGTCATTAATTGACTAATTTAGGGCTTTTAATCGGTAAAAATGACCTACTGGACCGGTTCCGCTACCGATAGCGAGGGAATGCTCAAGGGCGTTAGTAACGTAATCCTTGGCTTTTTTCACCGCTATTTTTAGGTCATCCCCCAAAGCGAGGTTAGCAGCGATCGCTGCCGATAGGGTACAACCAGTCCCGTGGGTGTTATCGGTTTCGACACTTCTGGTCTTAAAAGTTTCCCATTCTTGTCCATCAAAGTAGATATCAACCCCACGCAGCCGCCCTTTCATGCCTCCCCCCTTCACTAATACCGGTGTAGCCGACTTCTGGAAAATAATTTCGGCGGCCGCTTTCATCGTCTCAAAATCATTGATCTCAATGCCACTTAAAAGCTGTGCTTCGTAACGATTAGGGGTAATAATCGAAGCCAGAGGAATTAAACTATCAAAAAGACTATCTACAGCCCGATCATCAATTAATTTGGCTCCTACCCGCGAAACCATAACCGGATCTACCACTAAACTGATTAAACGCCAGCGCTCGATCGCCTCGGCCACCGCTTCGATAATCTCGCTGCTGAACAGCATTCCCGTCTTGACCGCTGACACACCGAAATCCCTGACCACCGCATCGATTTGGGCCGTTACCATTTCTGGACTTAGGGACTCGACGCGCTCGACTCCCAGGGTATTTTGGGCGGTAACGCAGGTAAGGGCGCTGGTGCCGTGAACTCGGTGGAAGGCGAAGGTTTTCAAATCAGCTTGAATTCCCGCGCCGCCACCACTATCGGAACCGGCGATGGTGAGAGCAATGGCAGTCATAGGAGGTTAGCGGTCAAAAGGACGACGACGTTGCAGAAATTCGGGGATATCTAATCCCGCAGGTTTCGGTGGTTCGGGAGTGGGTGCCGGACTGGGTGCGGGGGTATTAATCACCACCTTGTTACTGGTGGGACGAGAGGGGGATTCCCCAGAAAAACCGGTGGCAATGACCGTAATTCTGACTTCTCCCTGCATTTTCTCGTCAATTACTGCCCCAAAGATAATATTAGCATTAGGATCCACCACTTCATAGATAATTTCGGCGGCGGCATTGACTTCGTGTAGGGTTAGATCTTGACCACCGGTGATGTTAAAGACCACACCTTTGGCCCCTTCGATCGAGGATTCCAGTAACGGTGAGGAAATAGCCGCGATCGCACCCTCCTTAGCCCGAGATTTTCCAGAACCGATGCCGATGCCCATTAGGGCCGAACCCGCATCGGCCATCACTGCCCGCACATCGGCGAAATCCACATTTACCAGACCGGGGATAGTGATAATATCCGAGATACCCTGTACCCCTTGCCGCAGCACATCATCAGCGACGCGAAAAGCCTCCTGTAGGGGAGTTTCGGCGGGTATTACCTGTAATAACTGGTTATTGGGGATAATAATCAGGGTATCGACCCGACTTTGTAAACCGCCCACCCCTTCATCGGCCTGATTAGTGCGACGACGACCCTCGAAGGTAAAGGGACGAGTTACAACTCCTACGGTCAAACAGCCGATTTCTTTGGCAATTTCGGCCACAATTGGAGCGGCCCCCGTTCCCGTGCCGCCGCCCATGCCGGCGGTAATAAAGACTAGATCGGTTCCTTCCAATGCTTGGGCGATTTCATCCCGGGATTCTTCCGCCGCTTTCTGTCCGATCGCCGGATTGCCCCCTGCCCCTAGGCCGCGGGTTAATTTTGTCCCGATTTGTAACCTTTGGGGAGCGGAGGAGTGGGCCAGGGCCTGGGCATCGGTGTTAATTGCCCAAAATTCGATTCCGGTCACGCCACTGGCGATCATGCGGTTAACGGCGTTACAGCCCCCACCGCCGACCCCGATCACCTTGATCTTGGCGACATTGCTCGGCACGATGCGATTACTACGACTTTCTTCTCGGGGTGTCATCTGTGATTCATGGGGACGAGTAAATAATACTCCAGCATTATTCTGAGAGTAATGATTATCTTCGCTCATAGCTGAACTGGCATAATCGTTACTGTTCAGATTGGGGTAGGTGGGAACGATTTCATTAATCGATGTCATTGGAATTGGAACACTTTTAGTACAAGATTCTGTTATTGATTTGATGAATCAGAGATGCACTGTTAACACTATCACTAATATTATGTCGGTTCCAGTATCTACAGTATCAGTTTCTTGTTCATAAAATCATAATTTGGTTTTTTTGCCAATACCTAAAGGGAATAATTGCAGTTATTTGCTGATCAATTCCAGTTAATCCCTACCGGTTGCCGTTACTTTGGCAACGATAGGGGCTGGCTGCGGTTTTAGTTGTACAGTGGGAGCATCGGGATTGCTCAGGTCAATGTAGAGAATTCGCGCTAGAGGTATCTTGGATGACAATGGCCGTGATTGTACAAGAGCAGTTAATTTTTCCGGCAATCTATCTTTATAAAAACCTAAATAGACCTGTCCTAGCTCGGTTTTTAGTACAAGATTACTAGGATTGCGCCAATCGATGGCGGTAACTTTAATGGATAAGTTATCAATTAAGGGATAAATTTTTTGCCACTGTTGTTGATATTGTCGGTCGTAACCAAGCACTTCTAGGCTAGGTAATTGGGTTTTGGGTAGAGTTCGACCATAATAGTTTTGAGGAATTATCGTTCCCAAGGCATCTAAAAAGCCTTGCTGTTGATGGGAACGCCAACGGGCAACAGGTTTTCTTTCTTGAATAGAAACAATCACTTTCGGGGGTAATAATTGCCGCTCGATCTTAACGTCGGCAATAGCGGGAATAGCCGCTAATTTTTCTCGTAATTGATGGGTGGGTAATTCCCAGAGAGACAGGGGATAGCTTAATTTCAGCCAAGCGCGAATCGACTCGGACGACATTAATTCCGTGCCTTCGATTTCCACCTGTCTGGCCTTGGTAATTGTCCAATAGGGCGAAGTCATCCCCCAAGCTAATCCCGCTGCTAAACCACTAACCACCAGAAAGCGACCTAGGGCTTGCCACACCTTTGATCGCCTTTGGTGGCGAAGGTTTTGTCGTTTTTGTTCCAGGGAGAGGGAAGAAAGGATTTGATCGCTCATAGGGGAAATCCGGGACAGTTTTGCTGTTATCTTAGGTCGCGAAGTGGGCTGCTGGCAACTCGATCGCTACCCAAATAACCAGTTTGACAAAGAAAGAGATAATAAATGTTATAACAGTAGTAATCTACAGGCGTTCTTTTGTCTGTCTCCAGTAAACCTAAACGCTCCTTTTTGCCAAGATATTTCGACGGTCAGCCAGAAAGAGCGTTCCGGCAAGAACAGCCTAATTTATCTGAAAATTACCTATGGTTATCAACAAACGCGGACTTGTTCTCGGTGCTACAGCAGTGGTCCTGTCTACCGTCGCCGTCACGGGGGCGGGATTCCGTCTCTCCCAAAGTCAAGCTTTTTTTCAGGAAAGTCCCAAGGAAACCGTTGATGAGGTTTGGCAGATCATCAACCGCACTTATTTAGACGGCACTTTTAATCAATCGGACTGGAACGCCATCCGCAATCAGTATTTAAATCGTTCCTACAAAAATCAAGAGGAAGCATACACCGCTATCCGCGAGATGTTGAAAACTCTCAATGATCCCTATACCCGTTTTATGGATCCCAAAGAGTTTAACAATATGAAGATCGATACATCGGGAGAATTGACTGGGGTAGGGATTCAACTGACCAAAGATGAGAAAACTAAGCAGTTAGTCGTGGTTTCACCCATTGAAGATACTCCCGCTTCTAAAGCCGGTGTGCTGCCCAAAGATGTGATTATCGCTATCGATGGTAAATCTACCGAAGGTATGGAACTGGAGCAAGCGGTGAGCATGATCCGCGGCAAAGTGGGGACAAGCGTTAAGATCACGATTCAACGGGGTGAGGAGAAGAAAGAATTGACTCTTACCCGGGCCAAAATTGAAATTCACCCAGTGCGGGCCCGCACGGAAAACACCCCGATCGGTAAAATTGGTTATATCCGTCTCAATCAATTTAGCGCCCAAGCTAGTGGCGATATGAGTCAAGCGATTCGCGAATTGGAATCTGAAGAGGTGAAAGGTTATATTCTCGATCTGCGTTCCAACCCCGGCGGTTTACTCTACGCCAGCATCGAAATCGCTCGGATGTGGATACCCGATGGTTTAATCGTCTCTACGGTCGATCGCAAAGGGGTGACGGAACGTCAACGGGCCAACAATCAAGCTTTGACTAATAAACCGCTAGTTGTCCTCGTCGATGGTGGTTCCGCTAGTGCCAGTGAAATTCTCTCTGGAGCTTTACAGGATCATGAGCGGGCGGTTATTGTCGGTACGAAAACCTTTGGTAAGGGATTAGTGCAATCGGTACGCAGTCTCAGTGACGGTTCCGGATTAGCGGTGACGATTGCCAAGTATCTCACCCCCGACGGACGGGACATCAATAAAGATGGTATTCATCCGGATGTGGAGTCGGAACTGAGCGAGGAAGATCGCAAAAATCTTCAACAGGAACGGGATCAGGTGGGAACCTTCCAGGATCCTCAATTCAAGAAGGGTTTTGAAATCTTGGAAAAAGAAATCACTGAAGGCAAGAAAACGCCCAGCAATACCGCTAAACAATAGGTTGACATTTGCCCGCTCGAATTAAACCCACCCGACGGGCGATTGCTTCTCCCCGCTCGGCAAAAGGACCCCAGTATTGACTATTAACTGGGGTTTTTCCGTTTTCTAGGGCTATAATCTGACAAATTCCCGTATTTTCCTGGACAATGTACCAGTTTTGTGCGCTATTATCCATAGATTTTTCTCCTTAATCCCTCTATTCCCTTTTTTATAGCGTCTCTCAATCCCGAAGTAAAAAATTTTTATCAACTTCTTGACAAAACCGGGGAGATAAATGCTAATATTAAAAAGGTCTGTCCAATGGGGATTAGCCAAGCGGTAAGGCAGCGGGTTTTGGTCCCGCCATTTCCTAGGTTCGAATCCTAGATCCCCAGTTTAAGATTTTTTATTCCCAGTCCGCCAATGATCGAGAATATCCTTGATCAAAGCTTCCTTTAGCCAAATACGACCGATAAGCGTCAGGGGAACCGCCAGAAATAGCCCTAAAAAGCCAAAAATCGAGGCGAAAAACAACTGGGCCAACAGGGTAAAAGCGGGTAAGAGCTTGAGCGATCGCACTGTTAAAATGGGCAGCGGTGGATGATGGTCGAAATATTGAATTGACAGATAAATACTGCTGTAGAGTAGCAAAACTGCCCAGGGTTGCCAGGGAGCTTCCAGAAGGGCGATAGAAAAGGGTAAAATCGTGCTTAAAACTGGCCCGAGGTTGGGGATAAAGGTGAGAAATCCTGCGAGAATAGATTGGGAAAAAGCGAGGGGAATGCCAATCAGGGATAGACCCAAGCAACTGCCCAAGGTCATAATCAACATATGACAGAAAATCCCTTTTAGCCAAGCTTTTAAATCTCGATCACACTGTTCTAGGATCGATCGTACTCTAGGACGGTAGAAAGCAGGAAATAAACGCAGAAAACAACGGTGGTAAGCGGCAGGATCAGCGAGAATCATCAAGCTCAGGGCAATAATTAGCAGTAAGCTGAGGATAATGCCGAAAGTACCGTAAAAAATGCTCAAACCCCGGCCAGCAATTTGGTTAATCAGGGGTTGTAATTGAGTCAGGAGCGTTTTAAAGTCTGGGAAGACAGTGGCCAGACTAGGATCGAGATAATCCTCAAGACTATGGACTTGTCCCCAGAGTCTTTCTATAGCTTGGGGCAGTAAACTAAATAATTGGCGAAATTGTTTGACTAAAGCGGGTATAATTCCCACAAAAATACCGATAATACCAATAAAGAAGCCAAAAAGGGTGATAATTAGGGCGTAGGAACGCTTGATGTGATGACGCTGCCACCAAGTCACAGCCAAATTTAAAATCTGAGCCAGAAGAATCGCCATCAATAATAATAAAAGAATCTGTCGAATCTGCCAGAGAATCAACAGACAAAAGACTAACAGGACTAAACCGAGGCTGCTGCCAAAAGTCATGATGAGTAAGGAGAAAAATTCCTAATCAGTTATTGTCCGTCTCCAGAGGGCAAAAACCGTGAGCAGAAAAGGAGTAAAAACCAGAATTAAAGTGTTAAGAGGACTGGGAGCGATCGATAATAAAGGGGCAAGATATTTAATTCCCAGGGAAATCAAAGCCGATATCAAGATTATTTTGATGATAAAGCCGCTCATAGATGAATGTTTAGGTGGCATAAGCACTATCTTATCCCTGAAGAGCTAAAAAATTGGTCAAAATCGGGAAATCATTCCCCATTGGTTTTATTAATACTAGGGCGAAGTGCCTAGATTTTCTGGGGGAGGTCGGTTCGGAGGGAACGGAAAGTATGAGACAATAGGGAAAAAAGGCTTTGTCAATTAACTAGAGATATTCATTGCCAGGATTAAAGACTTATACTAAATCCGGTTATTAAAAACTGATTATTTATTTCCCCTTTTTCCTCTTGACTCTTGCCTTTTGCCCGTCCTGATATGTAGCCTATACTCAACGGATTGAGTATTAATGGCAAGGATGAATCTTGACAGCAAATAAGATTTATCCTGTCCACCGCCCCCATCGTGCCGCCAACAGTCACCGTGATCACTTTAACTCTTTTACACCCCAGCCAGGCCACGCCCCTACAACATTGGCAATTTGACGATGATCAATCAACCATTCTCGTCGGCAGGGCGCTGGATAATCATGTAGTTCTCTATAGTGCTGTGGTTTCGAGGCGGCATTTAGAAATCCGCCACAATAATCAGGATGATTGGGAATTGGAAAATTTAGGGGCAAATGGAACGTTTGTCAATGGCAAACCGATCGAGAAAACCGCCGTCGTCGATGGGATGGTGGTTCGTTTAGCCGCCTCCGGCCCGCAAATTCAAATTCGTCTCATCAATGAGGACAAGCAACCCAAATTAATCATCAAATCCCTAGAGGCTCCTTTGGTGGGCAACCAAACTCAGCCAGAAAAGGATACTATGGCCAACTAGAAAATATTAAATTTTTATAAAGTTTTTTCAATTTACCCAGCAAAATGTAAAAATAGATACAGAATAAGAAATAAGATCTTTTCGTTTGTTGTCCCTAAATAGGTACGACAAGGGGGATTAAAGTCACTTTAAAGCATTGCAGGGAGTCAGTGATATTATGTTAGCCTATCGAGGAGTTAAGTACGAAAAGGATTCTCTCCCCTTGGAGATGAAGACCGGAGATATCGGGGGTAAATACCGAGGTCAAGACTGGAATCACCATTATCCTCGCCATATGCTCCAATTAGAGCCGAAACTGCATCGTCAGTATCGTGGAGTTGCCTACAGCACCCGTCCTCATCTTGCCGGACAAGTCATCCCCAACACCTGTCCGTTACCGGTTGTCAAACCCCCTATTGTCGTCCAAGAGGAAACCCTTTCTAGCGTCCATCTGAACAATATTCGTCTTCGTCTGGAACGTCGTTTACAAATCGCTCAAGAGAATGGTGACGAAACCCTTGTTAATCTCTTGAAAAAAGAATCCCAAGACTTAGCCTTAAACTGCTAATCTAGCAGTTTTTTTACCACTTTCCCCTCGGTTTTGCCGGGGGGAATATTTTTGGGCGCAAAAATCTTATCGATAGAAATTATCACCCTGGTTAGTATCTTACAGGCTTTCAATTATATTAGGTCGAGGTCTATTTTAGTTCTGGTTCGGATTGGGGCTTTGTATCATTTCCACAACATTTTTGATACCTTGGATAAAAGTTTGAAAACTACGGGATTTATTTTCAGTTAGGGAAAGATGGGGGGCAATCTGTTTAGAATGGGTTCCTGCATAATACTCTTTCACTAGCTTTTTTAATTCTTGTTTGGCCGAGTTAAGCAGGTCTGGTTCTCTGTATTTACTTTTATTTTGTTTTTGGCCGAGACTATTTAAATTATACGCCTTGGCCACTGCTGCTAAATCTCCCAGAAACCAAGATTCTAATTCATGGCAAATAATCCGAATTAAGACTTGATCATCACTGGCATTTTGACAAATTTCTCCTAGTTCTTTTTTGAGTTTTTGACAATCGTGGGAATCCTGATCATGGACAATAATAAATTTGGTATTGGGACTAGATTTCTTGAAAGCTTTGAGTTTTCTAGGAATAGATTTGGCTAGGTCTTGTTTACCTTGATGACTAATACATATATAGCTGATTTCTGGGGGAATAAGTTTAGGCAAAAGTTCGTCTAACACATTTTCTATAGATGACTCTTCTAGCAAAAATACGATATCATAGTTCATTAGGGTTCTACTCCTTCAAACCAACCTTGATTCCAAAGATAGCCGGGTAAATCGCCTTCCGCTACTAAGTTTTTGAGGATTTCGCTATCGGCAGCCCTATGGATTTTGGTGATACCTTGGCATTTAATTAGCCAGAAAATACTAGCTAGTGGAACCGCATTGATAAAATCGGGGGAGTGACTAGAAACAAATACCTGACCCCCCCGGTTGCTATAGTGGGCGAATTCTTCGGCTAGTTCTTTTAATAAAGTAGGATAAAGTTGGTTTTCTGGTTCTTCGACACAGAGTAGGGGATGAGGATTGGGATCGAATAGTAATATTAAATAAGCGAATATTTTCATAGTACCGTCAGAAACATAGCGATCAATAAAAGGATCTTTAAAGGCCTGATCTTGAAAACGTAAAATCAAGCGACCGTCTTCGGTTTCTTTGGCTTCCACAGAGGAAATACCCGGAACTCTTTGTTTCATTTTTTCGAGAATTTGCTGAAAAATTTCGGGATATTGTTGATAAATATATTGAGCAACTGTAGCTATATTGTCGCCAGTGGTGGATAAGTGTTCAGCATAAGATATTTCTTTACTTCCTCTAGCTTCGCTAATATGAAAGTCAGAAACGTGCCAATTTTCAATCAGAGAACGAAAGGCTGTAGCGGCTTTAAAACGTTGAAATTGTCCTAATCCTTTGATTGCTAGTATATCGTTAGATTCTAGCTGTTGTTCTTCTCGATCGAGTTCTTTATCCGGTTTACTAAAATCTTCTTCGTTGGTGATAGCATATCCTTGACCAAGTTGAAAATCTAAAAAATGAAAAGGTTTACCGTGTTCACCCCGTTTATAGCGAAGTATTTCGCGTTTGATAACGGGGCGATTATTGTTTTGTCCAATTATGATTTGATAAGTAACCAGACGTTCTGTATCTAAGATTTTCATGCGAAATTGCAGCTCGATTTCAATATCTTCCTGTTCTTGACCTCTAGTGATAATTTCTCTATAACCGCCGCGAATTTGTAAGGCTTGGCGAATGTTGTTTTTGAGGGCATCTCGCAGAAAACCAAAAATATCAAATAGAGTAGATTTTCCCGTGCCGTTAGCTCCAATAATCACACAAAAAGGGGGAATATCTCTTATGTGTATATTTTTAAACATACGATAGTTTTTTATTTTAATAGAAACAATTTTCATGATATAATCGAGTCGTTATAGTTTTTTGATTATACGATTGATCAGGTGAAGATTGATCAATTAGTCAAAAAAGCCAGAGACTATAGCGTTTCCTAAGCTAGTGAGGTACACCTATTTTTCTTCCCTTTTGGCTTTTGCCTCTTGCCCTTTGCCTAAAACCCATAACTTTTGTACCTCAGCAGACTGAAAACCGCTATAGGCTCTCTGGGAAATTGGAGGATAAATCAGCTAGAACCTAGAGAGGCAAGCTCAACCTTTTGAGGAAGGGACAAGAAACCAGACTAAACATAAGTTGCCCAAAATAGCGTAAATTGTCTATAAATTTGTTCAACGACTTAAATTAATACAAATGTTCGACTGTATTATCATCGGTGCGGGACCAGCAGGAGCGACGGCGGGTTATCATCTAGCTAAAAAGGGACGATCGATCCTGATCCTCGATAAAGCGAAATTACCCCGTTATAAACCCTGTGGTGGGGGGGTATCCCCGGCAATTAAGCAATGGTTTGATTTTGACTTTACCCCCGTGATCGAGAATACCGTCACGCAAGTACAGTTTACTTGGAAACAGGGGGATACCGTCACCACCAAGTTAAATATGCTAGAACCGATGTGGATGGTACAAAGGGATCGTTTCGATGATTTTTTAGGTCAACAGGCGATCGCAGTCGGGGCAACTATCCAAGATAACAGCGAAGTTACCCAGATCAAATTCGTTCAGGATCACTGGCAAGTTACCACATCCCAAGGAACATTTTCAGGCAAATATCTGATTGCTGCCGATGGTGTTAGGGGCAATACCAGTCGCTGGTTAGGATTACCGGCAAAAAACGAAGCGATCGGTGCTACTCTCGAAATTACTAACGCAGGGGCTACTATTCCCCCCCAAAAAGCTTTTTTTGATTTTGGTTCCCTAAAAAATGGCTATATCTGGGCTTTTCCCAAGTCTAATGGTTACACAATTAGCGGCGCTTGTTTTAAGGGCAGCATCAAATCCGAGGATCTAAAAAAACAACTGTTAAATTATGCCCGTCAAAAGGGCTGGAATTTAGAGGATTATCGCTATGGTGAGTATGCTTTAGCCCTTTGGAATGGAAATCAACCGCTACACGCCCAAAATGCCCTAATTACAGGGGAAGCGGCGGGGATTCTCGATCCGCTCATCGGTGAGGGTATCCGTCCGGCAATTTTGACCGGAGTTAAGGCAGCCGAGGCGATCGATCGAGCTTTAGCCGGAGATAATCAGGCTTTAGCGGGCTATAGTCGGATAATTCGGGAAGAATGGGGGGAAGATATGGCTTTAGCGGCCAAATTAGCCGGTTTATTCTATCAATTTACCCAAATCGCCTATAATGTCGCCGTTAAACGGCCGATCGCCGGTCAACTGATGGGACGTATTCTCGTGGGAGATTTAAAATACCGGGATGTTACGGAACAGGCGATGCAACAATTGAAAAAGCGTTTACTGCCCGGATTCGGTTGGTGATAACACCTCGCGCACCAGGGTGGGGGTGACTCGATCGCTAATGGTCACTTGGCCGATTGCCGTTGGTAAAATAAATCTAACCTTGCCATCTTTAACCTTTTTATCGGCAGTGAGAGCATTAACCATCTCATCGGCATTTAAAGGCGGAATACAGGTTTCTAAGGCGGCTTTTTCGATTAAATCGGTTTGACGTTGATTTTCCCCGGCGGTCCACATTCCCAGTTTAACAGCGATCGCTCCTGCCGCCACCATCCCCATCGCCACCGCTTCCCCGTGGTTAACGCTAGTATATCCCGTTAGACTTTCAATGCCGTGGGCGATCGTGTGACCATAGTTTAAGATCGCCCGCAAACCCGCTTCTTTTTCGTCTTTGCATACCACATCTGCTTTAGCTTGGCAAGACTTTGTAATAATTGTTTGCAATAGCTCGCCATCGATCTGAGAAAAACTGGCTAAATTGTCCGAGTCTTCTAACCGTTGAAATAACTCAGCATCCCAAATTACACCGTATTTAATCACTTCTGCCATTCCAGCCCGAAATTCTCGCACGGGTAGGGTTTTAAGCACGCTAGGATCGATCAGAACTAATTTCGGTTGATAAAACGCCCCGATCAGATTTTTGCCCTGGGGATGATTAACACCAGTTTTACCTCCAATGGAAGCATCTACCATGGCTAACAGGGTGGTGGGAACTTGGACAAAATTAATGCCCCGTAACCATGTGGCTGCCGCAAATCCCGTCATATCCCCGATCACACCACCACCGAGGGCAACCATAGTCGAGGAACGTTCCAACCGGTGAGCGAGGGCAGTATCATAAACTTGGGCGATCGAATCGAGGGTTTTATAATTTTCGCCGGCGGGGATCAGATGTGTAAAAACGACAAATCCCGCTTTTTCTAGAGAATTAACGGCTATATGTCCGTAATAGTCAAAAATTTCGGGATTAGAAACCAATAAAACCTTTTTACCTAAGCTTAACCGGCTCATTTCTGCACCGAGATTAGCTAAACTGCCCTTCTCGATCAGAATATTATAGGAGCGATCGGGTAAATTAACGGGAATACAAATAGCCATAGGGTGTGGTAATTATAAATTATCAATTATGAATTATGAAGTGGCGAGTGGGGGAGCTTTTTTTGGCTTTTCGGGACTTGGTATGGTTCGATATGGGAGCATAAATCGACTAAATCCTTATCTGGCAAGAGATTTAATTGATTAGTTCGCTCTAGATCAAAAACAATTGACAAAAATCGCCAAATGCCTTTCTATATAAGGGTTCCATCCCTTATAACCCCCGTCCATTGCATAACACAAACCGAAGAGCCGCTTTTTTTTAGTAAACAGTGAACAGTAAACAGTAATCAGTGAACTGAAAACTCACACCTGATAACTGATAACTGATAACTGAGTCGGTTATTGACGCAGCTTAGTCAACTCTAAGAGCAGACGACAGGATAAAAAACAGATAAAGCTCTCTCCCAGAAAGAGACTTAATTGCCAAGCGTCAGCGAGCAAGTCTGTGGATAATTGTAGGGGAACTAGGCCGCGGACTAGGGCAAAAGCTGCCACTGTACCATCTTTGAGATGGGGATTATCATCGTTGCGGACGACATAACGATAGGTGACACCAAAGAGAAATCCGCTAATTATCGCCCCGGATATCTTGACAAAAGCGCCAATTAATGTGATCGATTCCCCTAAAAATAGTCGATTAACAGTTAAAAATAGCAGATAGGGAACCAGGAAAGCCAGTGCCGAGATACTCCCCACCTGTATGGATTCGATTCTTTCCTTGAGCGTAATTTGCACGATCGCCTCTCTAAAACGGAGTCACTGATGGAGTATTATCGAAAATTTGGGTTGAAAACCTCGCCCTTTAGGGCGACTTTATGTTAGCATTAAATTGAGTCGTTGACTTTGGGAACGCAGGAAACAAGCGACACTTCGTAATCCCTAAATCTCTAACCATCACTGGTACAAAAGCTTTCATCCTAAGTCCACATGGTAAGAGCGAAAAACAATTAAATACTGTGGGACACACAGAAATTTACGCTTGGGGAGTAGTCTTTAAGAGTGCTTACCTTGTAGGTGTAGTCGGACTAGACATGAAACTGTAAGACCAAAATTAGCTTTGCTAGTAGCGGCAAGATTCAGCCCAAGAATCTCCGCACTTTTAGGGCGGAGAGTGTCAAAAGTTGAGTAGTTATCTTGCAAGTATTTCGTTTAACAAAGGCAATTATGGATATTTTGACACTTGGTTGGGTTAGCATTCTCGCCCTGTTCACTTGGTCGATCGCCATGGTGGTTTGGGGTCGTAACGGTTTCTAGGTAATCTATAGATACCATGGAAACATCTTTGATTCTCAACACTCTCTTTCTTGTCGCCTTAATTCTCCTCGTTATCGTCAGTGGTGGTATTCTCTACCTGACGACTACAGAATGGCGCGATCGCCGTCGTCAAGATGGCGATAAAAAATTAGGAAAATAATCCTGAACAGGTGTACTTAATTACGCCTGTTTTTCCTTTACTATGATTAAAATACTGCACTTATCGGATATTCACATGGGGAGCGGTTTTTCCCATGGACGTTTAAATCCAAAAACGGGATTAAATACGCGTTTAGAGGATTTTATGGGCAGTTTAAGCCTCTGTATCGATCGGGCTATTGCTACCCCTGTGGATCTAGTGCTTTTTGGGGGAGATGCCTTTCCCGATGCCACTCCTCCTCCTTTTGTTCACGAAGCTTTTGCCAGTCAATTCCGTCGTCTTGCCGATGCTAATATCCCGACGGTGTTATTAGTGGGTAATCACGATCAACATTCTCATGGTAATGGCGGTGTCAGTCTCTCCATCTATCGTACCCTAGCGGTGCCGGGGTTTATTGTTGGCGATCGCTTGACCACCCATCGCATCACCACCCGCAACGGCGATATCCAAGTAATTACTTTACCCTGGTTAACCCGCGCCACTCTCTTAACCCGTCCCGAAACCGAGGGTTTATCCTTGAGTGGGGTAAATGAATTATTAATTAACCGTTTGGAACCGGTTTTAGAAGGAGAAATTCGCCAATTAGATACAAATGTACCAACAGTTTTATTAGCCCATTTAATGGCGGATCGAGCTAGTTTAGGAGCAGAAAGATTTTTAGCGGTTGGTAAAGGTTTTACTGTGCCTTTATCGCTGCTAAATCGTCCACAATTCGAGTATGTTGCCCTAGGTCATGTTCACAAACACCAAAATCTTAATCCTAGCAATGATCCGCCTATTGTCTATCCGGGCAGCATCGATCGAGTGGATTTTAGCGAGGAAAAAGAAGATAAGGGCTATGTTTTAATAGAAGTGGCTAAAGGAGAGGTTAAATGGGAATTTTGTCCTTTACCCGTGCGTACTTTTCGTTCCATTGAAGTGGATGTTTCTGAGGCAGCAAACCCCCAAAAAGAATTGCTAAAAGCTCTCAAAAAACACGATATTCAGGAAGCAGTTATCCGCTTAGTTTATAAAATTCGCAGTGAGCAATTAGAACTAATTAACACCAATCAGCTTGATGAGGCGTTAAAACCTGCCCATAGTTATAGTATTCGGGCGGAGTTAATTAGTCAATTAACCCGTCCCCGTTTACCGGAATTAGGGGTGGGTAATCAATTAGATCCGATGGAAGCGTTAAAAGCTTATATCGATAATAAGGAAGATTTGCGCGATATTGTTGATGATATGTTAGAGGCAGCCCAGCTTTTATTAAATCAACAGCCAGAAATTTGGCTAGAGGAAGAAACCTCGATTTAACTATCAGTTATCAGTTATCTGTTTACTGATCACTGAAAAAAAGCTCCCCACTCCCCACTTCATAAATTATAAATTATAATTTATAATTCATAATTTATAATTCATAATTTCCCTATCCCTCTTTGAACTAACAATGAGTTTATGTCTTAATCCCGATTGTCTATATAACAATGATCCTACAGATAAATTCTGTCAAAAATGTCGCTTTCAATTATTACTCAAAGATCGTTATCGTGCCATAAAATTAATTGGTCAAGGAGGTTTCGGTAAAACTTTTCAAGCAATTGATGAGGATAAACCTTCTCAACCCTATTGTGTGATTAAACAATTTTTTCCTAGCTCTCAAGATGGTAACGCCCTCAAGAAAGCTGCGGAATTATTTAAAGAAGAAGCGATTAGTTTAGATAATCTCGGTCAACACCCACAAATTCCCTCCCTCTATGCCTATTTTACTGGCAATGATGGGCGACAATATCTTGTTCAAGAATATATTGAAGGACAAAATCTAGAACAAGAATTACAAAGCGAGGGAGTTTTCAATGAAGAAAAAATTAAACATCTTTTATTAGAAATTTTGCCAATTCTTGATTTTATCCATGCTAAAAGAGTCATTCATCGAGATATTAAACCAGCTAATATAATTAAGAGACGCAGCGATAATAAAATAATTTTAGTCGATTTCGGTGCCTCTAAATTTATCACCATTGCTAATCTTTCCCTGACAGGAACAGTGATCGGTTCGCCGGGATATATCGCCCCAGAACAAGGCAATGGCAAAGCAATTAATAGCAGTGATTTATATAGTTTGGGAGTCACTTGTATCTATTTATTAACGGGAGTATCTCCCTTTGAATTATTCGATGTGAGTGAACATGAATGGGTATGGAGACAGCACCTATTTAATAATCCTGTTAGTGTTGAATTAGGCAAAATTTTAGATAAATTAATTGAATTTGGCACCAAAAAACGTTATCAATCAGCTGGGGAAGTCCTGCAAGAGTTAGCGGTAAAATTAGCCGTAGTCATTCCGCCAAAACCCCGATCACAGGACACAATTCAAGAAACGGTTTTATCAGTTTTTCCAGTTGCCACCAGGGAGGAAATTAACCTCAAAAGTGCCAAGGCAATTGATTACACCAATCTGCGGGATTTATTAGAGCAAGAAAAATGGCAAGAGGCAGATCAAGAAACGGCTAATCTATTTTTAAAAGTTGCTGATCGAACTAAAGAAAAATATCTTAAGATAGAAGATATAGATAACTTTCCCTGTGAAGATTTGGCCACTATCAATCAACTCTGGTTACAATATAGTCAGGGAAAATTTGGTCTATCTGTTCAGAAAAGAATCTATGAAAGTTTGGGAGGAAGCGGCAATTATGATCAACAAAAATGGAACGCTTTTGGAACAAAAGTCGGTTGGCGAGTTAATAACAAGTGGTTATACTACGATCAAATTACTTTCTCTCTCAAAGCACCCTCCGGACATCTTCCCACCCTTGTCTGGGGTGTGGGTGGTGGCATAATTCTTTTTTCTCGTCTGGAAAACTGTACCATTGACGTAGTTTCTAGCAGGGGATAAATTGACTTAAAAACTTTTCTGGAGAATTAAACAGTTTCTCCCTTCGCCAGTGCGGATATATTGTAAAGTATCAGTAAGAGAACGCATGAAAAGTAATCCTCGATCGCTTTCCATTTCCAAAGGTGCGAGGGGATGTTGTTGTAGAGAATCAAGTTTTGCTTGCAGATCAAAAGGTTGACCGTGATCCCATATTCTTATTTCTAGAGAATGGGACGAAAAAGTTAATTCTAGATCGATCGGTGTGGTCGGTGGTAAATGTTGGTGAGCGTAACGGACAGTATTAGTAAATCCTTCTGCTAAAGCCACCTTACACTGCCAAAGCACCGAGTCAGGTAAAAAAGAGCGGCCGTGGGATTCAAACCATTGTAGGACTGGGATTAAAGCTGCCAATTCCGTCCGGACTTGTAGATGGAATTGGAGGGGGAAAGAAGGGGAATTTAAGACTTCAGAAGGCACCACTGTTTTTTTGAAAGAGAATCAAAATTGTTTTAAAAATCAGTTGTAGATCGTAGCTTAAACTCCAATTTTCCTGATAGCGCAAATCTAGTTGAATTACCTCTTCAAAATTACGCACCTGAGAGCGACCATTCACCTGCCATTCTCCCGTCATACCGGGTTTTACATCTAAACGTTGCCATTGGGGAACATCGTAGCGTTCCACCTCATCGGGTGTGGGGGGACGAGTGCCGACAAGACTCATTTCACCGGTGATCACATTCCAAAACTGGGGCAATTCGTCTAAACTGGTGCGACGTAAAAATTTTCCTACCCGGGTGATCCGGGGATCATTTTTATTCTTAAAAAAAGCTCCCTCCGCTTGATTAGGGATTTTATCCTTGAGTGTTTCTGCATCCACACACATGAGACCTCCTGCAAAAGTCTTATTCAGCTACTTGATGATAGCCTAAAGCAAGTTCATAGTTGTAAATGCCAGCGATTAAATTAAATCTCAGACCAAAACGCCGTCTCCGATTCCTATATCTTGATGAT
>NZ_JADEXY010000072.1 GCF_015206885.1 Microcystis aeruginosa LEGE 91341 | reverse complement strand
ATCATCAAGATATAGGAATCGGAGACGGCGTTTTGGTCTGAGATTTAATTTAATCGCTGGCATTTACAACTATGAACTTGCTTTAGGCTATCATCAAGTAGCTGAATAAGACTTTTGCAGGAGGTCTAGTATAAGAAAGCGGCGGGCATGGTTCCGGAGATATTGGGCATAAACGTCGGTGATTGAGTCTCATCAAAGGTTTGCAGCAATTGCCCGTCGAATTCCGGGTGCATATAGAGGATCGGCAAAGTCCAAGCCGGCTGATTGTACTTGTAGAGGGTTAATAACTGCTGCCTGGCGATGCGAACGGCCTGATCGATAGGGACTCTCGGACCGGGAAACAACTTGGACATCTGCGCTTCTTTGTCTTTGAACCCGAGGAGGCTGCGGGTAAAAACCTCGATAAAACTCAAGGCCTCTCGATCTGCGATCGCATCTCGCATGGCCAAAACTGCGGGAACGCCGTGGTGAATCAAGACTTCCGCCAGACTGCTGCGGGGAATCATCTCCTGACCTGATTTAGCGGGATAAGCCCCCCAACAGGCATTAAAAACCGTTAAAATAACCTGATTTCTCACCAAAGCTTGGGCTAACTCCGTCCCATTTAGCTGTTCTCCAGGTCGCAGAAATAAGGAACCGCCATTGGGGGCGGTCATTCCGTGACCGGCGTAGAAAAAAGCTTTATATTTACCCGTATCCAAGGCCTCGGTCAGTTCTTTCGCCCCCGGTCGAATTAAGGTATCGACTTTGACTTTCACTCCCCAATTCTGGGGGGAACCACTGGGGGAGATGGCCCGGATAAGATTGGCGGCCTCGGATTCTAGTGCCTGGTCGGGATTAGTTTCTCCACCAGTATTAATGGCAGTGAGGTTGAGGGAACTAGCGGCGGTTTTAATCTGTTTTTCGCCGATAACTAAGAGAATATTGAGACTATTACTCGGTTTTATCGGTGGCAGTGGGTCTACATCGCTGGTGGTACGGCTAAAGAGTATATTCGGATGCAGAGATATGGCCTGTTTACCCGCTTGCTGCATAATTTCCCAAGGCAGCAGAATTAAATAGGGGTTGCGACATTCCAAGCGAATTCGCAGGGGCTGATTTTTGCCGAGGGCGATTCCCTGACTTTGGGCAAAACTTTGACTAATTGATGCTTGAAATAACCATTGCCAGAGACTAATACCTAGTTTTTGCATCAATTGACCGCCATAACTGCCGCCTTCTCCCGCAAGAGTCAGTTTAGGTCGAGAATTTCCCTCTAATTGCTCTAACATCGGCAAGGTCGGCATTTTTTCCAGACAGAACATTTCCTGCCATGCCATCCATTCCGTGGTTAGACTCTCGGTCCATTCACAGTCATGATGCACATACCCCCCCGGTAGGGGTGCTTTCGTCACCCAACGGGCGAAATTATTACTCGTGGCTAAACTAGAGATCGCTAAGTTTAGACTAGGGATGGCATCATCGGTCATTGTGGTTCTTGAGAAGTCTCTAGAATCTTATTCTAGAGGATTTCTGAACAGCAAGGAAGGGTATTAAGTAGCTGGTTATAATTAAATCAAAAATAGATTTTAGGTTCGATCCCCCCTGCCCCCCTTGATAAGGGGGGTGCCGATAGGCGGGGGGATCTGAAAGTTTTTAATACCTACCTACTTAAGTCACCAATAAACAACAAAGTTCAATAATTTTTGTTTGCAAAGTTGCCAAAGGTTCTGCACCCCGTTTGAGACGATATTCTAATTCGAGAAGTATGGGCAAGGTGGCGAGAAGTTGCTTAGAAGAAAAGGATTGTATCTCTTTGCGAATGAAATATAGTCGCTTGGGATTGGCAATTTCGGCGGCGGCGGCGATATTTTTCTCGTCTTTTTCTCCTTCTTCAATTTTTAATTTTACTATTGCCCAAGTGCGAAATTGGCCCACTAGGGTGGCAGTGATACCTAGGGGGTTCTCGTTGCGATTTAATAATTCATTAACCAATTCTAGGGCTTTGCCTGTCTCCCGTTTTAAAATAGCACTGGCTAACTGTAGGCTGCTTTGATTGCTGGCATTGACTAAGCTTAAAATGTCCTTTTTGTCAATAGTTCCCGCCGAATTATTTTTAAATAAACGCAGTTTTTCTAACTCCATCCACAGCAAGCGGCTGTTATTTCCCACCGCTTCCGCTAAGAGTTCGATCGCATCGGGGGTTAATTTTACCCCCACTTCTTTGGCAATTTCCCTAACTCTTTGGGCAATTTCCTCGACTTTCCAAGGCGGAATTAGTTCAAATTCTTTAACCTCCGCCTGATTTTGGATAAACTTGCTCGATTTTAAGCGGGAGTCGGGTTTTTTGGCACTGGTTAATAACAGATAGGAATTTTCGGGTAAATTGGCCAAAGTGCGCTGTAATTCCTTGAAAATATCCTCGGAACATTGTTGACAAATAACCGTATCGGCTAACCAAACTAAACGATTTCCCATGCCGAAAACTGGAGTCATTGCTTGATTGAGGGCCTCGATAATTGCCTCATTGCGATCACCATTAATTTTATCATAATTAAACTGTATCCAATTGGGATCGAGAAGTTTTGCTTGCAGATTTTTAGCCGCTTGGTTAATAGCAAATTCATCTTCTCCCCAATAAAATATTGTCGGCATAAGTTTCTAATTATAGCAGTTAAGTAGGTAGGTGTTAAAAGTTGTCAGACACCCCTCTTATCAAGGGGGGACTAAGGGGGAATCGGCACCCCCCTTATTAAGGGGTGCAGGGGGGATCAGAAGCGAAATTTATCTTCAATTTAATTATAACTACTTACTTATCTTGAGGTGTTACTCTTGCCCATTTTGCCAGATTTTTACGGTTTTGTCAGCACTACCAGTAATTAAATATTTACCATCGGCACTAATTACTAAAGATAACAGTTTATCTGTGGTTTGATCAAGGGTTGCTAATTCCTCTTTGCTTGTTAAAGACCAAAACTTAATCATTTGATCCGAAAGCTTGTTTAATCTGATCAGCACAAGCAGCAGAGGATAAACCCAGAATTTCCTAATATTAACTATGGCTATTCATAAACACAGGCAAAGATGATCTGACTCGATAATTTCCCAAATTAATCAAAAAATAGACTCGATCGACCCCAAATAACGCACAATAAAAAAGGAAATGTCAAAGGAGAATCGCAAATGTTGCCCTATATCCTAGCGGTCGTGGTGGGATTAAGTAGTCTCTACCTCCTCACCACCGCTTTTATCGCCCCCGATCGCCACCGTCAAGATGATTTTCTCTGGAGTGCGGTAGGATTATTCTATGCCCTTGTCCTCTGGTTGTGCGCGGGAAGGATTACAGGCGCTATCCTCCTCGGACAAGCTGCCGCGACCATATTATTTATTGCTTTCGCTTGGCAAACTCTCAAACTCAGACAAGCACTTTTTTATCCCGACAAACCGGTTAAATTATTTACTATTGTCGGTTGGTTAGGCAATCGTCTGGGGAAAGTTACTCCCTCTCAATCCCCTAAAACTAAAGCTAAACCTGAGAAAGTAGCAGCAAAAGTTAAAGAAACGGTTAAAGAAACAGTTGCCCCCGTTGTCGAAAAAGCCGCAGCTATCGGGGAAACTATTACAGAATCAGTGACAGAAATTGGCGAAAAAGCTCAAGAAACGATTGCCCCCGTTGTCG
Organism: Microcystis aeruginosa LEGE 91341; assembly: GCF_015206885.1. Taxonomy (GTDB): domain Bacteria; phylum Cyanobacteriota; class Cyanobacteriia; order Cyanobacteriales; family Microcystaceae; genus Microcystis; species Microcystis aeruginosa_H. The sequence continues at coordinate 17,648 of NZ_JADEXY010000072.1, read as the reverse complement.
AAAAAGCCGCAGCTATCGGGGAAACTATTACAGAATCAGTGACAGAAATTGGGGAAAAAGCTGCGGAAATTATTGATGATGATGAAACTTTCGATGATTTCGATGATTTCGATGATTTTGATTTGGCAACAGAAGAGATCAACCCTTCCGAAAATCCCCCAGAAATTCCCCCGACTGAACCTGTCGCAAATGTTGAAGTCGAAACTATTGCTGTTAGCGAAACGGTGATTATTGAAGTTACCGAGGAAGACTTGTCTCCAGAAGAAACTATCGGAGAAGATACTCCCCTAGAAACTCGCTCAAAAAGTGAAGAAAATTCCCCCCCAGAGGAAAATTTGCCCCCAGAAAAAACTATCGGAGAAGATACTCCCCCAGAAACTCGCTCACAAAGCGCAGAAAATCCTCCCCCATCGGATTAAAAATTAAGATTATTGAGCGGGTGGGTTAGGTAATAATTACCCAAGAAATGGTTCTTCGTTACTTGGTATGGTTTGATAGGGGGGCATAAATCGACTAAATTCTTATCTGGCAAGAGACTTAATTGATTAGTTCGTTCTAGATCGAAAACAATTGACAAAAATTGCCAAATGTCTTTCTATATAAGGGTTCCATCCCTTATAACCCCAGTCCATTGCACAAGACAAACCGAAGAACCGAGTATCTTTGGTTCTGGCAATATTTCTATTTTATCAGGATTACAAATCGTATCAATAATAAATTCTGGAGAAATATTTAGCCCGTGATTAGCAAGGATGTCGATTTTAAATTTCGCATGATCGCTAAATCGAATCTCTTTCATAATCCATAATTCATAATTCAGGTATCGAGTTCCTGAAAGGCTGATGCTTACGTGATCAAAATCCCTAAATTATCCTTGACAAAAGACCTGAGATTGTTATATCCTACAGGTTGAAACTATTTTTTTTCTTATTTTGCAAAAGGAGGGGGGAAAGGCACTAGGCAAAGGAGTCTCTCAAGCAGTTTCCCAGTTGATAACTGTGATTCGAGAGAAGTTTCAAGCAGCCGGAAGGGAAGGGACACTAGCAGATTTTGAAGAAGAGCCAACAGAAGAAAACCAATCAGAGTTTGAAACAGTCCTGAAGAAGCTAATGAGTAAAGATGACGCTTTTGCCAAGAATCTTGTGGAGTTAGTAAAACAGAGCGAATTATCAGGTTTAGTTCGCCAGGAAATGCTGACTGACGTTGAAACAGAAAGCTTAGAAGTAGGAAATATGAACCAAAGAACTAAACAGGGAGATTCGATTGAACAAACAATGGCGAAAAATTTAAAAGCCAAAAGCATCAAGATAGGAGATATGACACAACAAATTTAATGGTATCTAAATTCAACCATGATCGATCAATAATTAAAGAGAAGATCAGAAATTTTTAAGGAAAAATGGAGTTAGCTTATATGAATAAAAATTATAACATTTGGGAACTACATTGTACTCCAAAATCAGTCATTCCTTATTCAAAAATCAGTGGAGCTAGAACTGATCCCAAGAGAGAAGCTCAAGAAATAAGGCAAATGGCAGTAGAAAATCTTCAAGCAGAAAAAATAGAAATTGGAGATATTAAGCAAGCAGTAAATACTTACAATTATCTGGGGAATGAAGATAGTAGCTTTACTCACTTATCCCCAGAAAGTCTATTGCAATCATTAGTTGATTTTCCCGAATTATCATTAGATATCAAGAGGATTATCGGACTGTTATATCAAAATCATGTTTTAGTTTTAGGGGGTGAATTCGACGACAAATTCTATTTTGCAAGGTATTTAGCCAAAGAAATTTATCATCAAATCAATTTAGATGATGTTAAAGTCTTTTTAATCTATACAATAAGTCCCCAAAATATCAGTAGTGATTTGAGCAAACTGCGAGAATCTGCTCAAACAAACTTTGTTATAGCGACCACTGACTATCCGAAATCAAGGTGGGCTGGGATAGGATTAGATAATTATTGGTGGCAACCAGAAAGAGAAGAGATATATACTCCAGAAAGTTTGGTTAATAGTCTATATAATAAATTGCATTTTAACACCAAGCTACTCTTAAGTTTAGTTATCAATGAATCACCTTTAAGTGAACTAACAAATAAAGATGTTATCGGAATAAAAGAATATTTGCACGCCCAACTTGGCAACAAAAAAATTGTCACGTTTGCCGGAATAAATAACTGTGCAAGGATTTTAAATCAGCTTGACATTAACGAACAAATAAACCAAGAAAAACTAACAGAAATTTTTGCTTTAGCTAATAATCAACGGGAAAGTCTCAAGAAATGGTATAATACTTACTTGAGTTCGCGTGAACAGTTGTTAGCGATCAGTTTAAGTCTTTTTGATGGTCTGTTTGAAGATCAATTTTTTGCTGCTTTAGAGAAGATTGTAGAAGACGTTTGGCAAAAAAGAGACGCTTCCTTACAAGCTCTTGATTATAGTGATTTAATCAACCTAAGCAACCATTTTGAATTTACTGATTTTATTGTTGAAACTGACCAGCTTGATGGATTTAAATTTGTCCAGACACAAGATATAGAAAATCAGTTGGTACTTCGCCAAATAGCACTAAATCGCTCTAATGAACGTCGACTACTGTTTGAGGTTGCGTGGGATAGCCATCGCCGCCAAATTCTCACCACTTTGCCAACCCTAGTTAATTTCATCAAAGAGTCAGTTCAATCAAATCTTTCTAACTGGGAATTATCTGGAGGCTCTGTCCGACGTAACCAGTTACACAATGCAATTATTGAGACCATTAGTGATCTTGGCTTGGTTTCAAAGAATACAACAGGTAAAGTTCAAAATGCTTTACTTGAACTGGCCGCTCAGAGAGAAATTGCTATTCAGGATGTGGCAGCTAGAGCAATTAAACGATGGTATCAATATGGAGGTGAGCAAGAGTTATTTAAAACTCTTCAACAGTTCTATTTTCTGACTATCAGTAAGCAAAAAGAATTGATCGACAATACTAAAAATAGTAATGCACAACCAATCAAAAAGCAACAAAAATTTATCTTAGTTCTTCTTGATTTTATCGTTAATATTTTCCTGGAATTATTTAAATCACTTTCTGGGGATTCAGCTACGAAAAAACCTGAATTAATTAGCAAATACAGTGATTATCTTGGCAATACTAATTTCATCCAATCAATTCAAAACCTAGAGGAACTGATTTTCAAAAATTGTTTATCAACATCAGAAATTATTCTGAGATTGAGTTCAATATATCGCTGCAATTATTTAGAGGAAAACAAGCAAAATTTTGAGAAAATTCGAGAAGACTGTATCGGGTCCACTATTGCCCTTGCCGTGGGTTATACTGCTAGGGACGATCATCAAAATTCAAGTTGTCTGAGGGCTGAATTTTTAGACTGGTTGAAAGAGCTTTCAGAAAGTAGATTTCCTCTCGTTCATGTCTATTTGGGTTATCATACTTTGTTTTACCTAGTTCCCCTATACCTAGAGCAACTCAAAGACTGGCTCAAAGAGGTAACACAGAAACATATAGATGTTTTAAATCACGCGATTGCTCTGAGTTTAGCAAATGCTTATAATCTTCCAGGTAATCGAGCAACGATTTGCCAACTGCTCAACGAATGGGAACAAGAATCCAGCCCATCAAGCGAATGGGAAAAGACATTGAGAAAACAAGAGGCATTACAAAAAACAGTTGTCTTAACCTATGGACTTATTGAATATCCGAATAACGATGAACTTACAGTTAACCAAGCTTTGAATCGCTTGGGAAAAATCTTAAATAATCAACCATCATTGCTAGTTCGTGCGGCTGTTATTTCTGCTATTTGTAATCTAGCTTTTCGATATTTCAATATCATTGAATTTGAACTCCAAAATTTAGTAGCTAACTTTAGAGCTAATGAAGCAGAAAAGTTTATTAAAATTTTGACTGACATCTATCTCAAACAACGTGCTAATCTTTCAGGAGGAAATGACGAAATTAAAGTTAACGAACGTTCCTATCAAATTTGGACAGATTCAGAGCGCCCCCTCACAGAGATAGAAAAGGCAATGTATCGCTGGATTCGGAGAATGGAGCCAGAAGTACCTCAAAATCAAGTAAGAGAGCCAGAACATAAAACCGCAGCCCAGAAGGTTGCTTTAGCTGCTTTCACTTCTTTTGCTGTCAATTTAGATCAAGAAGAAGAGCGACTTATTCAAAAATTGAAGGGAGAAACGAACCATGCAGAATCTTGATACTAACCAATCTTCTCGTAGCAGAAATGAATCACGACAAAGGCCTTTATACAAAGCCTTTAACTTATTACCAGAAGCGCGGAAACAGAGAACAGTACACCAAGACGCACTTAAGTTTGTCCTCCGCAAGTGGAAGAAAAATCAAGAACGGGAAATCCTCATCATTTCCAAGAGACTCCAATTTTGGTTATTCTTGTCAGATTGGTGGTGGCTAATGTCCGCAATTTTTATCATTTCAGGATTTGCTGCTATTAACTATGCTAATCCTTGGCGCAAACAAAGCGAGAAAATAACAGACTGCGTCAAAGAAAATCAGTGTATTGTCCTTCTTGAATCGGCCAGTGTTGATGATTTCTTTTCTCCTGACTTCGACACAGGCGAACTGACAGTAAAATTCACAGCAAACGGAACTTCAGACGATTATTTAGGAATTCGTAATCAAGGAGATGGTGAGGACGAAATTAGGACAAAAGACAATAATGTAAGCTATGGAGGTAAAATTATTGGCAGTTTTGAGGGAGGCAAAGAGACAGAACCTTTATTTGTCAAATTTAATACTAGCGCCACACGAGAAGCGGCACAGGCTTTAGTCCGCAACATTGTCTATCAAAGTATATCTAGAAATCCCCAAATAGGCTCTCGTCAAGTTGAGTTCAAAATTACTGATGGGGATGGAGGAATTAGCAAACCCTTTACGATTAAAATTCAGGATAAAGACTCAATTCTGAATGTTCCTAGCTCTCAAACAGTTAAAGAGAATGCTAACTTATCTATTAGCGGAATCAGCCTTTTATCTGCTGATAATTTAACCTTGACCATCACCCTAAAAGCTACCAATGGAACCCTCAATATCAAGCCTAATGTCGCTAAAGGATTGACAGCCAAAGACATCAGTAACAACCAAAGTACACAAGTCACTCTCACTGGCACTGTTAAACAAATTAACAGCACATTAGCCGACTCTGGAGGACTCATCTATCGAAGGAATAAAAATTTCAGTGGCGAGGATATGCTCACTGCTACAGTTAGCGATGGAGAGAAAATAGTGCTGTGGCCTCCTAGCAACTCGGAAGATGTTAATTCTAATCTTGATAGCAAATCGATTAGCATCACCGTTGTTCCTACCAATCCTCCTCCTATTATTACCGTACCAAGTAAGCAATTCACTAACCAAAATACTGACTTACCAATTAGTGGAATGACTCTCAGCGATCCCAATAATCCAAACCTGACAGTCACTCTTGAAGTCACCAATGGTATTCTTACTGTTAAAACAGACATACCTAATGGACTAACCGCCAACGACATCGAGAATAATAAAACCAAAAAAATTACTCTCAAAGGCGATACGACTAAAATTAATAAAACTTTAGCCAATGCCGCCGGAATCATTTACCGAGGTCGGCAAAACTACGCTGGTTCAGACAATCTAATCATCACAGCCAGTGATGGCAGTAAAACTGATAGGGAAACTATTGGTATTACTGTTAATGATAATCCTGTCATTAGTATTGCTAAAGTTCCTGAAGATGTTTCCTCTGTCCCATCTGGTAGCAGTAATGCCACAATTGTAGGAGAACCAGGGCAGAAAAATATTCGCAGGGGTCCTGGTTTAGAATACCCAACAAGACATATTGCCTATCCCGGCGATCGCGTTCAAGTTATCAAATCTGTTAGAAATAGCGATAACTTCATTTGGTATCATATATATTTTCCCCAATCAGGAGCAGACGGATGGATTGCAGGTAATTTACTTGCTGTTGATGGTCAAACTACTTATCCAAGTCAACCGCAAATCCAACCTCCATCTCAACCTCCACCAAAAGCTTCGTCCAGCGGAACTAATGCTACAATTAGTGGTACTCCAGGAACTAAAAATATACGTTCTGGCGCTGGAACTGTTTATGGGGTGGTAGGAACTGTCCGTACAGGCGATCGCGTACAAATTTTGGGCAGTAGTTATGATAGAGGAGGTTATCAGTGGTACAAAGTCTATCATCCTCAGTCCGGTAAGACAGGCTGGATTGCTGCTCAATTAATTAGCTCTGACTAGCTCTAGTGTGACAATAAGTAACTGCACACAATTACTATAACTAATATGAAATCTTTTATTTCAGCTTTTCGATATTTTATTATTCCTATAATTGTTGTAATGGGTGTATCGATTTATTTAGGGTTTAAACAGCCGACTGAACCGCCAACCACTGCGATAGTTTCTACCTCGCCTTCAGTTTCTTCTACTTCTCTAATTTCTCCTGCTCCTATCCCTAAAAATACTCTAACGCCTCCCTTACAGCGACCTTATCCTTTGGCAAATACATCCAAAGCTCTGCCAGTTCCTTCGCCCAAACAGATGGTTACTGGTGCTGATGATATCTATTCACTATCTTCGCCACCTCCCAAGAATCACACTGTACTTTCACCCCCTAACCAAACTGAAATTCCTTTTCATATAAAATACGAAGAAAATGCTAATGATTTAGTGGAAATTGGTATTTTTTACGAACGTAAAGCATATCTGAATCGAGAAGCGGCAGAGATGTTTAAACAGATGCAATTAGCCGCTCAACAAGAGGGAATTGAGATCATTCCTGTTTCTGGCTTTCGCTCAGTTGCCGATCAAAAAAAGCTGTTTGAGCGACAAATTCAACGCCAAGGAAGCAAGAAAGCAGCCTCTAAACTGAGTGCGCCTCCAGGTTTCAGCGAACATCATACAGGCTATGCTCTCGATGTTGGTGACGGTAAAAGTCCTAATACTGTCCTCAAATTGACATTCGACTCTACTGAAGCCTATCGCTGGCTAGAAGTTCACGCTGCTCAATATGGCTTTGAATTATCATTTCCGAAAAACAATTTTCAAGGTGTTAGTTATGAACCTTGGCACTGGCGTTTTGTCGGTTCAGCAACAGCTCAAGAAATTTTTAGAGTAGCAAAGACACAAAGACAATGATTATACCCGGACTTCCCCGTTGACAAAAGGTCATTAGATAAAATTCTAGCGTTAAAACCAAAAATGTTAGGTTCTTCGTTACTTGGTATGATTCTATAGGGAGGCATAAATCGACTAAATCCTGATCTGGCAAGAGATTTAATTGATTAGTTCGCTCCAGATCGCAAACAATTGACAAAAATCACAGTAATGTCTGTTTCTATAAGGTTTTCATCCCTTATAACCCTGTCCGTTGCATAAGACAAACCGAAGAACCCAAGAAATTAACTAATTAATTTAACCTTCACCCCCCACCCAATCCAACCAAGTTTAAAAGGTGAATGGTTTTATTTTCCCAGTACAGAGGGATAGAGCTTCTCGTTTTTCGGGACGATTTTCGAGATAATCTTCTAACCAAAGACAACCTCGATCGAGCAATTTTTGTAAATAATTATATTCCGTTTCTAAGGGCCATCGATGCTTTTGACCATCCCTAGCAATAATCACAATCTCTTGACTATCAGGACTAAAAGCGATCCCATAGACGATATCTTCTTCTATTTTAAACTCGGAGCGCAAATTTCCGTCAATGTCCCAGCGTCTAGCTGTACCATCCCTTGAAATAGCGGCAATTTTTTCACCATCAGGACTAAAACTAACTCCATAAACGGGAAAAGAATCGGTTTTAATCTCCTTTAAAAGATTACCCTGCAAATCCCAAATTTTAATCTTTCCTCGAGTAGCAGTAGCAATTTTTTGATGATCGGGAGAAAACACCAAATCATAGATAATACTATCATCGGCTGTCCAAGAATTAATTAATTGAGGACGATGATTACTTAAATGCCAGTATTGAACTTTTCCCTCGCTTGTTCCCGTGATTATTGCTGTTCCCTCTCCATTAAAAGCAAGACTATAAATTGGTACTTGACTAGCGGTAAATTCTTGGAGCATTGTTCCTTTTCTGCTCCAGATTTGTACTTTTCCGTTTCTTCCTGTAATCGCCATCTGATTACCATCGGGATGAAAAGCTATACTATAGATTGAACGCATTTTTGTGGCAAATTCTCTAATTTTTTTACCTTGTGAATCCAGTAAAGTAATCTGACCATCTTTATTAGCAATAGCGATAATATTCCCCTGGGAATTAATGGTAACACTGGTATTATCGACCCTAGTTTGATTTAAATTGTTCAGCTGCCAAATTTTAGCCGTTTCATCACTCGATCCAGTTACCACCTGTTTTCCATCTTGACTAAATACAGCAGCAAAAACTGATTCTTGATGTCCTCTAAGAGTAGTTATTTCTTCCCCTTGCAGTCCCCAAATTTTAGCACTACCGTCACTAGATGCGGTAATTATAAACTGGCCATCAGGACTAAAATTAACACTGTTGACAAAATCTTGATGTCCCCGGAAAGTCGCTCTTAAATTTCCCTGTAAATCCCAGATTTTAGCAGTTTTATCGGCGGCTGCCCCAGCAATTTTTTGACCGTCAGGACTAAAATTAACACTATAAAAAGGCCCAATATTATCTTGACCTAAACTCAAGATAGTTTTACCTGATAAATCCCAGATTTTAATCGTACCATCCCGGGAAGCGGTGGCAATTTTTTGACCATCGGGACTAAAAATAGCTGCATCTATCGATCTTTTATGTCCCTTAAATACCTGTAAAGTTTCACCTGATAAATTCCACAATCTAGCGGTTTTATCTCTGGAAGTAGTCACAATTTTTTGACCATCGGGACTAAAACTAACACTATAAACTGATTCTTGATGGTCAGGATAGGTGACTAAGTTTTGTCCTTGCAAGTTCCAAATTTTGGCGGTTTTATCTTCGGAAGCGGTAACAATTTTTTGACCATCGGGACTAAAACTAACACTATAAACTGCTCCCTGATGACCTGTCAAAGTTTGAATATTCTCACCTTTTTGATTCCAAATTTTTACCGTCCCATCTTGGGAAGCAGTAGCTATTTTTTGACCATCGGGACTAATACTAACACTATAAATAGTTCCCCGGTGTCCTTGCAGTTGGTTTTTTTCTTGAATACGATCTAAAATTTGTTGCAGGGTAATAATTGGACTGGTAGCGGGATATTTACTCAAGGTTTGCCCATCAGTAACGATATTTTTTAAACTATTTACTGCTTGCATCGCCGCAATTAAAGATTCTAATTGTTCAAATTGAAATTGTTGCCAATCACTATCACCCTTGCGCTGTAATTGAATACCTAGTTGAGCGGTTTCCACTTGCTGCCACGCTTGTTTTACCTGAATAAAAGCTAAGAGAGAACCTAAAAGAGAAGCAATTAAAATTACTGAGCCAATTTGAATTCTTTTGGTGGCTTTTTGGTGAGCAATTGCTAGAATTTTATTAGCTTGTCTCTGGGTTTCTAGGCTAATTTCTGCCTCTATTTTGTCGAGATTTTGACTGGCAGTTAAAAACTGATAATCAAGATTACTTAAGCTTTTACCCTGAGACCAATCGAGGGCATTATTTAAAGCTTTTCCGCGTAAAAGCCGCGATTCATCGGTATAATTAGACTGTTGCCAAGCGGAGATCGCTTCTGAGTAGGGACGCAATTGCTCTAATTGTTTTTCCACCCAATTAAGATTAAATATTTCTCGATAAATAGGATTATAAACTACTAACTGATTATCCTTTTTTACCACCAACCCCGATAACCTTAATTCCCCTTGTTCTGGACTATCATCGCACAGGATTGATCCCTTTTCTAAAATTTGTTGATAGATACCTAACAAACGACCCGCTTTGTCTTGATTTCTTAACAAGCGATCGGCAATAGTTCGCAGATGAACTGGTTCATCATGAGATTCCCAATTATTAACAATTCTCTCTTTGATCAGCGTCTCAATATCTAAATCACTTTCCCGCAACAGCTGACAAATTTTCTGGGTTAAAAATGGCTGTCCTCCCGTCCAAAAAATAATTTTTTCTAAGCAGTCGGGTTGATAATTACTTTGACTGGATAATCCCTCAGCTAAAGGAGTAATTTCGGTCAAATTAAATCCCATTAATTCGATCGCCTGGCCGATATTAAAAGATGTTTGGGTCTTTTCGCGAATTAAATCTGCTGGGGTAGCCACACCGAATAAAGCAAAAGTAATTCTTTCATACTGGGAATTTTCCGCTCTTTGGTTATAACAATAACGAATCAGGGAAAAAAAGTCATCTAGAGAAAACTGTAAACTGAGAATTTTATCGATCTCGTCGATAAAAATATATATTTTCTCTCCCCGACAATAAACTAATAAAACTTCCTCAATAAATTGTCCCAAACGCTGCACGGGGGGTAAATCCTCTCGCTCACGCAACCAGGATTTAAGATTAATTTTTCCCGTCAGATTAAATCCTAAAAACAAACGGGTGATCACGCCGTTATACCATTGGGATAAATTATCATTACTGCCAAGACTGGTTATATCTACGGACGCGCAATCCATGCCTAATTGCTGTAAGATATGAGTCACTCGTACCCTTAAACTGGATTTACCCATCTGACGACAGTTAAAAACGTAGCAAAATTGACCATTTTTCAACGCCGTTAACAGTTCTCGATCGGCATTTCTCTCGATATAGGTAGGATGGTTATAGGCAAGACTACCTCCGACACGATATTGATAATTCATTATTCTTAAACAAAATTATTTCAATGTCACCAACGGAAATAAAATAGACAATTGTGATTTAGATATCTATAATGCAAGGATAATCGCTATTGACAACCTATCCCCAAGGCAATTATGAAGAAAACCTTTTTCACCTCCATCGCCGTTAGTGCCACCCTCGTCAGTGGCATTGTTTTAGGTACTCTTGATGCCGGCAGCGCCTCCGCTTGTGCATTCGCTAAAGGTAAAAGCATTTTTGGCAGCAATAACACCCTCCATGTCAATCCTAACAAACTTATTTTAGGGGTTGCCGCCGCCACAGGAGCAATCACCGTAGCGGGTGTTTTAAGCTACCGTCGTTTTCACTCTGCGCAGCCTCCCGAAGATACCACCGCTAACCTGCCGTCGGTATTTCCTATCCCCATTCCCCCCGCAGCTTTAAATCAGGCAGTGGTGACGGAAGAAGCGGCAGAAACCAGCAAAATCTCCTAAAAATCCGCTAGATTTCCTCAAAAAAGGTGTTGGCATCCCCGCAGATTTCCCGCTAGGCAACACCTTTTTCTGCCTAATTGTGTCCCAGTTATCAGAATTTTCAGCGATTTTTAAGTTATGTTAAAAGGTGCAACCCTACCACGAGAGGTAAAGATGGGCAACTCTACCACATTTTCCGACACCCCACGTCACAAAGACCATCATACTTGGGAGCATTTAAAACAAGCCATCGCCGCTAGTTCCGGTTTTCGGCGTTGGCAGCAAGAACAACTAGAATCAGGTAAAAATAGAGACGATGCTGATGCTCGCATTTGTTCCTATCTACGGGAAACTTTAGAAACTTTAGCCTACTAGATTGATGCTCCCCAGCTATGACGGCATGGGGACTTTTTCTGTCCGTTTAAGCTAATTTGCTGGCCTTATTTTCTGCGAACTTCGTAACCCAATAACCAGACAAAAGCGACAATTAAAGGCAGCAAATAATAAATAGCTCGATAGGCGATTAAAGAACCGAAAAGCTCGGCATTAGACACATATTCGGGGCGTAATCTCAGCATGATAAACTCAAAAACACCTATTCCCCCCGGCACGTTGCTTAATACCCCTGCTGTCATGGCAAATACATAGAGACCGAAAAATCCTAAAAAAGAAGTATTGTAGTTGTCCGGGAGAAGAAGATATAGAACTCTAGCGGCTAATATCCAATCGATAAAAGTCAACAAAATCAAAGCCAGGGAAAGATTCCAAGCAGGCAAATAGATATTTTCTTGGCCGATTTTTATGGGTTTTTTATAAGTGAGAGTCAAGAAAAAATAGCCAGCAACCAGGAATAAAAAAATTACTCCTAAAGGTTTGGTAGTTAAAAAAGGTAATTTTAAAAGTTGAGGAATCCGTTGGGGATCGAGGAGGAAACTTACACCACCAATGCCTAACATTCCTAACCAAAAGCTTAAATGGGTAAAAGTGATAACTTTGGCAATATCCACCACCCCCACCCCCGCAGGAGTATAGAAACGATAACGAATCGCTGTCCCAGAAAATAAGGTTAAACCAATGGTATTACCAAGAGCATAACTGATAAAAGCAGTACGGATAATAGTGCCTAAAGCTAAGGGATGATTGATATAATAAAAACCTAGGCGATCATAACCTGTCATCGACAAATAACCCAAAGCCATGCAAAAAATAGCTTCTAGCTTACGACTTGTGGTAATATGATTTAAACTAGCCAAGAGTTGGGCAAAAGTGTAGTGTTTAAATTCTTGACTAATTGCCCAGACCGCTAGAATAAACAAACTCAAGGACAGGATAATCGGAGCAAAACGCAGAATTTTTTTATACATCTTAACTTTTTACGAATTACTTTTAACTAATTAAAATTCATGAGAAAATCAAAGCTAGATTTAGCCAAACGTCTAAATCGATCCCGAAAAAGGAAATATGATAAATTCCTGACTTCCTCCTTATATTTAACAATTATTCTGGTTTTATGTTATCTAGTTTATCTCAATCTTCCTTGGTCTTTCCATCTTTTTATGCGTTGGGCAACTAAAGGGGGTGATTTAAACAAAATTCCTGACAAATTTTATGCAGAACTTAATCAATTATGTTTGAGGGCAGATAGTAGGGGGGAAGTAAGAACGAGAAACTATACAGAATATACAGAAATCGCCGAATCTCTTGGCACCTTTAGATGTACTTTAGTTAATGGTGGTCAAGAGTGGTTAATAGAAGATTATAAATCTTTTAGTTCTGCCGATGAAGCGATTTTAGGCACTCAGTTGGCGGTTTTTATCACCGAGATTTTGGGAACAGATTATAGTTATAGAATTCGCGCTCATATTCCCAGATACTAAGGATCAACTACTACGAAAAAAGCCCGTAAACCTAGGAATGGGTGCAGAACCCATCCCTAGAAAAAATTAGTTTTCCGATACGGTTTTTGGTCGGGAAGGCCGAGGGATAGGGGATTGTCCGGGGGTAAAAGGTCGCTTTTCTCCTTCCCCTTCCGGTCGATAATATCTATCGGCCGAGGGATGACGATTTTTATCAAAAGGCTTTTTAAAACCCCCCTTACCCATCGGTTTTTTCTTGCTGGCAAAACCGAGGTCTAAACCTTCCAAAATAGTTAAGGCATCCCCTTTCAGTTGTACCTGAAAATCCCAAAAACGACTGACCGGTTTACCTGGCAAAGTGCCGCGCAATTTTAGTTTAAAAAACTTGGGTTTCTCCGCTTCAGTTTTGGGCATTTGTCGGATTTTGACCACTACCGCTTGATTTTCCCGTTCAGTAAAGATGACTTCACCTCGAATCGAGAAATAACCCGGGGTAGAAGCGAGGAGTGGCTCTATCTCTGGATCATCCTCTTTTTTGAGGGTTTCTGGTTCCCAAACACCGACAATCTGAACATGAAGGGCATCATTTTCCTGACGGGTGCGGGGATAAACCACCCAAAGATGGGGTTTTTCCAGATCGAGATGATTTTTAACCAAACTGATCACCCGACCGAGAATTACAGAATCGATCAGAGTACCATCGGCAGTTAAAATATTGCCTTTAGTTAATTGTTCCTCCGATCGCTGATAATGGCCATAGACGAGACCGATCGCCCGATACTGCCGCAGATGACTGGGAGGGGGGATCGGTTGTTGACGTTTGACTTCTTCGGGGGTGGCTGACTCTACGGCTAAGTCAGCCTCGGTATGGGGGGACTCAAGGGGGACTTCCTGAAGTTCCACTTCAGGAGTCGGGGGGGTTTTCGGTGATTCGGTAAACCGATTCCCAGAACGATTCATATCACACTCCTAGCGGCGGAGACACATAGTAAATTAGTAATCAAGCAAGTCAAAAGCGCGATCTGGAGGATTACAATAACCCTCTAGGGCGAATCTACTGGCATCTAGTATATTAAGAACCATGATCTTTTGACTGTCAACCTTGTCAAAACCCTTTTGAGTCTTGACTGTCTGCCCATTGTACTCAATAAAGAGCGGCGAATTCGATCGATCCTCTCATCAAATCTCCAGATTTCCATAACATTTTCTTGTCTGTTCCCCACCCCAGTGTATGAAAGCCTCTCTCTCTAACCGTCGTTGGCTGTCCATCGGTCTCATCCTGATGTTATTTGCTTTGCTGTCCTTCTCGACCATGCCGCTATTGACTTCTATTCTCCAGAGTCAGCAATCCTCGGGTCAGAGTCATCTGTCCGCAGTGAAACAAGAGGAATTAGCCAGTCAAGCACTGGGTTATCAGATGGTTTTAGAGCGTGAACCCGATAATCAGACGGCTTTGCGGGGATTATTAGATACTCGCTTACAGCAGGGCGATTTAAAGCAAGCGATCGAACCTTTAGAAAAATTAGCGCAACTTAACCCCCAACAATCCGATTATCTACTACTTTTAGCGGAAGCAAAACAGCAAATAGAGGACTATGCAGGAGCCACAGCCAGTTATCGCAGCCTTTTAGCCTCCCAACCCCAAGATCTACGGGCCTTAACTGGATTAACTAATTTATTTCTCAGCCAAAACCGCTCTATCGAGGCGATTAGTTTGGTCAAAGACACGATTGATCGCGCTTTCAAAGCTGCTGCCGATCCCAATAATCCCGCTAGTTTAATCGATATCGTTTCCGTTCAGTTACTTTTAGGCAAAATCTATTTCGAGCAGCAAAATTATCCGGAAGCTTTAAACGCCTATAAACAAGCTCAACAGATGGATGTTAAAGATTTCCGACCGATTTTAGCGGCGGCGATCGTACTAAAAGAACAGGGCAAAAATCAAGAGGCTCAACCCCTCTTTCAAGAGGCTCTCAGTCGCGCTCCTTTTGCCTACAAAGAGGAGATTCAGTCCCTAATCAGGAGTCAGGAGATAGGAGATAGGAGATAGGAGTCAGGTGATCGGGTTTTGGGGTGATAGGGTGATGACACAGCTTCCCCATTTCCCCCACTTCCCCAATTCATAATTCATAATTCATAATTCATAATTCCCACCTCCCCATTTCCCCCACTTCCCCAATTCATAATTCATAATTCCCCAATTCATAATTCATAATTCCCATAGTTTTGTAACGGCAATTTTTACTAAAAATCAATAAATGTAAACTTTAATCACAAGCTCGATCGAGTCCCGACAAAGGTGTTATATTAAAAACATAAAGGCACAAGGGAAGCGACTCAACTTCCTTTCAGGCAAAAAGACCTAGAGCCTGTGCCACCTGCTCTAGCTCAACGCAACAGCTAAATCGGACGCAGATTCTCAAAGTTTGTAAAGTAAAGTATGGTTTCGCCTCTGTTGCTCGATATAGGACAGATGGGGTGAGCCGTAATCAGCACCTGAGTCGGTAAACTGAGAAATCTTGATAGTTGACAGATAGACTGTTGTGGGTTCCGTAAACCTCTATTATGTTGAGTCCGTTAATTTTTTAGGAGTCCATATCGTTTGTACAAGATGAAGCCCGCCTCCCTAGGCGGGCCTATTGTGTTTTTAGAAAACGGCCACGAGATATTCCTGTAATTGCAATTGATAACCTGCCTGTCGCTGACAGGGATAATCAAGGGAAAACTCAGGTAAAGCTAATAGAGAACTTTTTTGACAACTAACCAACGCCACATCGAAACGACAGGTTAAATCGGACCATTGGGGATAAAAGGAGAGAAATATCTGAGCAGCTTCGTAAATTCTCCCCTGTTTACGGTCATCGATTGCTAATTTGCCCCCTAAATCCCAATTGCCAGCGCTGCGGGTTTTCACCTCGACAAAAGCGAGAATCGCCTGAGATTTAGACAAGACGATTAAATCGATTTCACCGCCGCCACTACGCCAACGACGCTGGAGGATATGCCATTGCTGTAATTGCAACCAATCCGCCACCAAATTTTCGCCTAATTCCCCCACGGTTGTCATCTTCAGTTATCAGTTATCAGTTATCAGTGAACAGGGAACAGTTATCAGTTATCAGTGAACAACTTTGATTTATTATCCTGTCTTCTGACTCTGAACTCCTGACTACTGCCTCCTGTCTCCTGTCTCCGAACCAAGCAGGACAATTTTCTTTACCAGAGGTCTGTTACAAAAGTCCTTCTAGACGACGACGGATGCTGTCTAACTCCGCATCGGGAATCTCGGAAAACTCCTCCTCGGCGGGGGGGACTTCCTCTTTTTGCCAATCCAACTCGGAGGCATTGCTTTCGGGGGGAATCACCAACATACCCGCTTCAATCATCTCCGCTTGATAGCCAGCGCCGCGACAAAATTCTGCCACTTCCTCCGAATCAATTTTCTCTACCGTGGGAGTCGGGAAATCCTGGGCCTCTAACAGCAGCGCATAACGGGTGGCATCATCTTCCGATTCAAACATCAACACCTTATTGATAGCTCCCATTTGAATGGTGTGGATACCTTCGTTTTCTGTGCCCGCGTTAAAAAGTAGTACAAATACACGCATAATTACTATTAGCGATCGATAAGCAGTGGTCGTCTATACTCATTTTACCCCCCTTCTCGATCGCTAATCCTCAGCAATTTTAGTTTCTCGTCAACCACTTTTGACCGTTAAGCCGTTGCAGGGTGTAAAACAACAGTAAATCAAGACTAACTTTCCTTTCATCGATCATAAATGATTCAAGTGTACTAGGTTGAGCACCGCCCTCAGCCTGAGAAAAAGCTTTTTTACCGTTGATGTTTTCTTCCAAAAAATAAATGCTAAATTGACGCATTCCCCCGAGCCAATTGCCGCTTAACTGCCAACAGGGAGAGCTAGAAAAGCCCTGCACGGGAATTTTATCCTGTTTAAAGGACAACTTCATATCAGTTATACCCAGCTTTTGCAAGGCTGCCGCCAGTGCGGGTTGAAAATGCTGCTCGATAAATTCAGCAAAGGGTTTTTCCTCGACGGTAGGCTCCTTGGGTTTTTTAACAGCCGCAGGTTGAGCCGGTTTTTCTGCTGCTGCTGCCGGAGTTGCCGGGGTGGTGGTTTCTTCTGCCATAGGAATTAATCTGGAATGGGTAGGTAGCTACAATTATATTTTCTCCCGGGTTATCAGTTATCAGTTTTTTTAGCTCTCAGCTTTTATTTACCCCATTGATTAGCCATTTTTCCAGTGAGAGCATTTTTCATAAAGATGAAGTATAACCAAACAGGGTAATGAAAACTTCTATATCAAGGTAGTAGGGTTGATTCATGAATCAACCCTAGGAATCAATCCTACTTATACTAAATCCGTTGAGTATAGGCTACTTATGAGGACAGGCAAAAGGCAATAGGCAATAGGCAATAGGAGCAATAGATAATCAGTTTTTAATAACCAGATTTAGTATTATTAAGGGTAGATCCCCCCGCCTATCGGCACCCCCCTTATCAAGGGTAGATCC
>NZ_JADEXY010000071.1 GCF_015206885.1 Microcystis aeruginosa LEGE 91341 | reverse complement strand
AAAGTCTGTGGACTCTGTGTAAGACAGTACATGGTTTTTTAACTGTGGTATGCGACGGTGGTGGAAGCAGAAACTTAAATCGTGAGGTTTAGGAATCGCCGCACTTTTAGGGCGGCGAGGATGTCAAAAATCAATTCCTTTCGCCGTAGTCAGGCTAAATTTTTACGGTCATTTCTATTCCGTCCCCGATCGGGAGTAGGGTACTACGCGCATCCGTACAAGCGCGAACTCGATCGAGATACGCCGAGATGACCGCTGCGTTTTTCTGGGGCCGTAAAATATTATCGGCGACGATACAACCCCCCGTTTTAAGCTTCGGCCAACAGACCTCGAAATCCCGAACGTACAATTCCTTCCAGTGATCGAGCAAAACCAGATCGATATCGGTTTCTATCTCCGGAATCACCTCGATCGCCTCCCGATCGAGCAGTTCCACTACCGACAACAATCCGGCCGCCTCTAGATTCTCTTTTTGCTCCTGTTGTTTGGCGGAGTTCACCTCGAAGGAATAAAGCCGGCCACCGTTAGCCCGCACTGCTTCCGCCAACCAGATCGTCGAATATCCTACCGAACCTCCTATCTCGATCACCGCGGTCGCGCGGGTGGATCGAACTAGAAGATTGAGAAAAAGCCCGACTTCCGGCCCCACATCCAGCATCAAATTTTCCGCCCGCTCCCGGATAGCGCTACCCCCTCGCGATCGGAGGGACTCTAACAGGGAATTTTCCTGTTGCGAGCGGGCTTCTAAACGCTCTAATACCGCTTGAATTCGACTTTCCATACAATTCTTCCTCGTCGATCGATTATTTTTTATTCCTAGGATGGGCGCCAATGGTTCGACCGATTCACGGCCTACCTCGCGCCCCTCCATCGGACAAACGAAATGCCTAGTACGCGACCGGAATTCGCGGGGCGTTCGCGGGAATTCCGTAGAGCCGCGCGCCATTTTCGTAGAGGATCTTTCTCTTCACGCTGTCGCTAATATCGATCCGATCGATCATTAAATCAACGGCACCTGGAAAGGGCGCGTCGAAATGGGGAAAATCGCTGGCGAATAAGAGCGTGTCCTCGAAACCCGCGTCGATCAGGGTCGGCAGAAGCGGATCGTCCGCGTCAACACCGAGGAAACATTGCCGCTTGAAATAGGTGCTGGGTTTTTCCGGTAATAGAGCGTGATCTTTCGCGAAAAATTCCGCGTGACCGTCCATGCGATTAAACCAAAAGGGTGCCCAACTAGCCCCACTTTCCATAAACCCGAAACGAAGACGCGGAAAACGCTCCATCACACCGCCAGTTATTAATAACAGGACCGCCATCATGTGCTCGAAAGGATGACTGATCATGTGTCCCTGCATGGTGTTGTGAATTCGTTCCACGCCGATTCGGGGAATGTTGGCCACGCCGTAGCCTTCATGAAACATGACGGCGATTCCAGCCTCCTGACAGACAGACCACAATCTTTCATAATTGGGATGATCTACATTAAGACCGCCCACCGTATTCGGTCGCAACATCACCGCCGAGAAACCTTTGTTCCGAACTCGTTCGGCCTCTTCAACCGCCAGAATCAAATCCTGTTGGGGAAGGATGGCGATCGGATTGAGACGACCCTCGCTATCGGCACAATAATCCGCTATCCAATTGTTATAAGAACGGGCCACTTCCAGCGCGAAAGCGGAACTTCGGAGCGCCGGTAATAAACCGAGCACTTTGGAGGGAAAAATATAGGTGATATCGATGCCTTCGGAGTCCATCGCTGTTAATCGATCGGCCGGATTCAGTCCCCCTTTTTTGAGCGCTTCCAACACGGTGATCGCGGCTGGGTCATCTTTTTGCCAGCTTCCAGGTGTATAGGTAGCGCCTTGGGTTTTCCCGAACCACGCGGCGGCGGTTGGCTGGCCGTGAAAGGTCGCGGAAGGTTGTTCGATGATCCTACCTTCCGCATGGAGTTGTGAATTTTCATAACCGGGCATCCAGTCCGCGTACTTTTTCGGCATCGTTTCTCGCCACCAACTATCATCGTTCGGCAAAACGATATGACTGTCCGCGTCTATTACCTGGAAACTCACTCTCCGTTTAACTCTTCGCATATATTCGCTCCAAAAGTTTCTCTAAACTACGGTTGTAACGATTCCGATCAAGGGATTGACACGATACGAGAGATGCGCGTAGTTCGGCGCACCCCCCAGTAAACCGGTCGATCGGAACGAAAAATCGACTTTTCTCTCCAGATTTCGACGGTCAGCACAAAGTACGATCTTTGTCAACTTTCTTAGGTAACGCGATGTGCAGCTAAAAACGACATAATCAGGGTTCCAGAGGATACTTTATCTCTGCTGATTTCTGAAAGCCTTGTAAATCAAGACTAAAAATATAGTTGCACACGGGGTTAATTTATTTGCACTAACTGATAGTAACCGTTCCTATGTGCTGGGATGATCCAAAAAACGCAAGTTTTTTAAAATTGGTCAAAAAGTTCTGCTTCTCCTCCGTGCCAGGTATCCGAAAGCCCCGAATTAATACTAAATTCGGTTATTAAAAACTGATTATTTATTCCCCCTTTTGCCTCTTGCCTTCTGCCTCTTGCCTCTCCTCATAAGTAGCCTATGCTCAACGGATTTAGTATAACTAGGGTTGTGAGTCAATTCATAGAAGCTAACCGTGCGCCCTGGCAAGGATAAAAAGACTTTTGACCTGATTTGAGGTTCGTGCTAGAATTAGGGGGATTACTCTGGGTCGTCTCCCGCAAAAGGACGTTCCTCTCCAGAATTGAAGGTGAAATTTGACGGGGAGTTAAACCTGATGTTTCAGCACTTGTCAAGCTTTTTGTGATAATTTGTTACCAAATATTTCTTGGTGAGATGTTGTCTGAGTGAAGGGCGTTGTCAGATCAGAATATGAAAGATGCAATGCAATCCTTGCTATCAAAGTAATTTCAGTTCCAAGCTGATTCGGATCATCTTTCGATTTGACAACGCCCTTTATCTGACAACGCTTGATTTTCTCTCCTTGAGTGTGTGACTGCTCACCTCTTTGTAATAAACCTACACCTGTCAGGATGGGGGTGTAGGGTGTGGTGAAGTGGGGAAGTGGGGAGAAGGGAGAATAAATCAAAATAATCTCCTGTCTCCTGACTCCCGAATAGGACTATTTTTTCAACTGCTTAACCGCTTGATAGATTTCGGGTAAACGCTTGTAAGCGGCTGCTACTTTGAGAAATAGTTTATGCGGCATAGCGGGAGAGCCAGAAACCACTTCTCCTGCCGCGATATCGTTGTGAATGCCAGCTTGGGCAGTTGCGATCGCACCGTCACCGATCGCTGCTTGATTGGCAATGCCCACCTGTCCTGCTAAAATAACGCGATTGCCCAATTTTACGCCTCCTGCCATGCCCACCTGTCCTGCTAGGGCGCAAGCTTGGCCAATTTGGCAATTATGGGCAATATGGACGAGATTATCGATCTTAGTCTGGCTACCGATGCGGGTTTCTCCCACTGCCGGACGATCCACGGCGCTATTACAGCCAATTTCTACCCCATCTTCTAAGACCACAATACCCGATTGTTCCATCTTAAACCAGCCTTCGGGAACCGGCACAAAACCGAAGCCCTCCGCACCGATAACAGCGCCACTGTGGATAACGCAATCATTGCCGATTTGTACCCGTTCATGGATAGTACAGTTAGCGTGGAGAATTGTGCGATCGCCAATATGCACCCCGGGGTAAACAACGGCGTTAGGATGAATGCACACCCCATCACCGATGGTAACATTCGCTTCCACCACGGCATGGGCCCCGATGGCGACTTTATGGCCGATTTTAGCCGATGGATGCACCACGGCGGTGGCGTGAATGTAGGGTTGGGGCTGAAAGGGTTGATAGAATAATTTGATGGCGTGGGCGAATAAAAGTCGGGGATTGGCACTAGCTAACCAAGGGATGCCACGTTCGTCGGCCTGTTGTTGTAAATTGGCATCCAGGGGCAGAATTAGGGCAGTAGCTTCAGTTTTGGCGACAAAGGCTGCAAATTTTCCCCCTTCGATATAGCTAATCGTATCGACTAGGGCGGTTTCGATGGGAGTTATGGCTTTAATTTCGGGATTTCTGTCGGGATAGGCAGTTAAACTGTGAGCAGAGACTAAAGGGCTTAATTTTTGGGCAATTTCACTAAATTTCATAAATATATATTGCGATCGAGATAGGGCTTATCCTAGGATAGTTTAAAACTATACCGATAATCTTGTCGTTATTATAGTCAAAAAAGTTGCTAGTTTTTTAGGGAATAATCCCTGTTTTCTATTTCAATAAAGCCGATCTCGATCTAGATCGGTTTTGGAGATAAGTTTGCTCTCTCCAAAACCGATTGGTTTTAGTTTTTACTCCTCGATCGAGTTAATAAAATTGACCCGAACAGTATTAAGACGATCAGAGTGGATGGTTCGGGAACTGTTTGAAAATCTAGGTTAAAAATTCCTGACTCTCCCTAACAAACACCAGTATCTACCGGCTTAAGTAGGTAGGCGTTAAAAATTATCAGATGCCCCCCTTATTAAGGGGGATCCCCCCGCCTATCGGCACCCCCCTTATCAAGGGGGGCAGGGGGGATCGAACCTAAAATCCATTTTTAATTTAATTATAACTAGCTACTTAAAACTGGCTGAATATTTTCCCATTCGAGAGACAACAAACTTCGCTAAAAAGAAGAATTTATCGAAAAAATGAGGTTAAAAAGCCCACGTTTCACGAAGGCTTTTGTTGATCTTTTCGGAACTTTGATCGGTTACGGTAATTGAAAATGCAACGGACCGCCATTTTTTACACGTTGTCGTTGAGATTAAACTGGAAACCCTGGCCAAACAATAGCCAATCAGTGGGGATTGCCAACGAGTGCCACCTTCTCAACCTTTGAGCTGCTGGTCATCACCGCCGCAGAGACCGCAGTGAGTAGATTAAATCTACAATACCAGATTTTCAAGTGGGAAATGTGGGTTAAAATAGACCGAGAAAGTTAACAAAAAAATTGTCTCGCTCAAGTGGGCGAAAATCAGCTTATGACCCTTGCGGTGGCGATCGAAAACTTAAAAAAATCCTACGGTCAGACAGCAGCGGTTAAAGATATCTCCTTTACCGTAGCAGCGGCAGAAATCTTCGGTTTACTCGGTCCCAATGGTGCGGGAAAAACCACCACGATTCGCTGTCTTTGTACCCTTGCTAAACCCGATGGCGGCAAAATCGAGGTGGGGGGTGTCGATGCCCTGAATAACCCCAAATCCGCCCGTAAACGCCTGGGTTACGTTGCCCAGGAAGTCGCCCTCGATAAAATGCTCACCGGCCGGGAACTGTTGCAACTACAAGCGGCCATATATCACATTCCCGCTCAAAAGTCAAGAGATAGAATTAAAGAATTAATAAATCTTTTAGGATTAGAGGAATACGCCGACAAAAAAACGGGGACCTATTCCGGCGGCATCAAAAAACGGCTGGATTTAGCAGCGGGATTACTGCATCAGCCGGAAGTTTTGGTGCTGGATGAACCGACTGTGGGCCTCGATATCGAAAGTCGTTTGATTGTCTGGGATTTTCTGCGACAATTGCGGGCAGCTGGAACCAGTGTATTAATTACCAGCCATTATCTCGAAGAAATCGACGCTTTGGCCGATAACTTGGCAATTATCGACAATGGTATCGTCATCGCTCGCGGTACCCCCTCACAACTGAAGGAGCAACTGGGTGGCGATCGCATTACCCTGAAAGTGCGGGAATTTTCCCCAGAGGAAGAAGCTTTCCAAGCGAAAGAATTATTATCCCGTCTGCCTTTTGTCGAGGAAGTAATCGTCAATACCGCCCAGGGTAACTCCCTTAATCTTATCGTTACGGCCAATAGCAATCCTTTAAGCAAAATTGAACAAACCCTAGCCGAATCGGGATTACCCGTGTTTAGCATGGCCCAATCCCGTCCTAGTCTCGATGATGTCTATCTAGCGGCTACCGGACGCACCCTGATGGATGCGGAAATTGCCGCCACCAGCAGTCGCGACCTCAAGGCGGAGAAAAAACAAGCGATGAAGGAATCCTAGACCGGCGAGAAAGGCGGTAATATTGCCCAATTGTCCCGTTAAATCTTCTATAATTGGGGCGATCGACTATCTATCCATCAATATGAAAGATAAACGGGTATTGCTGACCGGCGGTACGGGAGGACTGGGTTTAGGAGTCACTCCGGCGGTTTTACACCATGGCGGTCATCTAACCATGACCTATCGGGAGGAAGGGGAGGTAGCTCGTCTGAAATCTCGGCTGAGTGCGGCGGAATTTGAGCGTATTCGCTTTGTCAGGGTGGATTTAACCCAAGAAACTGCCGTGGCTAGATTAATTGATGATCTCGGTCGGGTCGATGTTTTAATTCATCTAGTCGGGGGTTTTACCATGGGGGCGACGGAGGAGTTTAGCTATGAAGATTGGCTAAAAATGTTTGATTTAAACCTCCATAGCACTTTTTTACTGTGTAAACACTGTTTACGCTTGATGAAACTCCATAATTACGGTCGTATCGTCACTATCGGTTCTCGTGGTGCCGTACAACCGGGGGCAAATTTGGCCGCCTATTGTGCCTCGAAAGCGGCGGTAGTGGCTTTAACCCAAGCGATCGCAGAAGAAACTAAACAGACTAATATTACCGCTAACGTGGTTTTGCCCAGTATTATCGACACTCCGGGCAACCGGGAAGCGATGGGAGAGGCAAAGGCCAAGGACTGGGTAAGTCCCCAATCTCTAGCCGAGGTGATCTGTTTTCTAGCGGGGGAAGGGGCGAAAGACTTGCGCGGGGCGGCAATTCCCGTCTATGGTTCTCTGTGAGTGTTTTTTTGTCTTCGGGCTGATACAGTGATAACGGCGCTCGCTCTTGCTAAAAATTGGGTTTAATTTATGCTTATTCCGATTCTTATCAGTCTTACTATCTTACTTTTATCCTATCTGCTCGGTTCAATTCCCACGGGTTATTTAATCGGTAAATATAGCAAAGGTATCGATATTCGTGACTATGGTTCCGGTTCCACTGGGGCTACCAATGTGTTGAGAACTCTGGGAAAAACTGCCGGGGCGACGGTGTTATTAATTGATATGTTAAAAGGAATGGCGGCGGTGGCCATGGCACGAGGACTATATTTTATTGATGTCAATCCTCTCCCAGAAAGTTGGTATTACTGGTTAATTATTGGGGCAGCATTGGGGGCAATCATCGGTCATAGTAAATCGATTTTCTTGAATTTTAGCGGGGGTAAATCCGTCGCCACCAGTTTAGGGGTTTTATTAGTGATGAATCCCCTAGTGGCTTGCGGAACTTTGGCGAGTTTTTTGGTTATGCTCGCACTTTTCCGGATTGTTTCTTTAGGTTCGATTATCGGGGCGCTGGTGGTGAATATTTTAATGGTTATTTTTGGTCAACCTCTCCCCTATATTTTATTTAGTTTGATGGGGGGAATCTATGTGATTGTTCGTCATCAGGGTAATATTAAAAGATTGTTGGCAGGCACAGAACCGAAAATAGGTCAGAAAGTACAGCCATCATCGGAATTGGGTTACAGCGTTTCTTCTACAGATGAAGTGTAACCTAATTTCCTATCGTCTCTAGACGACTGGCTCATGTTTCCCGTTCCCTAAAACCAGAGACTTCCTAACTCACCCTTAAGATAACTGATACTAAATCCATTGAGTATAGACTACATATCAGGACAGGCAAAAGGCAAAAGGGTCAATAAATAATCAGTCTTTAATAACCTGAAAACTGATTATAGCGTTTTTCAGTCTGATGAGGTACAAAAGTTATGGGTTTTAGGCAAAAGGGAAGAAAAATAAGCGTACCTCACTAGCTTAGGAAACGCTATATTCACTCCTAATTATTATTTTCCTAGACCGAGTTTTCTGGTTACTTTTTGCCAAAAAGTTAGGTTCGGTGTTTGATAGGGTTTGGGACTATCAGTAAATATAGGACGTTGACTAGGTTGGTAGAGATAACGATAGTATAAGAAAATATCTCGATAGGGAAAATCGAGATTTTCACCGCTACAAAGTCGAGTAAACAGAGAGGAAGATAAACCGATGTAGTGAATGTATGTCAATCGTTTACCCTTATCGTAAAGAATATTATCTAAAGCCTGAAAATGGGGAGAGGTGACACAGCAGCCGGTGCGTTCTTCTTTCGGCAATTGAAGAGCTAGATTCGAGATAGCACAATTTGAGCGCATCATCATATAATTTAACAGAGGTTGATCGACTGCCATAGGATAAACTATTTCTGCTTCTCCTGCTCGCAATTGTTCGATTAGCCAATTGCGGCGTTCCTCGTCAAATAAACCTTTTTTTGAGCCATAAAAACCCGAACAGAAAATTTCTTGGTTAAGACGTTCTTGGGAAAAGATTTCTAATAATTTTGGGGAAGTAACTTCATAAACGTGGGTGATATCTTTGTGCTGAAAATCGTAAACCACACAATCATAATTATCTAACTGTGCAAAAACCCGATCTAAGGGACTCATCAAGAGGGTATCACCATCCATGTAGATAAAGCGATCGAATGGCCCATCAAAGGCACAATAACGACGATGGGTACCAAAACGATGATAACCTCTACTACCAGCCTTTAACCAGCGTTCTTTAGCCGTAGGATGGGGTTCCCAAGCAGATTTAGCGAAATTATCCCAGAGATCGATCACGTCTCGATTATCAAATAACTGTACGTTAGGACGTTGAGCAATTTCCGCTCTGATCCGTTCGATGTTGTCATCGTAGGGATAGACACAAACAGGAAGATCTTTTCCCCCATTTACCTCGATGCTATTGAGTAGAGCGATTAATTGATCGTAAATGCGATCGTTGGCTAAGGTACAGATACCGTCCATAAGTAGGGTTTGCTGAAAAAGTTTGTTGGTGGGGTTAGGAGTCAGGGGTTAGGAGTCAGGAGTCAGGAGTCGGTCGTTTCAGGCTTTGTTGTCCTCTTTTTTTGTACCAGTTTGTGTACTCAAAGAATGATAATGCAAGGTTTTTGAATATCCCAATCCTATTTTCGCAGCATGAACATCGGATTTTAGCAGGTCAAAAGCCTTATTTTAAAAGGGTTTTACCATTATTCAGCAAACCATAAGTAATTCCAAGGAAAAAATCAAAACATATTATTTTTGCCTTTAGTTTAGCTTATTTTTGTCGATAAATTTCGGTAATTTCAGATTATGGCCATGACCTTAACTGCTGATTAGTCAATGCTCATTCAAAAGCGAAGTGCAACGCCTAAGATTGATAGAGGTAAGTCCCTAAAGATAGTCTCAATTTTTTCACAAAAGAAAGACTACCCGAGCGACTATACCCAAAACCGCTCGATCGATTTAACGTTTGCGTTTGAGTAATTTAGAAATGCGTCGATCGTACCGCAACCAACGCCAAATTTTAATAACCAATTCCTCTACCCATAAAATAATCGCATCTAATCCCTCTAAAATCCGTTCTAAGGGGTGTTTAACGTAGCCGACGGGGGTTGATTCGGTTTCTAACCATTCTTCGTTAATTGGTTGAATTATCTCCCTAGCATAGCGGGGATCTAATTGGGTGGCGGGGGGGGATTCTCTGGCAGTAATTTCAGCGGCAGCCGGGGGGATTTTTTGTAAAGATTTATTTTGTTTTTCTTGACTAAAAGCTTTTTCTGTGCTATTAGGCTGGGACGGAGTGACTGGGGACTGGGGAAAAGAATTAGCGGGATTAAGGCGGGGTTTTTCGGAGTCTTGGGGAGAAATAGCCAAGATATCGGCGGATTCTAGCCAAGGTTGCTCGCTGACGGCGGAAAATGTCAGGGATTGGCGAGAGGAAAAAAAGTGATCGATCGCCGCTTGGATGAGTTTGCCGATCGTGAAGGGATCCGCTTGGGTTTGTTTTTCTAGCCAATCCTGGAGACGTTGCTTGAAGGTGATCAGCAGAGAATTAGGAAGACTTAGGGGATATTTTGCCGATAAAGCGGGTGAATCGGCACTATATTCTAAATTGTTCTTTTCTTTTGCCCAGAAATGCTTGATCGCCGCATAAATTAACCAATAAAGTCGCCAGAGATAGGAGGAATTTTTCTCCAGATTCGGGGACTGGTTAACGAGATCGGAAGGGGGATTAGAGGTGTGGCTAACACTGCCGGGGATTGCGGGGGAGATAGCGAGAAATTTAGTCTCGAAAATTGCTAATTTTTCGTCAATAACTTCTAAAATCCCTTGAGAATTTAAATTAGGCAGTGGTAAGGAGGGTGGTGTCGGGGTTTTGACAAGATGGGATTCTTGGAATAGATTTATGGCGATCGCTATTTGTCCCTGTTGTTCCCAGCGTAGTAGGTCCCAAAACCAACGGATCGGAGGCAAGACAGAATTTTTATCGGTAAAATTTGGTAATAAAGGCGGATACTGAGGATTTAATCGCTTAATTCTCCGTTTTTCGAGGGCGTAGTTAGCCAGTGCCGTCCTAATTTGTTTTTCTATTTGTCTTTGGGTTTGATTATCGGTGATTTTAACGGTCTGGTGATCGTTAGTGACGAAAACTAAAGCTTGATCCTCTAGATCGGCTGCTATGCCAATAAATGCCGTTTCTTGGTCGGATAAGCTCTGGAGAAATTCTGCGATCGCATCCGTTCCCTCTTTGCCGGGGGGTGATAATTGTTTCTGGAGACTGTTCCCCAATTGATTAGCTGTCACCCGCAGCGATTGTACCAGTAAATAGACGGGATAGATGGCTATTTGCAGGGCAAGAGCGATCGCATTTTGACCGCGACGGGAGACGCGGCCGAGGTTATCTTTCAGACGGATCAAACGACGGTTGATCAGGTTGAACAGTCGGCTTTTATAGGGATCGGCAGCCATGGATTTTGGGCGATAACATCTTCATTTAGACTATCCTATTGTGCAAGGGCGGGATAAAAAAAATTTTTGCCAAAACCCTTGACTCCCAGAAAGATTATTGTTATATTTAAAAAGGTCTGAAATCCAAGCCCCCATCGTCTAGTGGCCTAGGACACCTCCCTTTCACGGAGGCGACAGGGATTCGAATTCCCTTGGGGGTATAAAAAAAGTCAGAGGTGTTAAGCTTCTGACTTTTCGGTTTTTTTCTCCCGTTGATGGCTTTTTGGTAGGGTGACGGTGAAAACTGTTCCTCGATCGATCTGACTTTCGACGCTAATTTGTCCATGATGACTGAGGGTAATCGCTAAAGCGATCGCTAATCCTAATCCTGTTCCCCCGGAAGTGGCGGAATTTTGCCGTGCGGGATCGAGACGATAAAAGCGATCAAAAATATGGGATAAGGCAGCCTCGGGAATCCCGATTCCGTTGTCTTTGATGCGTACCAGTAACACCGATTGTCGATCGCGTTTACTTTTTTCCAATTCCACTGCTACATTTTTAGGCTCAGATTCGGGCAAAAAAGCGTGTTTTAGGGCATTAGAAATTAAATTTGTGAATAAACGAGCTAATTGATCCCAATCTCCCTCCATAGTAAACATTTCATCGCTGTAGGAAAAATCCTCTTGGTCTGGTTCCACAATCGACAAAGAAAGGCAAATTCCCTGCTTATCGGCGATTAAACGCTGTTCTTCCACCACTTCCATCAATAAAGCATCCAAAGGTACAGCTTGCTCGATCGGTTGGACGATGCCACTATCAGAACGGGCTAAAAAAAGCAGATCATTGACTAAATTGCCCAATCTTTCCGTTAAACGCTCGATCACCCGCAAGCGTTGATCGCCAGTTTGGGGATAAGCGATCGCCATTTGCACGTTAGTTTGGATAGTGGCGATCGGATTGCGTAATTCATGGGAAGCATCGGCGGTAAATTGTTTTAAACTCTGATAGGACTCTTTTACCGGTTGAATGGCTAAACCGGACAAAAACCAACCAATCCCAGCGACACTGGCAATCATCAGGCAAATTCCGACGATTAAATCCAATAATAGCTGTCTAATTGGTTTTGTCACCTCAAACCAAGGATGACTTACCCGCAGATATCCCAAAACATAATGATCGATTTCCACCCTTTCGGTTATTTGTCGCAGCAGACGATCATCAGATAAGCGAATAGTTTCCCCTTGACGGTGGGGATGGAGGGGAATATCTAAGGATTCAGCCAGAGTTGACCAAACTAGATTACCTTGGGGATCGAACCATTCCAAATCTATATGATCGTCCTCCACGGATTTACCCTGACTGGGAAAACTTGCGAGGGGATCGACGCGATAACGTCCTTGGTTCGGGGGAATCGATTCGATCACTAGGGAACGATTTACCACCTCAATGATGTGTTTGAGGGTATCATCAATGCGATCCACTAGGGTATGCCGCACATAAAAATACATTCCCGTAGCGAGAAAAAGCAGTAGTATGGCAGTGACAACAGTGTACCATAAGGCTAAACGGCGGCGAGTGGCTTGGAACACCGATAATCTATGGATTGGCTAGAGATTTTTAGGGCAATGTATCCTATTTTACAGCTTATTTGAGCGATTTAATGATGGAGAATAAATTATTTTTAGCTATAGGGAAAAACTGACGGTTGCCAAGAATAGCTAGACTTGAAGGCTTATAGTCCTTAAAAATTGCTGCTAACAAAAGTATTTTTAGATACATTCTTCTCAATAATTGTTTGAGTAGAACTACAAAAGCAGCTAAAGTGAATTATATTTAACCCTATGGCAACAAGGCTGACAGGAACGGCTAAAAATATTTTTGAGCTTATTTGAATTAATAACAACTATCAATGATGAATTTAAATTACTGGTTAATGAAATCGGAACCCAATGTCTATAGTATCGGGGATTTAAAAAAAGAGGGTCAAACTATTTGGGAGGGAGTGCGAAATTATCAGGCCCGCAATTTTCTCCGTCAGATGAAACGGGGAGATCTGGCCTTTTTTTATCATTCTAATACGACCCCGCCGGGGATTGTCGGCTTGATGCGCGTAGTGGAAACCGATATGATCGATCCGACACAATTCGATCGCGATAGTCCCTACTATGATTCTAAATCCTCTCCAGATTCCCCGCGCTGGTGGACGGTTAAAGTTGAGTTCGATCGCCTTTTTCCCCAACTGCTGGCCCTAGGAATTTTAAAACAAAATTTTACCGCCGATGAATTATTATTAGTAAGGACAGGAAATCGTCTGTCAGTGATGCCTGTCAATCAAGCGATCGCAACAAAAATTCTCGCTTTAGTCGCTCGTCAAGGAGTATAAACTGTGAACCAGAAAGATGCTATTAATTTACTTTCCCTGATTGGGGGATTATTGGTCACTATTGTCATTTTAGCGGCCTTTAATGCCTATGTGATTATCACCCCCGGACAAGCGGGAGTTTTAAGTGTTTTAGGAAAAGCTAAGGACGGGGTTTTATTGGAGGGATTGCACTTTAAACCTCCCTTTGTTTCTAGTGTCGATATCTACGATGTTACGGTGCAAAAATTTGAAGTTCCTGCCCAAAGTTCCACTAAAGATTTACAGGATTTATCCGCTAGTTTTGCGATTAATTTTCGTCTCGATCCGACGCAAGTAGTTGCAATTAGAAGAACCCAAGGAACTTTACAAAATATTGTCGCTAAAATTATCGCCCCTCAAACCCAAGAATCCTTTAAAATTGCCGCCGCTAAAAGAACCGTAGAGGAAGCAATTACTCGACGCAGTGAGTTAAAAGAAGACTTTGATAATGCCCTATCGACTCGGTTAGAAAAGTATGGTATTCTAGTTTTAGATACCAGTGTGGTAGATTTGAATTTTTCCCCGGAATTTGCCCGGGCTGTCGAAGATAAACAAATCGCAGAACAACGCGCCCAAAGAGCCGTTTATATCACCCAAGAAGCAGAACAACAGGCCCAAGCAGAAATTAATCGCGCTAAAGGGAAAGCTGAGGCACAAAGACTATTAGCAGAAACTTTAAAAGAACAGGGAGGAGGATTAGTTTTACAGAAAGAAGCGATTGAAGCTTGGCGCGAAGGTGGAGCGCAAATGCCCCGGGTTTTAGTTATGGATGGAGCGGGGAAAAATAGCGTACCATTTTTATTTAATTATAGTGATTCTTTGTCAGAAGATACCCCCTAAATTCCTGTCCAAGCTCAGAGGCATTTTAAAAGAAACCTTGCCAACCTCTCAAAATTACCCGGTGATATTATCGACAAATGGCATTTAAAACAATCTCTGGCTCCTTGACTCTTTGAGGATGAAGAAGTTGAACGGCGAATATTTTTGATCATCCGCTGGCGAGTCTATTTAGCGTTTCTGGACCCACTGGCGCGATGATGAAAAACAGCCTAGAGCAGTTGCTCTTGTGGCGGGGTCAATGCTATGATTAGGGATGGTTTTGCGGGTATAGTTCAGTGGTAGAACGTCACCTTCCCAAGGTGAATGTCGCGCGTTCGAGTCGCGTTACCCGCTTCTGACAACAATGGGAATCTTCGCTAACATTCCTCAACTGGGCCCACCAGAGCGGCATCGCACTTAGACTCACAGTTTCAATACATGGGCATGGTACGTTCCCAAAATCGATCGGTGGGGCAGTAAGACCCCCATTAGGGAACGCACCCTAGGGCTGAAAACGGAGATTTTGAAGAGATCGCACTTGAGCAATGGTTTCAAAATCACGGTCGTTGTGAATCAGAAGCAGATCATTTTCCAGTGCCACTTGAGCAATACAGCAATCAATTGGGCTGCGAACAGTCAATCCTTGACGACGCAGATCATAGTAAATACGTGCAGCCGCTTGCCAGGAAGAAGGCGTGAGTTCAACATAATCCTGCACTTCGAGGTAAGTAGAGAGGATTGTCCACTCTTGCTCGTTTAAGCTCCCTTGAAGCAGTTCAAGCTGAGTAAAGCGGGTGAGTAAAATCTCACGATTTGCAATTAACGTTTCCAGTTGCTGGCGAACTTGACCACTGCGATCGCGGAAGACGCTGATCCACACAGATGTATCAATCAGCAACATGACCAGTTCCACGTAGGGCTTTATAATCAAAATCTGGAGCAAATTGAATTTGTCCGGCAAGGTCGAGAAGGTTTTTCTTACGGCGGGATCTTACGAATTCTTGTAGAGCAAGATTCATCAGTTCCTCTTGGGTGGTGAGGTTAGTCAGTTGAAAGGCTTCCTTGAGAAGCGATTCATCAAGGTTGAGGGTAATTTGCATAGGATGGATATTAGATTGAAGTATAAGTGATTATTCTCTTTACATTTTAATCCGATAGATGACTAACCCACCTCTGGGCATATCTTTGTTAGTTGGCTCTCAAGCTTTAAGCTACATAGGGCAATGGCGTAGTGCCTTCAGCATCGCACTTAAACTCACAACTTCAATCCATGGGCATGGTGCGTTCCCCAAAATCGATCGGTGGAGCAGTAAGACCCCCATTAGGGAACGCACCCTAGGGCTGGTTAGACAGTGACCCACGGATCAACTTAAACTGCTCAATGCCTGGATTGTAACCGTACCACCCTCGATTACATCAAGCTGCATCCGATAGCCGTAGAGTAAACTCATACCAACCAAAGGTTCTGTATCGGATTCGTTTATATCAATTCGCCGCAACTCTCCATCCCAAATAACTAAACCACGATACACATCGAAAATACAAGTGCTTCCATCCCCCAGGATTCCCTCTTCACGTCTATATGCGCGTAAGTTGAGATCGGCAAGCACTGAGGAAGGCAGAGTCAGAAAACCTGTAAATCCTGTATCAATGACAGCATCGATCATTTGCCTCTGTGAATCTAAATTGCCTACGACCAGTCGGATAGTCGCCTCACAGTTTTGATCAACAATTCCTTGCATCATAGAGTTATTGCAAACGACCGACACCAAAGCGATGAACTCCTCTATGACCAATCCGAACGCACCAGATTTGAGCGTCGGGGCAACGTTCTAGCAATCGGTCTGAAGCAGTCATCGTATCCTTTGCTAATTCAAAGGCTCCTGTCTCAATATCGATCGCCACAATTTTGCCATAGTTGCCCTCCTCGACTTGGGGACGTACCTGAGATTGATAAATCTCATTACCACGTCGAGCAAATTCTTCTTTACTGTAGCGGGGTTGTCTAACTGTCATTGAAGCGACCCTGGGGCGACTTTTGCCCCTCTATTTTAACCAAACATGGGGAATCTTCCCTAACATTCCTCAACTGGGCCCACCAGAGCGGCATCGCACTTAGACTCACAGTTTCAATCAATGTGCATGGTACGTTCCCAAAAATCGATCGGTGGAAGGGAACGCACCCTACAAGATCGGCGTACTGCTACGCAGTGCCTTCGGCATCGCACTATTACGCCGAATCAGCTAAATTCTTCACGTTTTTTAAGGTTCCCATTTTTATCATATAATTCACTTACTTTTAACTTTCCTACATGCGATCCTGTTACATTACAAATTTTCCATTCATATATCATTCGTGTTGAAATCTGTAATTTTCCAGTTTCTATCTGTGGAATAACGTCATAAGTAATTTCATGCCATTCTGAGCCTTGTTTATAATAATGCTCAGATAAAAAACTAACACCATTTTTAGTTCTACCTGTAACTTTCTTTTCATGCAAAATTTGTACTACGTCAATAGCAAGAATAGTGGTTTCAACCAAACTTTCAACTGTTAACCCGAGTTCATTTTTTTCAACTTTTCGCTTTATAGCCATTTTTGGTTCCATCTCAGTTCAAAGTATGTAGGATAATTTCGGTGAGCAGCCTAACTACATATTATAGGTCAACTTTCTGCATAACACTCTCTAGAGTAACGATATGGGTTAACTTTCCCTATATTACGCCCAAAAGCCTGTTAGCCAGATTAGTTTACTGCAAACAATCTACTTTGAGAAGACTTATCACAGAGGCCTTCTAGGATTCTAGCAAAGATTCTTTATCTGACTGCACTTTGTCACAAAATTTCACTATTATTTCGGGTGCGGTGATTTGTTATAGCGGTTTTCAGTCTAATAAAGTATGGTAAATTCCTTGTTATGCCGCTGCCATCCTTGTTTTCAAATACAAAAACATGAATCTGCCTGTTATTGATGTGCCTCCATATACGCTCGTAGCAATTGATTGATCTGTGTTTGATAGCCACGCCCTTGAGACTTAAACCACTCTAATACATCGCTATCAATGGGGAGTGTAACTTGAGTCTTGGCTTTTGTAGCAGGTAAACCCCGCCGCACTACCGCCTTAGCAAACATTTCTGGCGTAATCTCTGGACAATCTGATAAATCAATATCTTCATCGCTCATCGCATCCAATCGTTGCCAATCAGTTTGAGAGTTGCTCGAAGTAGGTTCGTTGTTCATATTTCGTCGCTTTTCTTGCAGAAATAATACGGGTGCAATCCTCACGTTCTGTATGGACAACGGCAATCACTCGCCCTTGCAACAAACCGAATGTGACAAAACGCTGCTCTCCATAACCGTAACGATCGTCCTCAACCGTTACAATATCCCCATCAAACACGGCCGGAACATCGGTAAAATCTATTCCGTGCTTACGAAGATTAGCAAGACGTTTTGCTTCATCCCATTCATATTCCATAACCGAACAACAGCTACAATAACCAATTGTAGTTATAAGGAGACTGATCACAGAAGCTTTCTATAATTCTAGTAAAGATTCTTATATCTGACTGCACTTTGTCACAAAATTTTACTATTATTTCGACACTCTTAATGGTTAGAAGGGAAACATCGATCGCCAAGTCTGGTCAATTTTTGTCCAACGCATTTCAGGAAATGACCTAAACAAGTAGCTAGACATAATTAATTACACATATTTAACCACCTCTTGCCTATTCTAACCAAGAAATTAATTTTGACCACTACTTATTACTTAATTACTGTTTATTTTGTAATTTTATCACTAATTCTCGGAAAGGTTGCCAATCATCGTTATAAGTAATTGCTTCCCAAACCGATTCGATTAGCGGTCTAAGTAAAGCGATTTTAGGATTATAATGCTTTAAATTGTCGTCAATTTGAGCCAAAGAATCTAGGGGTAATTGATTTAAGACCAAACTATATAACTCTCGCCAACGTTGCCAATCAGCTTTCGGTAAATCCATATTTTCAAGAATTAGAGAACTATTTTCTCGCCAACCGTAATTAAATTGTTCACTTAATTGATAGAAAAAGTCGTGATAACCGAGGCCAGTTTCTTGGAGAACTTCCACAGTTTTGCTAACCAGTAAAGCAGATTCGGGAGTAAAAATATCCTCAAAACCTAACTTTTTGAGCATCATTTTTTGATAATAAAAATTGTAACGCTGGTCATAGTTAGCCAAAGCCATATCTAACTCTAACAAGGAGACAACCATGGCCAGGGGAGATTGCAGTAACTCTAGATTTAAACGACAGATAAAAGGCTGATTACCATAACTATAACGGCCACCGTAGTCGAAATAAGCCGCCGTAAATTGGGGGTTATAGGAAGGAATAAAAGCGTAAGGGCCATAATCGAAACTTTCCCCAGTAATTGACATATTATCGGTATTGAGAACCCCATGACAAAAACCTGCGGCCATCCATTGGGCTGCTAATTTAGCGGTTCTTTCAATCAAAGCTGCGTAAAATTTTAAATAGCGATCGCTATCTTGGGGATCGATTTCAGGATAATAATAAATAATCACATGATCGAGAAGTCTTTTAATTAAATCGGCACGTTTAATATGAAATAAACGCTCAAAAGTACCAAAACGAATATGAGAATTACTAACTCGAATCATCACCGAAGATCGCGTCGGGGAAGGTTCATCACCCCGCCAGAGAGCTTCTCCCGTTTCCACCAAACTGAGACAGCGAGAGGTATTCACCCCTAAACCGCGTAAAGCTTCCCCAGCTAAGACTTCTCTAACTCCACCCTTGAGAGTTAACCTACCGTCCGCATGACGAGAATAGGGAGTCCGTCCCGATCCTTTCGTACCAAAATCGTATAATTTGCCATCAATACCCCTAACTTGACCGTAGAGAAAACCGCGACCATCTCCCAAGAAAGGATTATACTCGCCAAATTGATAACCGTGGTAACGCAGGGCCAAAAAAGGGGTCAGGGATTGAAATTTACCAAAAACCTCGATAAAATGCTCATCTAAGGTTAATTCTGGCTGAATTCCCACCAAAGGTAATAAAGCATCATTGCGAAAACGAAGGATATGACTGGGAAAATCCGCAGCCGCAACTTGATCGTAGTATTGGTCCCCCAAGTCCTGCATGGCGCTTTCGTAAGGGATACTGAGAAAGGGATTGGTGAGATGGTCTGTCATAGTGGTGGTGTCGATCGAGCTTTGAGGCGATAAAGTGATAAAGATAGCCAAAAATTTTTCCTACTGAGACTATCCAACAGCGATGCCCGATTCTATTATGTATCAAGGGGACTATTTTCTTGTCCTTGAGGCCGATCAATCTGAACAATTCCAGACTCCCGACCAGTTACGCGATAAGTTAAAAGATTTAATCACCGCAAAACCGGAGATTTGTCCCCGACAATTGGCAAAATTCTCTAGTTTTGAGGAAAAAGCTCTCTATTTGCGCGATAATTACTGCGAGTTAGACCTGGGTGAGGAGGGTTATCTACAATGGTATGTGGTCCGTTTGGAAAAATAAGGAAACCCATTATTAAGTAGTTAGGTGTTAAAAACTGTCAGACACCCCCCTTATCAAGGCGGGATTAAGGGGTGATCCATCTTCAATTTAATTATAACCAGCTACTTAGTTATTAAGGTTCTTCCGAACTTACACTGTAGAAAATTCCCCAACCTCCCTCTCTGTCCAGCAATGCTCTAAAGCTGATAAATATCAATCTAACAAAAACTCAAAGCCTTACTATACAAACTTTACAAGCATGAGTTGTTAATAGTTTTGCATGACAGATTCGGTAGAGCCGTTATTAAGGCAGAGGGAATCAGAGCAATTATCTTTTTAACTTTTTACTTTCCTCACTTGATCATTATGGGAGAAATAGAAGATTTACTGGCACAAATGAAGGCAGAATACCAGAAACGGGATCAAGAAAAACCGATGCCGTCCCCTTCTTCTCGCCAAGAAAAAGATCGTTCCCCGGCTGAATTTAAGGTTAATTATGCCGGCGATTCTTCTACCGATGCGCTTTTAAAAGCTTTAGCCTTAGAAAACCAAGAAAGGGAACAACAGGAGGCAGCGGAAAAAGAAAAAGCGTCGGCATTAAAACAGCAGCGCAAGCGAGAAGCTTTAACTAGAAAGGCAAAGCAATGGTTAGATAACTTGGATGCCAAATCGGAGGAAGGACGCTGGTTTGAGGAGTTTTCCTATGGCTACGATTCTCCTTTAGAAGCGGCGATTACCTATCTAGAAGCTTTGGGAGAAGTGGATATTTCTAAATGATCAGGTCTAATTTAAAGTTGTGGGTAAATTGGCCGCATCAAAAACTCGATTATGCCACCAAATATTATCACCAGCTATAATATTTGTGCCATAACGAGGAACGATACCATAAACAGTGCCGGGGTCATAATCCAAAGCTTGACTGATGAGATTGTAGAGACGTTGTAGATCAAAACCCCGGGGGTCACAATGGGGATATTTTCCTTGATTAATCAGAAAACTATCGATGGCAAAATGGCTGACAATTTGCGGTAATTGTCCCGTTTGTAAGGCTGCGAGGAGATAATATTTCGCCGTTTGTTGGTATTGAAAATCGCTGTAACCGGGGAGGGGTTGCAAGCGTCCTTTGGTCAAACAGTGGGATCCCGGCGCTTGCACCAGTTCAATGTTAACACTGGAGATAACCCGACGATTTCTTTCGGCAAAAACTGGCCGCAAGCGATCGCAATTAGGGTGAGATAGCTGCTGACAAATCGCTTCTGTTGCCCATAATGCGGTGCTTTTTGCCCCATCAAAGTAATTTGTGGGATATTCTTTGACTAAACGCCTAAAAACAGCTTCTGAAGACGTATTTAACCAAATTCTCGCCCTTTTTTCTAACTCAGAGGCCGAGCGCGTACTCAAAGGAACACCCTCTAAAGCAAGTGCAAAACCCTTGACGCGGATAGTTTCTGGGGTAAGTTGCCACAGTTGACGCACTAATTGATCTCTGGTGTCTGCGGGCAGCATTTCGGCTGCTTGTTCATAAAAAGTGGCCGTGGGACGGTGACGTTCAAAAAAAGGCCTGGCGATCGAGTCTAAAATATCTCTATCCCTGGAATGCGGTTTGCGGGGGATGTAAACATTAGGACCCAATTTCATCGGACCGCGAGCATATTTTTTCTGTTCTTCGATGTTACCCGCAGTCATACTCCAAGCTGTATCGTGAAGAATAAACAAAGGAGTGCGATCGAGGGTTAATTCGGTTTCTGGCGGAGTAATTTGCAAAAATTCGGCGATTTTCTGCTTTTCTAACTCATCTAGACTCTTACCAGCTAAATTCTCCCCCACAGTGGAGGGATTAAAAATATCTATGGTTGCAGTGGAGAGACTAGAGGTATTCAGTTTTAAAATCAGTAGGGACAAGACTAAGCTAATCACCAAAGAAGTCACCCCCCATCGCCATTGTTCCGGGGGAAAGATAGAATATCTGGGGAGAGAAAATTGTCTTGATTTTTGCCGTCTTTGTCGATTCATCGGACTTTTTTAACTCGCTTTCCACCCATTGTATTCACTTTCTCCAACAAGGGAATTAATACTAAATCCGTTGAGTATATGCTACATATCAGGATAGGCAATAGGCAATAGGCAATAGGCAATAGGCAATAGGCAATAGGCAATAGGCAATAGGCAATAGGCAATAGGCAGCTTTATTC
>NZ_JADEXY010000280.1 GCF_015206885.1 Microcystis aeruginosa LEGE 91341 | reverse complement strand
GGGTAGAACCCCCCAAACCCCCCGCGCATTAGTTTTTCGGTGGGATGCTTACACGCAGCTGCTGACACATCTTTAATTATTTAGGGCTTGCTGAATAGCTGAATAATGGTAAAACCCTTTTAAAATAAGGCTTTTGACCTGTTAAAATCCGATGTTAGTGCAAGAATATAGGATTGGGACATTCAAAAACCTTGCATTATCCTTCCTTCTTGTAGTACATGTATTGGTACAAAAAGAGAGGGCAACAAAGCCTGAAACTCCCGACTCCTGACGACCAGCTACTGACTCCTGACTCCTTAACCCCACCAACAAACTTTTTCAGCACACCCTAGTATAAAGGCTGTAGGCTGGGGAAACCTCACTCGATCGATGAGCGTCAGCTATGCCATGAAAAGAACGATTTCCCGGATTGTCTGGATACTTCTCTCGCTGGCGGCGATCGCTCTAGCGGTTTTTCTGTTCAGTCCGCGGCCCGTGGAAGAAGCCAAGGCTGACTACTGGATCATGAGTCGGTTAGCGGTCAATCAACCGGGTTATTTTCCCCTAGAGCAATCCCTCGATCCGCGATGGTATCGCCCGATCGCCCCCTGGATCGGTCGCCTGATTTTGCCAAAACCGGAGGAATATTCGGCGACACCGGGGGAAGATTGGACTTGGTTGCAGGTTTACCAAGCACCCCGGCCGGATTTAGTCGGTCAAAAAGTTCGTTTAGGTTGGCGGCAATCCCCAACACTGGCTCGATATTTAGGACTGGTTACTAAGGATATTCGCTTCACCCCGGAGGCGATCGAGAGTGAAAAACAGGGAAATATCCTACCAACTCGCTTGAATGGTCGTTTAGGGGTTGGACCCCTGCAAGCGCTGGCCGGATCGCGACCGCTCGATGATGTGGTGGTCAGCTTTCCCAATGCAGAAATCGGGGAAACGTCATTACAAGTGGAGCGAATGCCCTTGATCGTTACCGGGCGCTTTGTGGCATTAGTGAAAATTATCGGCGAAGTTCCCCCCCGAACCCCCAGCGATATCCCCAAGGT
>NZ_JADEXY010000070.1 GCF_015206885.1 Microcystis aeruginosa LEGE 91341 | reverse complement strand
ATCATCAAGATATAGGAATCGGAGACGGCGTTTTGGTCTGAGATTTAATTTAATCGCTGGCATTTACAACTATGAACTTGCTTTAGGCTATCATCAAGTAGCTGAATAAGACTTTTGCAGGAGGTCTACTAGGAATCCTCTCGGCGGGCCTATTTTTATTTCTACCCTTCGTCAATCTCCTGCATCCGAGTCCCTGGCAGCGATGGTTAGGCACAATTCACGGTTTTGGCTCTTTATTAGCCCTAGTCGTCATTGTTTACGCAGGCCACCTCGCTTTTCCCCTGCTCAGAGGTTCTAGCAAAATTTTGCAGCAAATGCGAACCCTCACCTTCTGGTCTAGCGTCCTCGCTTTTTTGGCGATCGCCACTGGCAATTTAGCCTATATGCGCTATCGGGCCGGTTTAGAATTTGGCGGTGCGCGGGCATGGCTAAAGGAAAATTCGCCCCTCGGTCAATACGTTCTCATGGAATACCACGAATTCAGCGTCCTTTTTACCCTACCCCTAGGCGTGGCCTGCACTTGGATTCTCTGGAAATACGGCGACTCAATCCTAGACAAAACTAATCGACCGGTGTTAACGGTCACTTGCATTGCTCTGATGGCGATGATGTTTTTTGCCATGGGTGGACTCGTTAGCGGCCTCGGTGTTGCCAAAATTCAAGCCCTGTAAACCATTATTGAGATACTTTACCTCAAAAGTGAAGAAAATTTAAGTTTTACTCGTTTTAGCTACTGTTTTCTGGTTATCTACCACCGTTCCCGCCCTAGGGGGTGTAAACTTAGCCCCGATGGTACGGATACGAAGGCGGTCAGCATTAGCAACCAAAGTTAAATCGTCGGTGGTTCCCGTACTGCTGGTAATACGGCTGGGGACTTTTAGCGGTGGGACTTTGCGGTTTTACACACTTACGAACTCTGAAAAAATAGGAACAAATCTGATGACTCAACGTTACGTCGATAGTCCTTGGTATGGAAAAATCTGGGCTTTTTTAAAACAATTTCCCCAAGGTTTAGCCGAAGGTGCCAAACGTTCCCCCGCCACTTCTGGCCCGGCAGCGGCGGCGATTATTAGTGCTGGTATTGGCTGTTTTTTAATGATGGTTGCTCACCATTTTTCCGATGCAGACCATTCAAAAACGGTAGAAACTTTTCTTTGGAATTTGGGCAGTTGGATACCTGGCAGTAAAAATCCTAGCAAAATGTGGGGCAATATCGGCAGTTATACCGGCAAAGAAACGATGTTATTAATTGGCTGGTTAGTCAGTTGGCCGATACTGCATTATTTTTGGAAAGATCGCCAGATAAAAGCTAAGACCATTCTCTTTTGGTTTTTTGCCCTCATGATTGCTGCCACCGCCATGTCATGGCATCCACTATTTCCCTATTTACCCTTAACTTAAAGCCTAGGAGGTGACAAAATGAACGCTCAAGTTAGAAAGGTTTCCTCGCGTAAAATGCACGATATCGTCTGGATATTAGTGGGAGTTTTTGGTTTATTTGCCATTACTTTTCCCCTAGCTATGTGGCGAGTGAGCAATATGGAAAAGTTTCAAGGTTCTCATGTGAAATCTTTAGTCGTAGAAGGAGAAAAGGCTCCCCAATCTTCACAGATTAAAACTAAATAAATCTGAGTTGTGGATAAGTCAAAACCCTGAGACTAAATCCAAATCTAAAACTCTGATTAACAGACAAAACTCTCCAAACTGTGAACAATTGCTAAGTCGGGTTGAGGCGACAAAACCCGACACAAACCTCCCCATTAGGATAACTGCTGTAATACCTTTTTAGCAAAATCGATCGCCTCTTGAAAAACTGTAACTTTGCCTTCAATTTGGGCAATTTGTACCTCGGTTAATAACTTACCGATAATCGGACTAGGTTTCAGGTGTAACTGGTTAATTAAATCATCGCCCTTTAATAAAGGTCGGGGATGGGCGATAATATTATCGGGATCGAGATAGGAAGTCAACAGAGAAGCGACAATATTTTTGTTAATCCCCATTGATAAAGCAAAAAGGGCAAAAACAGGAAATACTTTTCCCGTATTTAGATAAATAAAATACTGTTCCCGCAGACTTAAATTATCCGCTTCCTTCAGGGGAGGTAAAGACTTAATCACCGTGATTACCGTGCGAATTTCCCCACGGGAATACTTGAGATCGATTAACTCTTTTTCCGCTTCTGCTAAAATATCCGATACTAATAGAGCCAATTTTGTCAACTGTAACTGAGAAGGGGAAAAGATAAATTTTTCCGGCAACAAAGATTCTAAAAATTCCGCTGCCGCTTCCACCCCCATAACTCGCTCCATTTTTGCGGGGGTAATCCGACGCAACCAGAGAGATAATAAGCCATCTTCCCAGGCACTTTTTAGCCATTTATTGCCACGGGAATTGAGCAAAAGGTAATTCAACTCGGATTGTACCCTTTCGGCGGCTACACGGTGCAATAAAGGGGCAAGAGAACGAATAGTTGCACGGGTATGGGGTTCGATTTCAAAGTCCAATTGAGCCGCTTGTCGATAGGCTCTTAATAATCTTAGGGGATCATCTTGGAGATTTTCGCGGGAAATCATCCGCAGAGATTGGCAGCCTAAATCTTTTAATCCCCCTAAAGGATCGAAAATTTCTTGGGTTTGGAGATTATAAGCGAGAGCATTAACGGTGAAATCCCGTCTTTTTAGGTCTATTTCTAGAGATTCTCCCTCCTGTTGCGCGAAATCAAGCGTACCCTGCGGAAAAACGACGCGAGCAATTTGACGAACCGCATCTAAAACCACAAAACCGGCTTTATACTGATGGGCAATAGTTTGGGCAATTTCGATCGCTTTTTCGGGAACCACAAAATCTAGGTCAATATAGTCTTTCTGACGGTTTAATAAAGCGTCTCGCACAGCACCACCGACTAAATAAGCATTTTCTGGCAATTCTTGCTGATTAATCGCAAAAACTTCTTTAACTAAACTATCTAGGTTTTTTTGACAAGACATCGAGAAGATAAATTTACAAAAATATAATTTTGACCGGCCCCATTTGGGGAGAGACTGAGCTAGATTAACGGAAAAGACCTATAGAGTTAAACCTATGTGTATTTGTATTAACTGCTATTTTGTTGATCGCTGTTTCACCTATCATGCCGTAGAAACACAACATCAAGAACGTCATCTCACCGAGACACCGGACTTTGAAGCGAAGAACCCTTCTATTAACGTTAACATTCGCACCAAGGAAGATTATATCGAAATGGAATGGGATGTGGTGGGTTGCGATAGCTTTTTACGCGAAACTGGTAAATGGTCTAGTTTGCGTCCGGGTGAACCAATTCCCACCTAAAATACCTGAATTTACCCCCATACATATCTACTACAAGAGCCAAAAACCCTTGTCCAGCAATGGATAGATCCGTTAACTTTTCTTGCTGTACTCGTGCAATAGTGGTCATGTACAGGGAAAAAGTTCCGATTGAGTCGATGTGGATTGTTGAAGCTAAAGGACGCAGAGATGAAGCGAGAAATAGTTCTGTTCAGCTAATTTCAGGCGAAGAGGCTTTAGCGCAAGTCAGACGGCTGTAAGTGCGTTCGCCATGTTACAGGATAAAATAATTAAACCGAGTTGAAATTGAAGTCAAGGATATGCCAATTCGACAACCCCGCTACAGCAAAAAAGAATTTGCCCAACGTGGTAATGAACTCTATGAATCCCAAGTGCGCTCTCAAGTTGAAGAAGGCAATTACGGCAAAATTGTGGCGATTGACATTGAAACCGGAGCGTTTGAAGTTGCCGATGATTTGTTGACAGC
The DNA here is from genome assembly GCF_015206885.1 of Microcystis aeruginosa LEGE 91341. GTDB lineage: Bacteria > Cyanobacteriota > Cyanobacteriia > Cyanobacteriales > Microcystaceae > Microcystis > Microcystis aeruginosa_H. The sequence continues at coordinate 18,202 of NZ_JADEXY010000070.1, read as the reverse complement.
ATCGAAACAACTCTCTGCACGAGTACCTGATGCTCAGACTTGGTTTATTTGGATTGGACATCTAGCAGTCGATCACTTTGGTACACGAAGTTTGAGAACAAAGCAATGATGCAAGGTCGTGTGAATCAAGGCTCTCCCAGCTTTGGTGGGTAAAATGTATTCTAAGATACATTTCTCCTAGCGAGGGGGTAGAACGAACCACAAAGACACAAAGGACACAAAGATCGATCGATCCTATGTAAGTTAAACTTATCACACAGAACCTAGAAGAGCCGAATCAAAGGTGTGAAGCGACCTTATCGATCGCGCTCACGAATAATAAGACAGCGCAGATGGTAGATGCTGTAATTGATACAGGATTTTCGGGTTTTCTCACTTTGCCGCCTGACATAATTGCCACATTGGGGTTGAGTTGGGAGGGCGGAGATATTGCTACATTAGGTGACGGAACTTTCTGTACGTTTGAGGTTTACATCGGGCGCGTGATTTGGGATGGACAATATCGTGAGATTTACATCAACGAATCAGAGACACTTCCACTAATCGGGATGCAGCTATTGCGAGGTTACGATCTGCGGATTCAAGCGATCGAGGGTGGTCTAGTCACGATTGAGGCTTTGGAGTAGAGTGCGATCGCCATTTTACACGATAAAATAATTAAACCGAGTTGAAATCGAAGTCAAACGGATCACCAACTCAGTTTGCGTCCTGGTGAACTAATTCCCACCTAAAATACCTGAACTTTCCCAATACATATCTACTACAAGAGCCGAAAGTTAATCCACAAATATGTCTTGGACAGCCAACGATTCGAGGAATGCGTAATTTAAGAGCGAGGTATTTATGGATAAAGAAGAAGAACTACTTGAACAATGGCGAGAATTGACACCGGAAAAGCAACAAAAAGTTTGGCAATTTGTTCAAATACTTAAATCTGAGTCACAAACAACACCAGAAGCTAAATTTATTCCCCAAACACCATTAAGCAAAAAGTTATGGGAAATCCGACAGCGAGCAATCGCAGCTGGATTGCAACTGCTCAATGAAGAGGAAATAGAACAAGAACTTGCTGCACGTCGAGGAGGATGTAGTGAGTCATGAAATTGCTGACACTTACGGTTTAGCGGCGATGGATGCACTTCATGTTGCTGCTGCGCTGCAAATTCAAGCTGATGAACTAATCACCACCGAAAAGCCAACCAAACCAATGCACCGAGTCAGGGAAATTCAGATTGTTTCAATAGACATCTCTTTTGCATGAGTAGAAAACGGGTTTCTCGGAGAAACCCGTTTTCTGTGCGTTACTCACTAAAAGTAAGGGGACCAGGGACCGATGACGGTTTCTCCTCGCTTCTCTTTCTCTGCTAATTCCAGATTTAAGGTTAATAGTTTTTCTAAAATATCTTCATCAGCTTGGAAGTGATATGCCTCCATCACTAGCTTATCTAATTTCTGATGGAGTTGATACAGTTGGCTACTGGGTTCGTTAAAGAATTGGTTATATAGTTTGGTGATTCCCCATTGTTTTTTTTCCATCTGTTGACTACGATATTCGTGTAATTCGTTGGCGGTTTGACGGATTTTTTTGACAAGTTCCTGTGAAGGTTTCTGCGGAAAAGGGAAGGTTTCAAAACAGGTGTTAGGAGTATAGCGAGTATCGGCTTTTAAGGTTGAACTTTGAGCTTTTATCCAAATTCGATGTATATTTGATGTTAAGATACCGAGAATGTAGAAATCATCAGAGGCTACAACAGTAGTTGAGTCAGCAGGAAGCCATTCTTTTTTAGCCGGAAGGAAAATAAACCATTTAGAATGTCTAGGAATACTAAAATAACAAGCTAAATGTTCAATTACTGTTCTCATTTCAGGTCGAGGACGTAAAAATATCCACCAAAAATCACGTGCTTTTTTATCACGATTTATTTCTCTTTCTGGCTTAACATTTACTTTAATATGCTCAAAAGGTAGTTTATATTCACTAGCATCCTCTAAACTCATATTATTGAAATCAATAATCCAGCGGCTAGGTTTGCCATGAGGATTGTCAGTTAAATCACCAGCAGAGGATGATAATTTTAAAACCTCTTTATTCTTAAGATCATTTTCGATCCATTTTTTCGCTTGCTCACTTTTAATATAAAATCCCTTACCAACTGGTATCACTCCTTGAAAACTAATATTTTTGTTGGCTAATAGTCTAACTGCTTTGGAAATATCTACTGTCGTCGTCAAAGAAGAATTAATCTGAGAAACTGGATGATTATCTAAATAATAACTGACTGGTTCGATTTTACTCCAATTGACAATACTAACATGAACATTCGCCTCACCAGACCAAGGCTGAGTAGAAATCGCTTCATGAATGTGTCCACCATTGTGAGTAATATAATCCAACGCCGCTACACGACTTTTCCCTTGACTAATAGAATTAGTTCCGACTAAACCCGCTCTTCCTTTCTCATCTAATTGATTATGTGCTAGACGAAACCAATAGGAACAAAAATCAACCGAGTCTTTAACCTCAGAAAACCTTCCAAACACTTTATTAACATAATCATCACTGAGATTTAATCTCATCTGTTTACCTCCTAAAAATGGAGGATTACCGATAATTGCGTCTGCTTTTGTCCAATCGGTAAACAAAGCATCAGCACAGATAATATTACCATCCAAAGTATCCAAAGGTAAAGAAGCTTCCGTCAAATTAAACTTATCAATCGCCACCTTCCGGGCAATCATTAAAGTCACCCGCGCTAATTCTACAGCAAAAGGATTAATATCCATACCATAAAACTGTTTAGGCGTAACAAAACTAATCTGTAACTGGTCATTAGCAGAGCGACGACGTTCAGCAATCTTTTCAATTAATAACTGTTCAATGCGCTTTAATTCTTGATAGGCAACATAGAGAAAATTACCCGAACCGCAAGCTGGATCTAATACCTTATACTGCTGTAATTCTAACTGAAGTGTATTTAACTCGCCAATCGTCCCAGCTTGCTCAATTTTTTCCTCCCAGTAACGGCTAATAGTTGGGCGAACAATTTTCATAATATCCGCTTCTGAGGTAAAGTGCATCCCGTAAGTATGACGTTCTTCAGCATTAGCTGTCCCCTCAAAAATATTACCAAAAATTGCTGGACGAATCTTACTCCAATCCTGACGCGCCGCCACATCCAGAAACTCTAATTCCTTATTAGTTAATTCAATTGGATGAATTATACTAAACAGTCCCCCATTAAAATAATCCACTCCCTGATATTTACCAGCGGGGGTAATTCCGGGTTGGTTCATCTGTTGAAATAATCCCCCCAAGACATCATAGGAATTGCCACCATTTAGACATTCTTGTACACAAGAAATAAATAAATCTCTTGGTAACAATCCTCGATCCTCAGCAAACATTGCCAAGACACACTGTAAAATAAATCGCTGGGCCGTCAATTCATCAAAACCGCTTTTATGACCGCGTTTTTTTAACAGTTGAAACAACTCACCCATCCGTCGCGCGGCCGTTTCTGTAATCTCGACTTGATTATTCTGAAAGATAGGGGTACGATTCCCTACTTCCATAAAATTGAAGGCACTAACCCGATTTTTTAAATCGTTGAGATTGACTCGATCTACCGGTTCATCTATTTGAAGATCAAAATCAAAAATCCAGAACTGATCAAAATTACATAATAAGACATAGCGAGGGCGATTAGGAACCAATCGACTCCAGTATTCAAAAGCTTGGGGATAGTGTTTACTTAAATCTTCTCCTCGCTTTTTCATTTCAATTAAAACACGAGGTTTCCAAACTAAATCAGCAAATCCGGTTTTACCTTTCTTGCTACCTTTAGTAATCGCCTCCTCATAGGTTGCACCCGCTTCTAACGCACCTTTATGACCAAAAGCTCGAAAGAAACGGTCTAGGAAAATCTGAGCTTCTTTCCTTTCTTTGCCAGTAATATGCTGTTGACAAAAATCAATAAATTCCTGTAAGCTTTCAAGAGTAGTAGTCATCTCTAGCCTTTCTATTGGAGTAGGGTGGGCGTTCTAGTGCGATCACCATCTTACACAATAATTCATCATTCACAATTCATCATTCACAATTCATAATTCATCATTCATAATTCATCATTCATCATTCATCATTCCCATGTTGTCTTAACGGGTTACTCCATCCACCACCGGACGGACATCGCTACCCTCAAAATAGCCGGGGTTGCCTGTCCAGTTGAAATCGGACACGCGGATGTTGAGTATTCCCAACTGCAGCACCGGGTTATAGCGCAAAATTAAACTATAGGTGCGACGACTCCATTCGAGAAAATATTCTGTACTGATTTCCTTCGCTTGATCGACACTGTAAATACTCTGGAAACCCACACGAATCGGACCATATACCTGTTGAGTTATACCATAGGACATTGTTTGTTGATCAACAAAGCGATCGAAGAAAAAGGGTGATTGTCCGTTAACCAAACCCTGACTAAAACTGATATTAAACCCGGTATAGTCGAACAAATTGCGGGAAAAACGCCCAAACTGTCCCAATAATCCCACAGTTCCCGTGACGGAATTTTGCGTCTCTCCATTAGTGTAATAACTGGTGACACCGGTGACACCAGTGACAAGAGCAATATAGGGTTGAACGGGAAGAGGAGAAAATCTTAAACCTTGGTCGGGAGTCGGTGGTAAAGTAAGGGCAGACCAGAGTAAAAAACTGCGATTGAGGGAGACAGCACCCTGAAAACGGCTTAAATTAGTCACATTATCCGTTGCATTGGCTGCTAAGAGATTACTGCGATCGGTGGGTGCGTTGATATTCTGTAGGGAAGCTTGATAACTGAGTCTAATATCCGTATTGGGGACGACAATCACCGGTGAGGTCAAAATTGCCCCAAAACTGCTATTAACCGTCTGAAAACCCAAAGAACCGTTAAAGAGACGATCGCGATAATTGTACTCCACATTGAGCAGATAGGGATCCTGCAACTGTCCGATCGTCTGTTGAAAGCGAATCTTAGAACGAACAATATTTTCGATCTGTTCCAAATCTAAATTAGAAAAAGAAGCTGTTGCCTGAAAAAACGAGCGCTCACCAAAATTAGTGGCAAAATTCCCCAATAAACCAAAAGCTTTCGGACTAAGGGGTGAAACTTCGCCACCTCCGGGGTTAGCTGAGGGAAAAGCATCGGGATTAAGGACTTTTTGAATTAAATATTGCGGTGTCAACTCAAAAAGAGTCTTCGGTGTCTCCACTAAAGTTAGGGGACTTTCTACGAAAAATCCACCCCGATCCTCCCCATCATAGCCCGGAGCAATTAAAAAAGGACGACGACGACGGCGATCGAAGGTAAGACTATTAATAAAAGTAGGTGCCACTACCCGTTGATCGAAAACCAACTGGGAATTACTCATCCGCAACTCATCGGTAAAGGGGCCGGTACTGCGAAAAGTGGCGGAATTGGCCCGAACTTCCAATTCAGGAGGGGAAAAAGGGTCATTCGTCAGACGCACATTAGTGGCATTCCACACCTTACCATCAAAATTCAAGCGTTCGGCCTGAAAACGGACACGATTAATCGTTCCCCCCGATGGACTACTAATATTCTGTCGATCGCGCCGACTGGGATCCTGTCCCCCGACGACAAATTGAAAACCCTCTCCCGTCGTGATTCTCTGCAAGGGTTGATTTAATGCCAAACGATCGGTTAGGGTTCCAAAAGAACTACCGGCCCCCACATCCGTGGGCAGCGTTTGTCCTAAATCCCTAGCGGTGCTGGGTTGAAAAATCTCCCCATTAGCATTAAATACCACACCGCTATCCTGGACGAAATAATATTCAAAGCGATCGCCGCGCAGGATTTGATCTCCCCGGGTTAGGATCACCTGGCCCTCCGCTACCGCTAACTTTTCGGGAAGATTAATCTGTAAGCGATCGGCTGTTAGTACACTTTGGGCAAAACGCAGGGTGACATTACCTCTAGCGGTGATAATCTGCCGATTTTGGTCAAATTCCTGCTCATCAGCCACTAATTCTAGGGGTCTTTCCTCTTCTGGATTAGCGGACTGAGTTAGGTTGTTATTGAGGGAAATCAAGTATTCTTGGCTGGTTTTTTCGCCTTTTTTCCGCACTAATAGCCGAGTTGAGCCATTTTTCTGGTTAAGAGCTTTTTGATTTAATCCTGAAACTATCTCGGTTTCGGGATGAATGGTGACACCAACGGCTGCGGGGGGTGGAGAATTCTGGACAGAAAGGGGTGTTCCTAAAGTTGCCGCATCACCCGCACTGCTAGGTAAAGGTTCTAAGGGAATACCCTGATCGGGAACCAAGGGTTTTACCTCGACGGTTTCCGGGGGTGGAGTGACGGTGAGGGGAATAGAAACGCTCTCTGCTGAAGGCTTTTTTGCTTCTAGAGGTGCTGGGGTGACAGGAAGGGGAACTACTGACGTGGGACTATTTTCAGAAACTTGGCGCTCCTCCGTTTCCGGTTCAGCTACAGTATTAATCAGGGCAGGTGGTTCAACAGCTAAGAGAAAAAAAGACATGACTGCACGAGTCGGCGATCGAAATAGAGGACGAGCGAACCTCAATGATACTACCACGATCATTATTTCTAGGGAGACAGGGAAAGTCCGATAACTTGTTCCCTGTGTCTCTACCCTAGAACCAGTTTGATAATTGTCTTCTACTCAAAGTCTTTGCGTCCGGGGTTACGGGTAGGATCGCCGGAGAGGAACCCAAAGATAAAAAGTAAGACAAAGAAGGAAACAACGATATAAACGGCGATTTTTAGGGTTAACATTACTAAGACGTTCTCCTTAGACTAGATTAATGCAATAACAGGGTTAGCATACCTTGACCTACTTTACCCTATTTGAGTGATCCCTGAACAGAGAAAAGCGAGCAGTTAAGTAGTCGTGCAAAATTAATTTCCTAGTCGAGACAGGAGACAGGAGACAGGAGACAGGAGACGGGAGACGGGAGACGGGAGACGGGAGACGGGAGACGGGATAAAGCTAAGTAGTCGTGCAAAATTAATTTCCTAGTGAAGATAGGCAAGAGGCAAGAGGCAAGAGGTGGTTAGATATGTGTAATTAATTTTGCTTAGGTACTTATCAGTTATCAGTTATCAGTGAGCGGTGAGCGGTGAGCAGATGTGAGTTTTGGCTCTTCTAGGTTCTGTGTGATAAGTTTAACTTACAGAGGATTGATCGATCTTTGTGTCCTTTGTGTCTGGAGTGGTTCGTTCCACTCACTGCCCCAAGACTGTATCTTAGAATACATTTTACCCACCAAACCTGGGAGAGCCGAGTTTTTAGTTTACCGTTTACCGTTTACTGATCACTGAAAATACGAGTAAATAGCCTATTTTTAGCCAATTTATGAATAATCTCGGTAAATTATATGTGGTGGGAACCCCGATCGGCAATTTAGACGATCTGACTTTCCGGTCCTTGGCAACCCTCAAAAAAGTCTCTCTAATTGCTGCCGAAGATACCAGACACACCGGCAAATTATTACAGCATTTTGATATTTCAACCCCTCAAATTAGTTACCATGAACATAATCGCCTTTCCCGTCTCGATGAGTTATTAAATATTCTCAGCCAAGGTCAGGATATCGCCTTGGTTACTGATGCGGGAATGCCGGGGATTTCTGACCCGGGTTATGAGTTAATTAAAGCTTGTATAGAAACTAATATCGAAGTGGTTCCTATCCCCGGAGTAACGGCGGTAATTACTGCTTTAGCGGTGTCGGGATTACCCACGGAAAGATTCTGTTTTGAAGGATTTCTTCCGGGTAAGGCAAAGCTGAGACAAGAGCGCTTAGAGAGTTTAAAAACCGAAACGAGAACGATGGTTTTTTATGAAGCTCCTCACAAACTTATTAAGACTTTGGAGGATTTACGCGCAACTTTCGGATCAACGAGAAAGATAGTTTTAGGTCGGGAATTAACCAAGCTTTACGAAGAAATTTGGCGAGGAACTATTGCCGAGGCGATTAATTTATATCGGGAGAATAAAACTCCTAAAGGAGAATTTACGCTCGTAGTTATGGGCAACGATCAGGCCGATAATATCCAATTATCCGACGAGGAATTAAAACGGGAATTAAAACAAATTATAGAACGGGGAGTTAGTCGATCGCAAGCCAGCAGACAATTAGCACAAGTTACTAATTTATCCCGCAGTCGTTTATACAAATTAGCCCTAGAAATTTGATGATTATCAATTTTTATTCCCACCGCTAACCCTCGATTACTTAGCTGATTGAAGTAACAAAATTCCCCCGGCAGTTAATCCTAAAATATTGGGCAACCAAGCGGCCATCAAGGGGGTTAAAACTCCGCCAATGCCTAAGGAACTGGTGACAAAAGATAGGAGATAATAGGAAAAAATTAGGACAATACAAATACCAAAACTGGTGGCTTTATTAGAATTTTGGGGACGCAATCCCAAGGCTGCCCCAATCATGCCAAAAACCAAACAAACAAAGGGTAAAGATATTTTCTGCTCGATTTGAACTTGTAGTTTTCTAATTTTGGTGGGATTGCCACTTAATTGCAGTATTTCTAAGTATTCCCGCGCTTGTCTTAGGGTCATTTCTGAACCATCTCGGCCTCGAAAAGCTAAATCTAAAGGGGTACGCGGTAGGGCTAATTGTTGATGTTGAAAGCGAACAATATTGCGATAGGAACCATTAGGATCAATTAGATAAATTGTGCCGTTATAAAAATCCCAGATATTTTTTTCAATATTCCAAGAAGCTGTTTCTGAGGTAATAATTTGATTAACTTCCGGTTGGGTGCGATCAAGAATGGTTAAACCTAACATTTCTTGACCGTTAAATCTTTCGGCATAAAATAACCTTCTTAATACCGTTTGCGCTTCCCCTCCATCCGGTGGCCGCACTTTGCCGTATTCAGGATAAATAATATTATCTTCAATAAAAGACTTGCGATTTGGTCGCAGAGCTTTCGTCATGGTAGCATTAGCTTCATAACTGGCAGCTGGAGCCACATAATCATTAAAAACGTAGGTTAATCCCGTCACTATTAAACTTAGCACAATGGCGGGAATTATTAGGCGATAAACACTAATTCCAATACTTTTAAAAGCAATTAATTCGCTATCACTGGCTAAACGACTGTAGGCCATTAAAGCTGCTAAAAGTATCGACATGGGAAAGGCTAAAACAATAAACTCTGGCATTTTTAATAGGAGAATTTTTAGGGCCAAAGTAAAGGGTAAACCAGACTCAGTAATCCGTCGCACTAAATCAAATAAAGTCCCGATCGCCACTCCCAAGGAAGTGAATAAACCCATCCCAAATAGAAAGGGCAATAATAACTCGACAAAAATATAGCGGTCTAAGATGGTAAATCCGGGTATTCTACTTAAATTTCCTTGCCAATTGCTAACTTTCATGATATAATACAGCGATTTTTATTAATAACAATTATCTTAAGAAATTATCACCCAAATAATACTGACGCACCAGAGGATTATTATACAGTTCTTCGCCACTTCCCGCCGCTAAAATCTGCCCTTCGCGCATAATATAAGCCCGATTAGTGATAGCCAAAGTTTCTCGCACATTGTGATCAGTAATTAAAATTCCCATCTGACGATCCCTTAAACCAGCGATCATCGCTTGAATCTCAGACACAGCGATCGGATCCACCCCAGCGAAAGGTTCATCTAATAATAAAAATCTTGGTCCGTTGACTCCCACCGCTAAAGCGCGAGCTAATTCCGTCCTTCTTCTTTCTCCTCCGGAAACGTAAGCTCCTTTAGTGCCAACAATCTTATCGAGGCGAAATTCTTTTAATAAATCATAGAGACGATTTGCCCGTTGGGAAAAGGGAACTCCCGACTGTTCTAGGGCTAACTGAATATTTTCTGCTACAGTTAAATAACGAAAAATACTGGCCTGCTGCGTCAGATAGCCAATACCCAGACGCGCCCTTTGATTAAGGGGTAATTTGGTAATTTCTTTTTGATCGAGCCAAACGCGTCCTAGATTCGGTTTAATTAATCCCGTGGCGATATAAAAAGTTGTGGTTTTCCCCGCACCATTTGGTCCTAATAACCCGACAATTTCCCCCGGGGCAACGGTAATACTCACTCGGTTAACCACGAGCCTTTTACCGTAGGATTTATGGATATTTTCTAATACTAAAGTCATCTTTATCCGGTGTTGGGAATTATGAATTATGAATTATGAATTATGAATTAGGAAGTGGGAAATGGGAAATGGGGAAGTGTGGCAGTGGGGTGTGGGGTGTGGGGTGACCACTTCGTGCGCGACGTTCGGCGACGCTCAGTCGAGCCGTTGCGGGGGGAAGTGGGGGAATTATGAATTATGAATTATGGATTATGAATTGGGGTATGGGGAGAACAAATGAAAATAATCTCCTGTCTCCTGTCTCCTGTCTCCCGTCTCCCGTCTCGGAGTCTCGGAGTCTCCTGACTCCCCATCACTGCGGGTTAATAATTGGGGCAGCGGGGAGGGAAGGGGAAGGTATGGGTGCGGGTGTCGGGGAGGCTGCCGGTTGGGGAGAAGTTTCGTTATCTTTGACTAAATAAATTGACTCCACCTGCTGACTGGTTTGGGGAGTAGCGATAAATCTGCCCTCATCGACTAGATAAGTCATCGTTTCAGCGCGGATACTGTTGCCTTCCTGCAAAACATAAACATTACCCGTCATCACTAAACGACGTTCGCGGCTAAAATACTGAGCTTGGGCAGAAGTGGCCTGCATTTTGCGGGCAGGATAGAACACTTGTACGTTACCCCTCGCAGTAATTACCCCCGTTTTTGAGTTTGCCTCCTGAATATCCGATCGCACTGTCATGGCATTACCGGGTACAATATTCTGCTGTGCCTTGACTAGGGGAGAAGTACCTAATCCCATGACTAAGCTAGTAGAAACGAGGGAAACTAGCCATCCCCTGATTTTTGCGTATCTTGCTCTCATACAAATATCACCTATAAGTAAATGGTTTCAATTAAATTGAAGATAAATCGCCCCTTGATCCCCCCTTGATCCCCCCTTGATAAGGGGGGCGCTGACAATTTTTAACACCCACCTACTTAGAGGTAATTGTATTGACTAACTAATCTAGCTGTTTAGAGGACGGGATGACTTTTGAGGATTTTCGGCAGAGAACAGATAGATTGATCGAGGTGGGGATGAGGATGTTCCTGATTGCTTTTCATCGCTTCTAGCACTGCCGGTAAAGCTTGGGGATCGAGATTCTGTAAAAAGTTTAATAGGTCCAAACTCTCCCCCACCAAGTGCGTCACGTTGATCCCCTCGTAATCGGGTTGATAATGTTGTAAACGTCTCACCCCTTCTCCCAAAAGAATTACCGCCCCGCGCCAGTTATTATTTTCTAGATGGTAACAAGCGACAGCAATCTGCAAAATGCCTTGATAAAAGGTTTTTTCAGGCTCTGCGGACTCCATCCACAAAGCCTCTAGGGTATCATGACAAGCATAGAATTGCTGGCGATTAAATTCGTCGATTCCTTGCCCAAAAGCGCTGGCTGTCATTACCCTAAACTAATGCCCCTTCATCAATTCGCGGACTTCTTGGATATAGTCGAGGGAAATTACCTGTTCTTCCCCAGCAAACTCGTTATCGGGGGTAATAAATAGCATACAGTGACATTCTTTCCGTTCCCGCATCGGCACACAGGGACAATTCCAGAAAGTATTTTTTACCTCCGCTTCTTTGTCTTCGTAGTGACGACAGGGACATAAAGGAGCGCCTAATTCCTCCTTATGACGCGCTAATCCCTCAATTACTACCGCTGTCACCGAGAGATCGCTACAGAAATAAGTATTTGTACCTTTAGCGTACTGCTCGGCAAACTTCTTCATCGCCTCAAGACTCTTATCCGTGTCCGTGATCTGGCTCATAGTTATCTTATCTCCCTAGCTTTCTACAAAAAAACTTTTTACTATCCTATCTCGATCCGCTTCCCCTTGGCTGAGGGGAATTTTTAGAATCTCTTTTGATTTTGCGACCGATCCCCTTGTTAATCTAATACGATAAAAAGACTCTCTTTGGCCAAAAGCTCGATTTTTTGGCCAGCAGATCGGAATTATAGGGGCAAAGTTCCTCAAAACCTGTCCTTGATTCCTACAATCCCCGTACCCTATCAATACCAGAACATGATTTTATCTTTCTTGCAGACAAATAAAATTTCTGATGATAACACGCCTTGGTGGCTGAAAATTACCTCCCTTTATCCCCACTGTATCTACTATTTTGGTCCCTTTGCCTCCTTTGAGGAAGCACAAGAGCATCAGGGGGGTTATCTCCAAGATCTAGAGTCCGAAGGAGCGCAAGGAATCAGTCTTTCGATCGAGCGGAGTAATCCCCATTATTTGACCGTTTTTGACGATGGAAATCAGCATCTAGCTAAAACTTTCGCTTCCCATGCTCGAACCTTTTCTCGCTTTATTTCTTAAGTCTCCCTGTCCTCTTTGTCAACGGCAGAGCGATCAAGAGCTTTGCCGTGATTGTGGGCGACAATTACAGGCCTATCGTCAGAATAACCCGCTTTTTCTCTGGCATGGTTCTATTCCCCTGTTTATCTGGGGACGCTACGAAGGTAAATTAAAACAGGCGATCGCTAAAATGAAATATGATCGCCATCCCGCTCTCGGCTCTTTGCTAGGCAGTTGCATGGGGGAAACTTGGCTGCTTCGTCCTCCCCTCACCGATAAACGTTTGACGGTGATTCCTATCCCTCTCCACCCAGAAAGGTTCAAGGAAAGGGGTTTTAATCAAGCAGAAGTCATTGGCGAAGGTTTTTGTCGTTTAACCGGTTATCATCTGGCTAGTCGCGGATTAATTCGGATTAAGAACACGGCAGCTTTATTTAGTCTGGCAGCCGAGGAAAGAAAAAAGACGATGCAAGCGGCTTTTCAACTGGGGAAAAATTTACCGAAATCAATACCGATTCTCTTAATTGACGATATTTATACCACAGGAACCACGATCGAGGAAGCTGTGCAGGTTTTACGCACAGAGGGATATCGGGTAGTCGGTGCGATCGCTCTTGCCAGTTCCAAAATTAGCTAAAATGCCCAGAGGAATCGGTCTGGGCATTTTAGAGTTAGATTAAATTAAGTGCGTTTGATCTTGTCGTATTGACTGATGAAAATCAAACCGATAGTGGCGGGGATCAGGACGATAACCGCACCTAAAACAAGGCTCCAGAGAAAGTTAGCTAAAGAGGGTGTCATGATAGATAAATCCTTTGTCATATTTTCAAAGACTTAGTTTTTTATCTTATCACCTTGGGCGAGAAGACCCCCAGTTCCACGGCCAGATAGATGCGATCGCAGGTTATTATATGTCTTCAATCGCTGAAAATAAAATCTCCCTTGACTTCTCAAGGAGATGGGGATGTTTGACAATGGGTGATAGTTACAAAAGTTCACACTAGACTGGCAAAGATTTTTATGGCTACTGACGATCGCAAACGGCGCATTCTCGATCATCTCTCCAGAAGTACCACTGGTGCTGACTATATTCCCCAAAAACCGCTGCCAATTGTGGAAACTCCCCCGGTGGCAGCGGAACCCGTGGCAGCGCCGCCGCCGGTAACTCCTTCACCGGAATTAACTGCTAAAGAGCGCAAAAGAAAGATAATGTCCCATCTTTCCATGAGTAGTGAAGATTTTGGCGAAATTACTAGCACTACCCCCCAAGAAAAGCGTAAACGCCAAATTAACGACCATCTGCGCCAAAGCCAAGGATAAATAGTAAGGAGTGAGAATTAGCAACTAGGCATCTTCTAGACTGTTCTCACTCCCTCATTTTCTGCTGTCGATGGGAATAATGACAGTTGTTGCAAATCAGTTCCTCGCTCTGGCAACAAGGGAATGTTAAAGTTAGTAATGAGTGCTTCGGTGATCGGATGACGTAATTTTTCTGTGGAACCAACATGATAAAAATGCTGTTTAGTATAGATATAAAACTGATCAGCACTCCAATTTTTTTTAATTAAAGGATTGCTTCTAAACTGATTACTGTGCCAAGTGGACAAAATAAACCGACAAGAAATATCCTTTAAAATAGTCACCAAACAATCTTCATCCTCTTCAGACCAAGAGTTAAAATAATCGGCGTGTCTCCCTAAATAGGGAGGATCGAGATAGATCAAGTCTGTTTTTTGCCAATCAGATAAAGTCTCTCGAAAGTCAGCAACTTGAAAATTATAATCAGTTTTAATAAGAATATTTTCTAGGGCAATAACTTGATTGACTATTTTGGTAATATATGCTTGAGAGAATCGTTCTGATTTATGACAGTAAGGTACGTTAAACTGTCCCTTCCGATTGAATCTCATCACGCCATTAAAACAGGAGCGATTCAGAAATAAAAAATCTAGAGAATTAGGAGCTTGATTAAATCTTTCTCGTACTTGATAATAATAACTTTCTCCCTGCTCCTTAAGAACTTGACCATTTTCTTGCAAAAAAAGCTTCACAGTTTTACTGGTAATAACTTGATTTTTGAGATTATTATAAAACTGGATAATATGAGTATTTGTATCCGCAAGTAAAGCCTTTTTCGGATTAATATTAAAGGCCACCACTCCCGATCCAGAAAAGGGTTCTATCCAACGCCCAAAGCTCAGATCAGACACAATATTTTTAACATCTTTTACCAATTTAGTTTTAATTCCTTGACACTTAATCGGTGGCACCAGTGGCGTTAACTTCACTAAACACTCTCCTCATTAATAGTAATTTCTTGATAGTCTGATGATAAATTAATTATTTCATCTTCACGAAGTTTTAGGGCATCACTACCTCTTTGTTTATATTCAAGATAACTTTTAAGATTGGTATAAGGACGAGAGGAATCTACTTGTTTTGCCATATCTGTTGTCAGGTAATACATCCAATAGTCATCATATACTTCTTCTCCTAATAAAGAAAAAATACCTTTTCCTTCGATTAATTCAGAAATTTTAGTCACAGAACCGATATTTTTTGTATTACCACTACCAGGACTAGAGGAGGCAATTTTATATTTAGGTTGAGCAAAGAATTGAAAATCTTTAATAACAGAAGGTATTTTTTCTATATCTTCAAGTCTGAAGGATTTTCTCTCATCAGCTACCAGATCGCACTTAGTGTAAATAACACCCAGAACATAGTGACCTGAATACTCTTGGTAAGGATATTTTATATTTTTGCAGCTATTCCTCTGTCGAAAGTATCCAGTAAATGTACCTAATGTCATTCCATTGACTTCTTGATTATTTTTTCTGTAAGTGCTTTTTATATCCACAGCAAACTTAGCTCCTGTTGGCTCGTGAATAAAGGTCAAATCAGGGTAAAAATTTTGTTGAGATACTAACTCTATCTTGAATTGGTTACATCTAGCAAAATTATCAAATATGGGAAAAAGAAGCAATTCTAGGATTTTAGAGATGATTTTCGTATCAATAGATATGGTATATACTTTTTTATGTATATCGATAAAACCCTTAATAATCCATTCACCTTCATTAGTTGACACAGTTTGAGCAAAGGAAGAAGTTTGATGTTGTAAAAGTTGCAAAAAATGTTCTGGAGTCATAAATCTCTCAGATAATCAGTGGCTTTTGATAAGCTGTTCAGTCTCTAAATTTCCGAGCAGATCGAGAAAAGGCAAGGGTTTCAACACCGTTCACCCAGGATTTAAATTGCGAACAGCTTATACACTGTGTAGTTTACACGCTCTAGAGTAAAGAATAGTAAAAACTTCTACTGTTAAATCTTGACCATCGAGATAGTCCTTCTCTAATCCAGCTGATCCCAGAAACCATGAGACTCTTGCTAGAACAAATGAACTAAAAAAATCTCTCGTCACCATTCTTGCCAGAATTATGAGAATTACGTTACATTTAGTTAAGATTTAATTGGCTGCGGGGATTAATCTCGAAAAAATAACGTAAAATCCTTGACAAAAACAGCTAAATGAGTTAAGCAAAAATCTTTATCCTAGAACCACTAAACAAACATGAAACTATCCTGGAAAACGATTTTACTGTGGACATTGCCCGCCCTTGTGGTCGGTTTTTTCCTCTGGCAAGGCACTTTTGCCACCGCCACCAGTAATATCGGCAATAACACCGCCAGTACCCGCATGACCTACGGACGCTTTCTAGAATACCTAGACAGTGGTAGGGTTGTTAGCGTCGATCTCTACGAAGGTGGCAGAACCGCGATCGTACAGGCCCTAGATCCAGAACTAGAAAACCGAGTACAACGCCTACGGGTCGATTTACCAGCCAATTCCCCCGATTTAATCGCCCGTTTACGCGATTCTAAAATTAGTTTCGATGCACACCCGATGCGGAATGACGGCGCTTGGTGGGGATTCCTCGGTAATCTACTTTTCCCCTTTTTGCTGATTGCCGCTCTCTTTTTCCTATTCCGCCGTTCTAATAATATGCCAGGCGGCCCCGGTCAAGCGATGAGTTTTGGCAAATCAAAAGCTCGTTTCCAGATGGAAGCAAAAACCGGCATCACCTTTGATGATGTGGCAGGAATTGACGAAGCGAAGGAAGAATTACAGGAAGTCGTCACTTTCCTCAAACAACCGGAGAAATTTACCGCCGTCGGTGCCAAAATCCCCAAAGGAGTCCTGTTAGTTGGTCCTCCGGGTACGGGTAAAACTCTGTTGGCTAAAGCGATCGCCGGTGAAGCGGGTGTACCTTTCTTCAGCATTTCTGGTTCGGAATTTGTGGAAATGTTTGTCGGTGTCGGTGCTTCTCGCGTGCGCGACTTGTTCAAAAAAGCTAAGGAAAATGCTCCCTGTTTAATCTTTATCGATGAAATTGACGCAGTAGGTCGTCAACGGGGTGCCGGTATCGGTGGTGGTAACGATGAACGGGAACAAACCCTAAACCAATTATTGACAGAAATGGACGGTTTCGAGGGGAATACGGGAATTATTATCATTGCCGCCACTAACCGCCCCGATGTTCTCGATTCCGCTCTCATGCGTCCGGGCCGTTTTGATCGCCAAGTAACCGTCGATGCGCCCGATTTTAAAGGTCGTTTAGAGATTTTAGACGTTCACGCCCGCAATAAAAAGCTGGCTAACGACGTTTCCATCGAAGCGATCGCCCGTCGCACTCCGGGGTTCAGTGGAGCGGATTTAGCCAATTTACTGAACGAAGCGGCAATTTTAACCGCCCGTCGTCGTAAAGATGCCATTACCCTCCTGGAGATAGATGACGCGGTAGATCGCGTTATCGCAGGTATGGAAGGTACTCCTTTAGTCGATAGCAAGAGCAAGCGCCTAATCGCTTACCATGAAGTGGGTCATGCGATCGTGGGTACGCTCTTAAAAGATCACGATCCCGTCCAGAAAGTGACTCTGATTCCCCGGGGACAGGCCCAGGGTTTAACTTGGTTCACTCCTAACGAAGAACAGGGTTTAACCACGAAAGCGCAGTTAATGGCCCGGATTTCCGGTGCTTTAGGTGGTCGCGCGGCCGAGGAAGAAATCTTCGGCTATGATGAGGTGACTACCGGTGCTGGTGGCGATTTGCAGCAAGTTTCTGATATGGCCCGCCAGATGGTGACTCGTTTCGGGATGAGCGATTTGGGTCCTTTGTCCCTAGAAAGTCAAGGGGGTGAAGTGTTCCTCGGTGGCGGTTTGATGACTCGTTCCGAGTATTCTGAGAAGGTCGCTACTCGCATCGATGATCAGGTGCGATCAATCGTGGAACACTGCCATGAAATTTCTCGGCAAATTGTCCGCGATCATCGCGAAGTGATCGATCGAGTGGTGGACCTGCTGATCGAAAAAGAAACGATCAATGGCGAAGAATTCCGGCAAATTGTGGCTGAATACGCCTACGTTCCCGAAAAAGAACAGTTTGTACCACAGTTATAGGTTGATTTCCATCTATATGCGATCGGGTGGTTTAAAGCTCACCCGATTTTTTTATGCTAGGGTGTAGGGTTGCAAATAGATGAAATTTCAAGAGTTTGCCAAGGGACTATGTGGGACTAAGCGGGAAGTATTGGGACGTAAGGGTTTCAGGTTTTTAACAAAGATGTAACTGATTTTCTGGCCCTGGCAGATGTTTGAAATTTCATTGTAGTATGCTGACTTTGCCAGATTCTCAATAAATTGAGATTATTCTCAATAACATTTTTTAGGTTGTTCTTTTTCGA
>NZ_JADEXY010000279.1 GCF_015206885.1 Microcystis aeruginosa LEGE 91341 | reverse complement strand
TATAGCAATTCTTGGAGCTATGAGGTACAATGAAAAGCAAATAGACAAATAATAGAACTCGCCAGCTTCCTATGAGACCCTATTCCGTAGATTTTCGCCAAAAAATTATCGATGTCTGGAAGAAAGAAAAAATTTCTATTCGAGGACTAGCCCAGAGATTTGACGTGGCTAAAAGCTTTATTCAGAAGTTATTGAAGCAACATAAAGAAACAGGAGATATCCGTCCTCGTCCACAAGGGGGAAGTCCGCCAACCAAGTTAAATAGTGAACAACTGATAATTTTAATAGAAATCATCGAATCTAACAATGATGCAACTCTCGAAGAATTATCGGACTTACTGTATGAAAAGACACAGGTGAAAGTCAGTAGAGCCACCCTGGGGCGGCTTACGCAAAAACTCAATTACAGTTTCAAAAAAAAACACTACACGCGGCGGAAAAAGAAAGTGACAGGGTGCAGCAAAAAAGAGTGGAATACTGGTCAGAAGTTAGGGAAATTGAGGCATCAAAACTAATTTTCATCGATGAATCGGGGGTAAATTTAGCCCTTTTGAGACTCTATGCTAGAGCCTTAATTGGCCAAAGAGCTCGGAGAAGAAAACCACAAAAAAGAGGGAGAAATATTTCAATAATTATTGCTATAAGCTTAGAAAAAGTTGTGGCATCAGTTAACATATACGGTGCAGTGGATGCGGTAACATTTGAAGGATTTATTCTGAAGGAAGTGCTGCCAAAAATTAAAGAAGGAGACTGTTTGCTCATGGATAACGCCAAGATTCATCTCGGAGAAATGGTCAGAGAAATAATCGAACAAGAAAAAGCTAGACTCATCTATTTACCTCCTTATTCTCCCGAATTCTCTCCTATTGAAAACTTTTGGTCAAAAGTCAAAGCGATATTAAGAAAACTGAAGGCAAGAACTTACAAAGACTTAATAGAAGGGATTGAATTAGCTATGTTAGAAGTTACTCAAAAAGATATTCGCAATTGGTTTACTCACTGTTGCTACTGTACCTCATGAGTCAGAGAATTGCTATA
>NZ_JADEXY010000069.1 GCF_015206885.1 Microcystis aeruginosa LEGE 91341 | reverse complement strand
CCCCTTATCAAGGGGGGCAGGGGGGATCAAAGGCAAAATCTATCTTCAATTTAATTAGAACCACTTACTGAATAAAATGGCAGCAAGAAGTCATCAAAAAAATCGTTTGCGCTTTAGCCGCAAGGTAGGGGGCCAGGAAGAGCGCAAACTCAGAGCTAGAGTAGAAAAGAAGCACAGTATATGGTTTGGCCTGGGGTTATTGGGATTAGTCGGCTGGTCAGTTGTTCTACCCACTCTCTTAGGTATGGCACTCGGTATCTGGATCGATCGAGAATGGCCGAGTCGCTTTTCCTGGACATTAATGTTAATGTTGGCTGGGTTGATGCTGGGCTGTTTGAATGCCTGGCAGTGGGTTAAGCGCGAACAATCCGCCATCGAGGGCGCACGCGAGCAATCGAAAAAGGAACTCAATCATGATTGAACTGCTGTATTTTCCTCTGGCACTATTGGCGGGAATGGCCTTGGGTTTGGCCTATTTTGGGGGATTGTGGCTAACGGTGCGTCAACTCCCCAGAACCAATAATCCCACGGTATTAACTTTGATTAGTTTTTTGGGGCGTACAAGCATAATTTTGCTGGGATTTTATGCGATAATAGCTGCAGTCCCCCACTTGCCAGTCCTCCACTTGCTGTTAAGCCTGGCCACCTTCTTCTGGACGAGAAATCTAATATTGCAGCAGGTTCAACCTAAATTCAGAAGCAACTAAGTACAATAGCTGATGTATCTAAGTCCTGACAAGATTATTTTCTGGCAATCAGGAGCAATTACCCTTAATGCTACTCTGTTATTTACTTGGGGGTTAATGGCGTTATTGGGCATTAGTTCCTGGCTAATCACGCGCCGACTATCGACTGATACTCGTC
Source organism: Microcystis aeruginosa LEGE 91341 (assembly GCF_015206885.1). Lineage (GTDB taxonomy): Bacteria > Cyanobacteriota > Cyanobacteriia > Cyanobacteriales > Microcystaceae > Microcystis > Microcystis aeruginosa_H. The sequence goes on along the minus strand of NZ_JADEXY010000069.1, from coordinate 21,515 downwards.
TGTCTCGCTGGCAAAATGTTTTGGAAGTTGTAATCGAAGAATTGCGGGGTCAAATAAGAGATATTAGCGGATGCCAACCGGATATCTACTTGCCATTTATTGGTACTTTGTTTATTTTCATCGCCGCTTCCAATCTTTTAGAAATCATACCGGGATATCATCCGCCTACGGCCTCTCTTTCTACAACGGCAGCACTTGCTATCTGTGTTTTTTGGGCGGTGCCATTTTACGGCATACGTCAGTCAGGGTTAAAAAAATATCTCAATCACTATTTACAACCCCATCCCTTGATGTTACCTTTTCATCTGATTGGGGAACTGTCACGCACCTTGTCCTTGGCTATCCGGCTGTTTGGCAATGTGATGAGTGATGTCATGATAGTAGCTATTCTTTTATCCATTGCCCCTCTCTTTTTCCCGATTATCATGCAGGTATTGGAGCTACTGACTGGATTAATTCAAGCGTATATTTTTGCGATTTTGGCTATGGTTTATATTGCTTCGGCAACAGAAGCACAGCAAGTAGTTAATAATTCTCATACAGGCGAAAAGGAGCAAAGAAACCATGAATAATATTGGCTTGACGGCAATGATATCAATTTTAGCGGCTGGATTAACTATGGCGATCGGTTCAATCGGGCCGGCACTGGGAGAGGGAAGAGCCATCGCTCAAGCTTTGACCGCTTTGGCGCAACAGCCAGACGAAGCCAATACGATTACTCGAACGTTATTTGTTGGTTTGGCATTTATTGAGTCAGTGGCAATTTATTGTTTTGTGATTTCGCTAATTTTAATTTTTGCCAATCCTTTTTGGAGTTATGTAGTGACTAAAGCGGGGGGATAATTCCGTGGCAGTTGATTGGTTTACCTTTTTGGCCCAAATTGTTAATTTCTTGATTTTGGTGGCTGTACTGCAAAAGTTTCTCTACCGTCCTATTATTCAGGCAATGGAACGTCGGGAAAAAACAATTAGCGATCGCCAGCAAGATGCCGAACAAAAGTGCCAATTAGCGCGAGAAGAAATCGAAAAATACCAACAAATGCAGCAAGATTTTGCGACTGAGCGCTCGACGATGTTGGCTCAAGTTAAGGCAGCAGTTGCACAGACGCAAACAGAGTTAATGCAAGGTATCCGCACTGAAGTAGAAGAAGACCGATCTCGCTGGCAAGAAATAGTTCAACGGCAAAAAGATGCCTTTTTGCAAGAGTTGCAACATCGAGCATTACAACAGATTCAGGAGACAATTCGCCAAGTTTTGGCAGCTCTAGCCGATGTCCAACTGGAACAGCTTGTCATTCAAGTTTTCCTTGAGCGAGTTCGCAATTGGGAGCGGGAAGAAAAACAAGTGCTTTGTCAAGCGATCGCCGCAACGGCCAAGACGCGGGAGGCAATCATCTCTAGCAGCTTTGAAATCTCGGAAGAATTGCGGCAGCAAATTATCTCAGTTCTTCGCCAAGAACTTGTTGGTGATCTGGATATAAAATTTGAAGTGAAACCGGCCCTTATCTGTGGCATTGAGTTAAAAACCTCTGGCCGAAGAATCGCCTGGAATGTCGAGGAATTTTTGAACGACTTTGAAGAGGACTTAGCCGTTGTCTTTACGCGAGAGACGAGGGGTAATCAAACAATACCATGAACCGAGATGAGCAAGCTTTACATCGATTGCTAGAGGATACCTTCTCTAGCTGCCAACGGATTTTAGGCGAGCAGCGCCCACAACTTAAATACCGAGAAATTGGCACGGTAAACTTTATCGGTCAAGGGATTGCCCGGATTGCCGGCTTGCCCGGCGTAAAATCGGAAGAAATTGTTTGTTTCCAGGGAGATTCTCTGGGTATGGCCTTTAACTTGGATATTGATGAAGTCGGCACTATCCTCTTAGATAAAAGCGAACATTTAAAAGCAGGGGATGAGGTACGCCGGACGGGACGAGTGCTAGATGTGCCGGTGGGTGACGGACTCTTAGGGCGAGTAGTCGATCCCATGGGTCGCCCCTTGGATAACCGGGGGCCAGTGCGGGCGGCACAAAGATATTTGGCCGAGCGAAAAGCCCCAGCAATTATGGATCGCGCTCCGGTGACAGTACCGCTGCAAACGGGCTTAAAGGTGGTGGATGCTCTGATTCCCATCGGACGGGGCCAGCGAGAATTGATTTTAGGCGATCGCCAAACAGGAAAAAGCTCGATCGCTCTTGACACGATTATCAACCAGAAAGGTGAAAAGGTGATTTGCGTTTACTGCGCGATCGGACAGCGCAGTTCGGCGGTGGCTAAGTTCGTCGCTGACTTGCAGCAGTATGGGGCGATGGACTACTGTTTGGTCGTCTTTGCCGCTGGGGAAGAACCACCGGGCTTGCAGTTTATTGCTCCCTACACCGCCACGGCCATGGCAGAGTATTTTATGGAGCAGGGCCATGATGTCTTGATTGTTTATGATGATTTGACCGCTCATGCTCGCGCTTATCGAGAGCTATCTCTGTTATTACGCCGTCCTCCCGGTCGAGAAGCTTTTCCAGGGGATATTTTCTACATCCATTCTCGTTTGCTCGAACGCTCTACACGCCTAAATGCTGCCCGAGGAGGTGGTTCTTTAACTGCATTGCCGATTGTCGAAACCGAAGCCCAAAATATCTCTGCTTACATTCCGACCAATTTAATCTCAATTACCGACGGGCAAATCTATCTCTCTCCGGTGCTGTTTCAAAAAGGAATTTTGCCGGCGGTAGATGCGGGTAAGTCGGTGTCGCGAGTGGGGGGGAAGACTCAATTAGCTGCCTATCGTGCTGTGGCGAGTGATTTACGCCTATCCTATTCCCAGTTTGAAGAACTAGAGGTTTTCTCCCGTTTTGGCACTCGTTTAGATGAAGTCACTCGTCAAACTTTAGAACGAGGGCGGCGCGTGCGGGAAGTTTTGAAACAAAATCAGTACGAACCGATGCCGGTTCCCGAACAAATTGCTATACTCCTAGCGGTGACATCAGGAGTATTTGATCGATTGAAAATCGCGGAAATTCCAGCGGCCGAAAAAGCCGTCGCTTTAGCAATACGCCAGCAATTACCCGCAATATGTGTTCACCTACAATCTGGCAAAAAACTGAGCGATGGGGATTTCCAGAATTTAGTCAATCTAGCTGAACAAGCAATTGCTATCCCAGAATAAATTAACTCGACTAATTGCCAATCCACACAGATCATGCCAGTCCTTGAATTGCTACAACGACGAATTGCGATCGCGCAAGAACTTCAATCCGTTGTCAAGACCATGAAAGTTCTTGCAGCGGCCAGCATTCATCAATATGAACAGGCAGTAGAATCCCTTATTGAGTATAATCGTACCATTGAGATGGGCTTGCAAATTGTTTTAGGATCAGCAGTATATCAACACCATGCGATCGCTGCAAGCCCCAGAAAGCTTCCGAGAAATAGTCCTTTAGGTGCGATCATATTTGGTTCAGACCAGGGTATGTGCGGTCAGTTCAACGAGCAGATTGTCCGCTACGCCGTTACTCAGATTCAGCACTTGTCTATTGACTCCAACAAACTGGCAGTCTTGGCTGTAGGTGCGCGGGTAATTCCCCCCTTAGAAAATGCGGGAATAGTCAGCGAACGGAACTTTGCGATGCCCACTTCTCTTGCTGGCATCACGTCAATGGTTCAAGAACTGCTACTACACATCGAAATGTGGCAATCTCAAATGCAAATAGATAAAATTGCCTTGTTTTACCATAAGCCTCGCTCCAATATATCCTATCAACCTCATACCTTACAATTATTACCTGTGGATAAAAAATGGCTAGAAGACTTACAGCAAAAAAGGTGGGTAGGAGCCACTTTGCCTACTTTTACCATGGATTGGAGTCAGTTATTTTCTGCTTTGATCGAGCAATATTTATTTATTTGTCTCTATCGTGCTTTGGCTGAATCTTTGGCTAGTGAAAATGCGAGCCGACTGGCATCGATGCAAGCATCCGAGAAAAATATAGAAGAGCAATTAGCACAACTTCACGCTCAATTCCAACAGGAACGGCAAACTGCTATCACTGAAGAAATGTTGGAAATCGTCTCTGGTTTTGAGGCACTAATTAGGGCTGGCTGAAAAAGCCTGAAATGCCGATAGGAAAAAGGTTTCGACTCAATAAAGTCGGGAAAAAATGCCCAAAAAAAGGGAAAATACCCTAAAAGCCCTACACTTTTTTTATTAAGTACAGATGTATAGTATCCCGACCGCAACTCCATCAAAACCAGAATCATTTTAGGGTGGTATTGGTATCATTAATTATTCAAGAAAGATTAGGAATAAGTGATATGTAGATGCTGCTAACTTATGAGGAAAGTCGCCTTTCTAACCCGAAGTTTTGATGAGTTTAACTAATGGGCGATCGCAGATAAAAAAGTTTAGGATAAAATTGCCAGCCTTATTAAAGATGTTCAAAGAGAGCCTTTTTCTGGATTAGGAAAACCAGAAGCATTAAAACATGAACTATCAGGATTATGGTCACGACGCATTACAAAAGAACATCGCCTAGTTTATAGCGTGTCTGATGAAGAAATTGTGATCATTTCCTGTAAATTTCACTACTAATAATCGCCAGAAATTACAGAAATAGCTGAGAGCAAGGCTCTTCTGGTTTTTGTGTGGAAGGAAGAAGAATAGGGATAATTTGGGTGCATCTCAATTTTGGACAAATATCTAGATGACATTTTGGGCGCACGCAGTTCGATAAACTCACTGACCACGGTGCGCCCCTACCATTGGCGCAATAATATTATTGTAGGGGCGAATTGCATTCGCCCTCTTTGAATAACTTCTGCTGCTCACCTATAGGTGAGGGAAAGTCACAAATTTAATAGTCTTGAACACTTTAAACAGGATTTAGTATTACACAAAAGCTAGAACCTCTGGAAGTGCGTTGCAAGGGACACCCTTGCAACGAGGTAGAAATGAGAAGAACCCTTTACTGATTAATTTTTCACAAAAGTAAATTTACCATTTTTACCATCGGCATCCATTTTAATTTGTGCCACGGAGAATTTATCCTGAATGATTTCCCCTTCGGGAGTAAAAGCAATATTTCCCAGGACAGTGACATACTTACCCGCTAAAATTTCCTGATTTAATTGTTGGCGAATTTGTTCGAGGGAAAGTGTACTGAGTTTATTTTTATCATCTACCCGTTTTAATGCCTCGACAAAAACTTGAATTCCAGTAAAAGCTTGAGCGGTAAATTGGGGCGGTGCTTTTTTATTTTCTGCTGTATAAGCGGCGACAAAATCCCGATTAATAGGATTATCTAATTCCGGGTTATAAGCTTGAGCGATGAGAATACCATCACATTGAGCTTGACAAACCGGGAAAATATTAGAAGTATTTAAACCATTGCCCCCAATAATTAACCCCTGATAACCTAATTGTCGCAACTGTTTGACTAAATTTCCTCCGTCAGCAACCAAACCAGAAATAATCACTAAATCCGGTTTAATATTAATAGCGGCAGTGGCTTGGTTTTGAAAATCTGTATCGGTGGTTTGGAATTTCTGCACGGTGACAATATCAAGATTTAAACTCTTTAGGGTTTCTTGAAAAGTTTCCGTTTCCGATTTACTAAAAGCATCATTTTGGGCAAAAAAGACAGCCACTTTTTTAATCTTGGGATCGATTTTTAAAGCAGTTTTAACCGCATTGGGAGCGACCACAGCCACAGGAGCGGACACCCTACCCACATATTCACCGATCTGGGGGATACCTTTAGCCGTGTTAGAAGGGCCGAGAATGGGAACTTTAGCTCGATCGGCGATCGGACTAGCGGCAAAAGCTTGCTGGGACAGAGACGGACCAAGAATACCCACCACTTTATCTTGAGTGATTAGGGTATTAATGGCGTTGATCGCGCCCTGTTCATCCCCGGCCACATCCTGGATAATAACTTTAATCGGTGTTCCATTGACTCCGCCCTTTTTATTAAAATATGTTTCAGCCATCTTGACACCGATCACCTGTTCCTGTCCCAATAGGGCGAGATTGCTGGTTTGAGCTAAAGCTGCACCGATAGGAATAGGGGAAGTGGCGGCGTTTTCTGCGGGACTGGGGTTAGTTTGACTGGTGGGAGTGCTGGAATTACAGGCCACCACTAGACCAAAAGTGACTAGGGATAGTATTAAGGGGATTAATAAACGTTTTCTGAGCATCTTAACTCTCCAGAGGCTGATATTGTTGATGACACTATTATTTCGCTAATCGGGTTGATTTCAGCGATAATTCTCGACGCGATCGAGTCAGATTTTGCTCCCTCAGCACCCTTTGTTTCCCCTAATTTTGTCGATTAACCTCCCCGTCTCACCTCCCTTTTCAGAAAAACGATTTGCCTTTTCTGGTTCTGTCGCCTAACCTAGTAGTTAGGGAATTTATTATTGCCCTTCCCGTCCACAAACCCCAGCAAGCGAAAACATCCATTTAAGATTATGACTAACCCCGTTATTCACGCCTTTTTCCTCGGACGAGCGATCGCTGAAGTGGTCAGTGAACAGCTAGAAGATGCGTTTACCAACGCTTTAAGCGAATTAGGCAAATTTGATGCCGAACAACGGGAAAACCTGCGGCAATTCGTCGAAGAAGTGCAAATGAGAGCCGATCGAGCCATGGAAAAGGGAGTATATACTGGTACAGACTCCAGTGGTTCCTCCAGTGCCGATGTGCAGGAAAACATCGACGAAATGCGGGCCGAAATCGCCCAATTGCGCTCGGAACTAAAAAACTACCGAAATTAACCCAAAACCCTCTTTTAGTCGCTTTAAAGCCCCAAAAACTGCGTGTCAGCCCTTCTACCCGTCCCCGTTACCCCAGAGTTAAACCCAGCAATGCCGGCCCTCCAAGTCGCCAAAAATAGCTATCGTTGGAATCAAGAAAACTACTCCATCAATCGTCGTCGTCTAGATATTTGGCGATTCGTTCTGACTGTACTTTATCAATTCTGGCTCAACGGTAAAAAATGGAGCTATAACGGTGGCTATAGCGAGGAAAAACTCGCCAGCAGACGCAGAAAACAAGCCGCTTGGATTCGGGAAACCATGCTAGAATTGGGCCCAACTTTTATTAAAGTCGGTCAACTGTTCTCCACCCGGGCCGATCTTTTTCCCCTAGAATATGTGGAAGAACTCTCGAAACTACAGGATCAGGTTCCCGCATTTACCTACGAACAGGCCAGCAAAATCATCGAGGTATCCCTCGGTAAACCCCTCAATCAACTCTTTAAAAGCTTCGATCCTATTCCCCTAGCAGCCGCTAGTTTAGGACAAGTTCACCGGGCCCAACTGAAGACCGGGGAAGATGTGGTGGTCAAAGTCCAACGGCCTGGATTGAAAAAATTATTTAGTATCGATCTGACCATCCTAAAAAAAATCGCCCAATATTTCCAAAATCATCCCAAATGGGGTAAAGGTCGCGATTGGACGGGTATTTATGAAGAATGCTGTAAAATCCTCTGGGAAGAAACCGATTATCTCAATGAAGGTCGTAACGCTGACACTTTTCGCCGTAATTTTCGCGGGGAAGATTGGGTGAAAGTACCGAAAGTCTATTGGCGCTACACCGCTCCCCGGGTTTTAACCCTAGAATACCTCCCCGGCATCAAAATCAGTCATTATGAAGCCCTAGAAGCAGCCGGACTCGATCGCAAATTGTTGGCTAAACTAGGAGCAAAAGCTTATCTAATTCAACTACTCAATAACGGCTTTTTTCACGCAGATCCTCACCCCGGCAATATTGCCGTTGATAGTGATGGCTCCCTAATTTTCTACGATTTCGGCATGATGGGACAAATTAAAACCAATGTGCGCGAAAAATTAATGCAGACTCTCTTGGGAATTGCCCAAAAAGATGCCGATCGCGTGGTCACTTCTCTGGTGGATTTAGGAGCATTAACTGCTAATGGTGATATGGGAGCAGTGCGGCGATCGATCCAGTATATGCTCGATAACTTCATGGATAAACCCTTTGAGGAGCAATCCGTGGCCTCTATCAGCGATGATCTCTATGAAATCGCCTACGATCAGCCTTTTCGCTTTCCCGCTACCTTTACCTTCGTCATGCGAGCATTTTCTACCCTGGAAGGGGTAGGCAAAGGACTCGATCCCGAATTTAACTTTATGGAAGTGGCCCAACCTTTTGCCCTGCAATTAGTAAATGATATGACGGGAAATAATGGCAGTAATATCCTCGATGAGTTAGGACGACAAGCAGCCCAAGTGAGCAGCACCGCCCTGAGTTTACCCCGACGCATCGATGATACGATCGAAAAATTAGAACGGGGTGATATCCGTGTCCGGGTGCGTTCCAGCGAATCCGATCGACTTTTGCGGCGATTGGGTATGATTCAAATGGGAACCAACTATACTTTACTGGTCAGTGCTTTACTTATCTCAGCGACGCTTCTATTTGTCAGTGGTTTTGGTTGGTTAACTTTAGTGCCGATGGCGATTTCGCTGCTGCCGGGGATAGCTCTTGTGAGACTCTGGCGAAAAATTGAACGTCAGGATCGCATGATGTAATTTGCGGGATAATAAATATTGTGTTAAAAGCAGAAATTTCGATGAACAATCTTTCTTTTGGAGGACTGACCGATCCTGGTGTAGTGCGATCGGTTAATCAGGATAGTTATTATATCGACCCCGAGCGGCGCTTTTTTATCGTTGCTGATGGTATGGGAGGTCATGCGGGGGGCCAGGAAGCTAGTCAAATCGCCACTGAAACTATCCAAGCTCATCTAGAAGAACACTGGAATTCGCCCCTGACTGCTGGGGAATTGCTACAGGAGGCAATTACTGCCGCTAACGAGAAGATTATTGAAGATCAACTGAAAAATCCCGAAAGACAGGACATGGGGACAACCCTAGTCATGGCTATCGTCCGAGATGATGGCTCTTGGTACACCCATATTGGTGATTCCCGTCTCTATCGCTTTCGTGAGCAAAAATTAGAACAGGTGACGGAGGATCATACCTGGGTAGCTAGGGCGATAAAAATGGGTGATCTGTCCAAAGAAGAAGCCAAAAACCACCCTTGGCGGCACGTTTTATTTCAATGCCTTGGTCGTCGCGATTTGCCCCCAGTGACCGTATCTCCCCTCGATCTGCAATCCGGCGATAGTTTGATTCTCTGTAGTGATGGTTTGACGGAAGAACTGTCCGACGAGCAAATTAGCGATTATTTGCAAACTGGTGCCGATTGTCAGGAAATTGTCGAGAATTTAGTGGCAGCGGCCAAAAAAGCCGGCGGTTCTGATAATATCACCGTGGTCATGGTCAGCTGTTGACTATCTAGGGTTTGCGGCAAAAAGTTTCTCGTGGGGAAGTGGGGAGATGGGAATTATGAATTATGAATTATGAATTATGAAGTGGGGAAGTGGGGAAGTGGGGGAATTTCAACTAAAACCCTAACACCCTAAAACCCTAAAACCCTAAAACCCTAACACCCTAAAACCCTAACACCCTAACACCCTAAAACCCTAACACCCTAACACCCTATCTCCTGCCGATCGCCTCATCTCCACAAGCAATTTAAATGCGCGGGCAGCTTACTCGATCGCTCCTGCTTGTTGTAATAAAGAAACGATCGCCTGATGGTGATTAAATTTAGCTAACATTAAAGCGGTCATTCCCCCTTGATTTTTCTGATTTAAGTTCACCTTTCCCCCGTCTAACAAAACTTTAACCGTGTCGAGACAACCGTGATAACTGGCCCACATTAAAGGGGAAGCGCCGCTAAAATCGAGTTTATTGACATCGGCACCGATATCGATTAACCAGCGCACCAATTGACTATTATTGTCCTCACAAGCTTTCATGAGGACGGTTTTGCCATCGGGATAAACGGCGTTGGCATTAGCCCCGTAGTCGAGGAGATAACGGCAGATTTCCGTAAATTGGCGCTGTAGAGCTAAAGTTAAGGGGGTTTCTCCCTGCTGAGTTAGGTTAGGATCGGCTCCCTGTTTTAACAATTCTAAAACGATCGCTTCGTATCCCTGCACCGTGGCGATAAGCAAGGGTGTATCACCAAAATGGTTGCGGTGATTGACAAAAGCGCCGGCTTGTAGTAAGGCCTGGACGATCTCTAAATGTCCTTCGATCGTGGCTAAATGCAGAGCCGTTTCTCCAGCCTGATTTTGATTGTCAATACTAGCCCCCTGAGCAAGTAAAAGTCGGACAATATCGAAATATCCCTCGGCAGCGGCGATCATCAGGGCTGTTTCTCCCTCCTCCGTGCTAATGTTTGGATTTGCTCCCGCTTGCAGTAAAGTTTGTACGCTGCCGAGATTTCCCCTCTCTACAGCCAAAATTAAGGGAGTTTCCCCAGATAAAGTGGGAGAATCGAGAGGCATACCACGGTTAATAAACAATTGGAGGATTTCTGGACGATTAGCGTTGAGAGCCTCTAACCAAGCTTCTTGACGGATTTCTTCATCTACACCACGATCGAGCAGTAAACCGACAATTGCAGCGTAATTTTGGCTAATTGCTACAGATAAAGCTGTATCTCCATCCCGATCGCGCATATTGACCCGAGCGCCGGCGGTTAATAACTGTTCTGCGATCGCTGTATGACCCTTATAAGCGGCAATCATTAGTGCTGGTGTACCATCTTGATTGACCTGATTGACATTAGCAGCGGCGGCGATTAATTGAGCGAGGATTTCACTGTGATTGAGGGCAGCCGCTAACATGAGAGGGGTTAAACCTTGAGGTTGTTTACTTTTGTTGATATCAGCCCCAAATTCTCGCAAAATTGCCACAATTTCCCGATGACCCCCCTGCACGGCATAGATTAAAGCCGTCGTATTGTGGCCATCGGTGGCGTTGACATTTGCCCCCTGACTCAGTAAAGCTTGAACCCGCGCGAGATTGCCCTGACGCGCCGCTTGTATTAACAAGATATCCCAATTAGAAGCCATTAACAGTGACCGATCGGCAGAAAGTATTTTTTCTATTATCGATCGTTATAGGCGGGTAAACGGACAGAAAAGCTACTACCCCGTTCTAATTCTGAGGTGACGCTAATAGTTCCCCCATGAGCATCGATAATGCGACGGGAGAGATAAAGTCCTAACCCACTGGTGGAAGTTTCTACGGAACCGGAGTACAGGCGCTCAAAAATCCGGGGTAGTTCTTCTGCTGCAATGCCGATACCAGTATCCTCAATGACAATGGTTACAAAAGCATCTTCCTCTGTGGCGGGGATGAGATGAATTTTCACATAACCCTGTTCGGTAAATTTAATCCCATTGCTGATGAGATTGCTAAAAACGCGCCGCAGTTCTAATACATCTCCATTGAGGAAAATTTCCCCAGTATTTTCGGCATTTAAGCTTAATTCTAGTCCTTTTTCTCGGGCAAGGGGATCTAACTCCTGAAAAACTTCTTCGAGAAGATCGATAATCTTGAATTTAGTAAAATTAAGTTTTTTTTCCCCGTTTTCATGAAAATAAACTTCCAAAAGATTACTAACCATTTCCAAGAGATTTTTATTACTGCGAATAATCACCTGAATAACTCGACTCATTTCGGGAGTAATCTCACCGTATAAACCTTCTTTAAATAGTTCTAATATGTGATTAGCCGAGACTAAGGGAGTTCGTAAATCGTGGGTCATCCTCGCAATAAAATCTTCTTTTTGTTTAGCTAAATGCTCTTTTTCTTGTTTGGCAATCGCCGCTTCTTGTTCCGCTTCATAGATGCGTAGGGCGTTTTGCATCGCTTGATTTAAGCGCGAGGGAGTAAGACGAAATTTACTCAGATAATCGGAAGCACCAGCTTTCATCATATCGACGGCAATTTCTTCGTCTCCGTGACCGGTTAAGATAATTAGGGGGATTTTAACTCCCTGCTGCCGAATTTCCCGCACCAAAGTCAAACCATCTCGATCCGGTAGAAGATAATCGATCAATACACAGTCGAAAAGATTATTGGACATCTTTTCCTTAGCCTCTTCATAGTCAGCGGCTTCTGTTATTTCTGTCTCCAGCCCCGCTCTTTTTAACAATCGGCGCACATTGTTCCGATCTGCTTGGTTATCATCAACAATTAGAATTTTTAACTGGTTTGACATCGCCAATTTGACTTTGAATTGCATTACTATCTGACTGATCATATATAATAAGTTACCTTAACTCTGCCTCAGTAGTCAAGACATTTTCGATGTCAATTCTGACAGCGTTTTTCCTAAAGGTGAAGTGTAACCTAATTTGCTATTGACTGCTAAATCCCGACGACTGGTTCCCCAAAAGGAAAACTTTGTACCTCACTATTAAGATGACTTCCAGAATCAGAAACAATACTTAAACAAAACGGCAATGCTTCAGCAGAGCGCTTTCTAGTAGGGGATGATATTCTTTTTCGGGGATAGTATAGGCCCCAAATCTAGCCAGATGGGGATTTTGCATTTGGGCATCAAATAGACAGAAATTCCCTTCTCTGAGGTGTTCAACTAACTTGACCATGGCAACCTTAGAACCATCGGGAATTTCATAAAACATCGATTCCCCGATAAAAACCCCGCGAATTGCCAAACCTAAAATCCCCCCCGCTAATTGATCCCCTTGCCAAGTCTCGAAACTGTGGGCCCAACCGGCCTGGTGTAATTGCTGATAGATTTGGATTAACTCCGGGGAAATCCAAGTCAGCGAGCGATCGGCACAACCGGCACAAACCCCAGCAAAATCGCGGTTAATAGCCACGCTAAAGCGATTTTGATTCAAAACTCGTTTTAGGGACTTGGGATACCTAAAACGCTGATCTAGAGGGATAAGAGCGCGATTTCTACTAGAATACCAATCCAATCGCCCCCCCTCATCGGCCATGAGAAAGTAACCGCGTGCGTATCCTTGTATAATAGAGGCGGTATCCACGACTCCCCCCAAGAATTCAGTCTTGTAGCCTGATCATTCTCTAATTATGCCCGATCATCCCGCACCAATTCCGCCTATTACTTTACCACCGATCGAAAATCCCCAACAGGAACAAACTTGGCTGCGCACCGCTTTACATCGTTGGTTAGATGCGGAATTTATTCCCGAAGCTATTAATGAAACTATCGCTGAACGCGCTAGTCAAATTTTTCTGCGTCAGCGTTTGGAAGGGGAAAACGATCTCGGTTGTCTAGTAATTGCGATCGTTACCGAGATGCAAGCTTTTGATTTCCGCGAAAGTTTTTATAGTGAATTTGCCATCGCTAACGCCGTCAGTGATTTAATTTTAGATAGTTTAGGAATCGATCGCTGTTGTGGGCAAAGTTAGACAGTTTTTCTTTGTTACTGGAGTTTAATTTCTATTAGCGACCCTGCTAATTTTTCTGTGCGAATAGGGTACTGCTCATTTAAAAAGTTAACAAAATCTTCTTCGGGATGTGCCACGACGATATTACTGTAGTTTTGGGCTAATTCCTTGAGATTGAGTTTTTGCCGCCAGGATTCCACATCGCCATCCTGAAATAATTGAAACTTAACTCGATCGTTAACTAAATAGGATAATGCCAAAAAGAAACTAGGGGTATTATCGCTGATAACTATCGGCTTGCTCATGGAGTTTAAAACAGGGGCGATTTCTAGATTAGCTCCACTGGCTGTACCTCGTTGATCGTCTAAACCCGCATCAGGAGTTAACCCCAGAAATACACCAGATACTATACCTAGTAGCAGGAAAATTAGCAGGATTTGTTGTCCTAAATAGTGCAGCCAATTTTTTGGGGACTTTGAGCCGATATAACTGGCAATCAGGTAGGATATAGCCATCTGCATTCCCAGAAAAACCGGTAGATAATATCTAGCTTGTAGAGAGCGGATCGATGGTTTTAATAAATCAGGTACAATTTGAAACAGTGTCGGAACAACAATCAAAGTTATGAGGAATAACCAAACTTTCGGCGAGGTGTATCGGATGAGATGATAAAGAGAATAGACCACTAACAATAATATTAATAGATGAAAAGTCGATTCTAATTTTCCTTTGCGGTGAAAGAAATCCACAAATACATGACCAGTATGAAGAAATAAGGTTTGAGATATTTCGATGATATTAGTCTTAAACTGTCGATAGTATTGGGTATTGCGATCAATTTTGTCTAGGTTGCTAAAAATCACGAATAGCCAAGGGCTAAATAAAACTAAGCTGCCAACAGCTGCCAATACATAGCTAACAACTGTTCTTGTAATTTTCAATCTCTCTAGAAGAATCACATATAAAGCTTGGGCGATGGCGACGGTAGCAGAAAATAAATGAGTATAAAAAGTCAAGGCTAAACTCAGGCTATACCAGAGCCAACTTTTAAGCGTATTTTTACGGATTGCTCGTAAAAGAGCAATTCCTGATAAAAGAATTGTCAATGTCCAGAGACTATACTGGGTGGTATTTTGAGCCACAAGCATCTGAAAGGGAGAAACAGCGAATAAAGCGATTGCTATCCAGCCCGTTAGGGAGGAATCGAACAATTCTAGGCATAACCAATAAAGGCAAGGAATGACTAAGATGCTTAAGAAAATCGAGAAAGTTCTGGCGGAATTTTCGATGGGGATTAACTGCATCCAGAAACGCGCTGACAAATGGTATAGGGGAGGATGTTCTGGATTCCCCATCAGAGAGCGCAAGGCATCGGATAGAGAGCGTTCGGAATGAGGATGTTGAAAATATTGTAGGTCTTTCCTGCCAATAATTTCACCGTTGAAAGCCTGCTCCCGCACGTCTTGAGTCGTGTATCCCGAAAAACGCATAATACTTCTAACTTCATCGGCGCTATAGACTTTTTCCTCTATATGAAAAAACCGCAATCCCATACCGATCACTAAAATAGTGATAATCAAAAACTTTCCGAAATTAGCGGCCGATTGATCAGGTAAATATTTTTTCTGGTCTATCATAAGTTTATTTGTCCGTAGGTCATCAATCGACAAGAATTAATTGATAGTTGTTGGGAAAGTTTAATTGATTTCCAACCCAGCGATCTCAGCGATTGTATAAGCGGGTCTGCCTTTAACTTCTTCGTAAATTCGCCCGATGTATTCCCCTAATATGCCAATACTGATCAATTGTACCGAACCCAAGAAAAACACAGCGATCAAGATAGTAGCTAAACCAGTAACGGGAGATTCGGGTTGCTGTAAGCGCCAGTAGAGAACCAGTAAAGCCATCAACAGGGCAATTAAAGCAGAAAATAAGCCTAAATAAGTGGAAAGACGCAGGGGAATCTTAGAAAAAGACACCAAGCTATTAATCGCTAAAGCTAGGGATTTTTTAAAAGTGTACTTGACTTCCCCAGCAAACCGGGGATCCCGCTCAAATTTAACAGCAGTTTGTCGGAAACCAATCCAAGCGCGCAAACCGCGAATATAACGATTCCGTTCTGGCATAGAATTTAAGACCTCCACCACCTGACGATCCATCAGACAAAAATCCCCCGTGTCCGCAGGGATATCCACGTCGGCTAATTGTCGCAGCAATCTATAGAAAACGTAGGCAGTTAGGCGTTTAAACCAACTTTCTTTTTTCCGTTTTGTTCTCTGGGCGTAAACCACATGATAACCTGCTTGCCAAGACTCAATCATTTTGGGAATCAATTCTGGTGGATCTTGCAAGTCGGCATCGAGGACAACAATAACTTGACCCCTAGCAAAATTAAGTCCTGCCGTTACTGCAGCCTGATGGCCAAAGTTACGAGCAAAGCTAATGTAACAGACCCTAGCATCTCTTTCCTGTAGTTCCCGCATTAAATTTAAGGAACTGTCCCGACTGCCATCATTAATCAGAATCAGTTCCACAGAATCATCTAAACTATCCATGACGGCACTGACACGGCGATAGAGTTCTGGAATGGTTTCTTCCTCGTTATAAATCGGGATAATTAGCGAATATTTCGGCATTTTCGAAAGTTGGAACGGACAAAAGCCGGGTTTTTATGGCGGCTGCTACGCTAAATATTCTGCTAAAGTATCCCTTTTGTCAACTTAATAAATTACTGCTAGACAGTGCTTTTAAATTGCCAAAGAATGATCGACCATTGCTTGCCGACGTAAACAATTCCAGTAGGCTGCATAGAGATCCGTCTGTTGACCGCGTAGGGAAGCGATCGCAGGTGCGGCAGGAAAAGGCCAGAGACGATCAAAAACCACTTCTCGATGAGCCAGACGAAACTGTAGCAAGTAAACAGAAGCAGGAGCCTGTAAATTATCCAGTAATTGCGCTGCCAGCCGGTGTAAAGACTTAAGACTCTCTCTTTCTAGACTAATCGGCTGACTGTAGGCATTAGGGATCATACCCTCCCCGATTACCTCACCGTATTCTAAACCCTTAGATGTCACTGTGATCGGCAACCAAAGATCCCCAAAAGAAGAATCTCCCTGACTGGTTTTATAGTGCAGGGTATGGGCAACCCAAGCGCGTCTTTCTTCGATATCTCGACAAGCTTGATAAACTTTTTTACCCGGAAAATTCACCCAATTGGGCAATTGAATCGTTAAGGGACACCAGATTAAATTATTTTGGCTGGTTTTACCCGACTCCATTTTTGACCACAAAGAAGCCGTCCCCGTCACCTCCACCGCCAAGGATTTAGGAACCGCATTTTTTAAGGCAATCACCATTTTTTCGGTAACGGGCGATAGCCGAGACATCTGACCACTGGCTTGAGCTTCGGCATTAACGAGAATGATAACTTTGTCCATTTCTTCTTGTGGGTTGGGTGAACTTGAACGATCAGCGGTGAGGTTGGTTAAGAATGCGAACTGACTGGGGTTCAATGCTTCTGTAGTCGCCATGGCAAAAGCTATTTCTCTGGATTTTAGCGAATTATACAAGAGCGCAACTATTTTTTACGGATTTTTTCCACAGCAACCAGATTCAAGGCGGGATTTTGCTGCTCCCCCTCATAGAATACCTTAAGTAATCAGTGATCACTGATTACTCAAATCTGAATAACTGGTAACTGATCACTGAAATTACTCGTCTTCGGCGAAAATAAAGCGAGTTAGTTCACTAGGATCGGGTTCGGGGCTAGATTCGGCAAATTTAACCGCTGCCTCGATTTCAGCTTGAATTTTCTCCTCGATTTCTTTTAATTCTTCTCTCGTGGCCAGATCTCGCTCGTAGAGGTAGGCGGCAAAGCGAGTGATCGGATCTCTTTCGCCCCAGAATTGTTTCTCGTCAGCACTGCGTAACTCGTCGGGATCTGCCAGAGAGTGACCCCGGAAACGATAGGTTAAGGCCTCAATCAAAGTCGGCCCCTCACCGGCGCGGGCGCGGGACACGGCTTCTCTGGCAGCGGCATGAACGGCGACCACATCCATACCGTCCACTTCCACACCGACCATACTAAAAACACTGGCTTTTTTATAGATTTCCGGTTGGGAAGTGGCTCGATCGTGGGCCATACCGATCGCCCACTTATTATTTTCCACCACATAGATAATCGGCAACTTCCAGAGGGCGGCCATATTCAGACACTCAAAAAACTGGCCATTATTACTCGCCCCATCGCCAAAGAAACAAACCGTTACCTGATCGGCACTGGCATCAGCCATGGCTTCCCGACGGTATTTACTTTGAAAAGCCGCCCCGGTAGCGACGGGAATCCCCTCGGCCACAAAAGCGTAACCCCCTAAAAGCTTATGTTCAGCGGAAAACATATGCATGGAGCCGCCCCGTCCTTTACTACAACCAGTAGCTTTGCCGAATAACTCCGCCATTACCTCCTTAGCGGGAACTCCGGCACTGAGGGCGTGGACGTGATCGCGATAGGTGCTAGAAACGTAATCTTCTCCCTGACGCAAGGCTTTAATAATACCGCTAGATATCGCTTCCTGACCGTTGTAGAGATGGACAAAACCGAACATTTTGCCCCGATAATACATTTCGGCGCATTTATCTTCAAACATCCGCCCCAAAACCATATCCTCGTATAGGCGAAGACCTTCAGCTTTGGTAATAATGATGGAAGCAGGATTAAAGGTTGGTAAAGTACGTTCGGAAATCATAGGGTCTGTAGTATCATTTAGACAACAAAAAGGCAAGGGGAGAGGAAGCGGTAGATTTTTCGAGAATTCTGGCAGTGAATTTTTTGGTCTTAAACCAAGGGGTTCTTAGTATTTTCTCTCTCAAATCTAATCTTAGTCAGTCAGAGATTGGCTAGGATAAGATGGTATCTTGTTATTTTACTCGCTCCGCTCTCACTTACATCATTTAATTCACTAAGGACTCTCCAGAGTTGAGGTACAGCTAACCGTGCGAATTCCTCTTGACTACTACAGGATATTGGGAATCCCCTTTCAGGTGAGTGCCGAGCAGATTGATTTGGCCCACGCCGATCGGGGACGGCAATTGCCACGTCAAGAATACAGTCAAACAGCGATCGTTGCCCGTCAGCACTTGTTAGATCAAGCTTACCAAGTGTTAAGTGATCCAGATCGCCGTCGTGATTACGATGCCCAATTTTTCGACCCCAATCCCCTGCTTCTCAACCCAGAAAGCAGCACCGAAAACCTCGATTCTCAGGCTGGGGAGGTGGCCGCTGCTTCCTCAGAATATCCCACTCCCCAGATTACCATTGCCCCCGCCGATCTAGTGGGAGCTTTGCTCATCCTGCAAGAGTTGGGAGAATACGAGTTAGTGATTCGTTTGGCCGAAACTTATCTAGATTTGGAGCCAACTACTCGCCCAGACATGATCTTAACCTTGGCCTTGGCCTACGGGGAATTAAGTCGGGAATATTGGCAGGATAAAAATTATGAACAGGCGGCCAGCACAGCAGCTAAAGCCTTGACTTGGTTGGAACAAGAACAAGTGTTCGCACAAGTAGCCAGCGAGATTCGCCATGATTGCGATCGCTTGCGTCCCTACCGGGTTCTGGAATTGTTATCCCAGGAAAAAAAACCCGGTCTTGCCCGTCAGCACGGCTTAAATCTCTTGGAGGAGATGTTGGCCGCTCGCGGCGGCATTGATGGCCAGGGCGACGATCGCTCTGGGTTGGGGGTGGATAATTTTTTACGCTTTATTCAACAGTTACGGGTTTATTTAACTCAGGCCGAACAGGAGAAAATCTGGGCAAAAGAGGCAGAACGCCCCTCGGCTGTGGGTAATTATCTGCTGGTTTATGCCTTGATTGCCCGCGGTTTCGCCCAAAAACAACCCGCCGCTATTGTGGCAGCCAGCGATCGCCTACAGCAATTACAAAAACATCAGGATGTCTCCATCGAGCGATCGATCTGCGCCCTGTTGCTCGGTCAAACCGAACAAGCAACCACAATTTTAGAAAAAAGTCAAGAGCAAGAAATATTAAATTATATTAAGGAACAATCTGGGCAATCTCCCGATCTTTTGCCCGGGTTATGTCGTTACGGTGAGCGTTGGTTACAAACAGAAGTTTTCTGTCATTTTAGTGATTTAGTCGAGCAGAAAGCCTCACTCAAAGAGTATTTTGCCGAGGAAGAGGTACAAAATTATTTAGAAGAATTGTCAGGTTTTCCTGACGAAAAAGTTCCCGTGTCGGTTCAAGAAAAGGTTAGCGAACCTTTAGAATCGGAAGTAAATGTTCTCAAAACCCACACCCCCCCCACCCATTTAAACCCAGTGCCAGGAGCGACACCGATGAGGGAATCTGCTTACTCTTCCCATTCTCGTCCCCAAAAACCGTCTTTAGCTAGAGCTAACGGTGAGCGGACAGGCACTGCTGTACCTGCCCTGAGAGCCACCGCTCAGGAGGAAACTTTCACTCCCTATACTCAGGGCAGTGTGGTGGTGACGGCAGCCGATCATCAACCGGCACTTAATCCCCCCCGTCGTCTTCCCCGTCGCTCGCGCCACCCAGCAGCGGGTAACTCCAGGCCGGCAGCCCCAGAAACGGTAAAAACTGCCCTAGTCCCACCGAAACGGAGACGACCGGCCCGCAGAAAACTACGACTCGATCGAGTGGCAATATTGGGGGTAGGATTAGTGGGAACGATAGCAGTCTTGGCCTTGGGGGTAAGGGCAATTGTCGATAGTCAATCTCCTTTGGCAGCCTTGCAAGGGGAACAGTTACCGATTTCTTTAAATACTCCCATACTAGAAATTCCTTCGGCTAACGCGGAAGTGATGGAAAGGACTCCCTTAGACAAGGAAACGGCCAAGGAGACGATTCAAGCTTGGTTAGGGGCAAAATCGGCCGCTTTTGGCAGTGAACACCAAAAAGAGCCATTGAAAGAGGTTTTAACGGGTTCAGCTTTGGAAATTTGGCAAAAACGGGCGGCGGCTTTACAGGGAAATAACTATTGGCGCTACGATCATCAGGTGGATGTGCGATCGGTCACTAATAATCCGAAAAATCCTAATTTAGCGACAGTAGAAGCGATAGTCAACGAAAAGGCCATGTATTTCCATAATGGCAAGGAAATTGTCGAGCGTTCCTATAATGAGTCCTTGAAGGTGCGCTATGATTTGGTACGGCAAGGAGATAAATGGTTGATCGAAAAAACCCAAGTCTTACCCTGATTTTTCCCGATTAAATCCCCAAAAAACGTGGTAATTATGAATTATGAATTATGAATTGGGAAGTGGGGAAGTGGGAATCATGAATTATGAATTATGGTTCTTCGCTACCTAGTATGGTTCAATGGGGTGGCATAAATCGACTAAATCCTTATCTGGCAAGAGACTTAATTGATTAGCTCGCTCTAGATAAAAAACAATTGACAAAAATCGCTAAATGCCTTTGTATATAAGGTTTCCATCCCTTATAACCCCCGTCCATTGCATAACACAAACCGAAGAGCCATAACTGATAACTAAAGACCGACTGCCCCAAAAGACCAACTTTGTACCTCACCATTAAGATAACTTCTATATCTTTAGACTGATAAATGCTCGATTTGCTTAATATTTTTTAACATAAAATACGCCCTTTGATTGCTGTAATTGGTTTCCTAGAAGTCAAGCTAATGAGTTATAATCATGGGTGGGAATCCGTAGTTCTTAGAGGAAAAAAGCGGGGCAATCTCAATGTTTTGCCCACCGACAAGACCATGATTTTGATGTTTTAAAAATCTCGCATAAGTCTTTAAGAACTTTTAAAATCAGCATTCACACAGGAGGGATATTATGACAGGTAAGAGTAAACGCGGTTTTGCCTCTATGGATCAAGCTAAACAAAAGGAAATCGCTAGTAAAGGTGGTAAAGCTGCTCATCAAAAAGGTACAGCCCACGAATTTACCTCCGAAGAAGCTCGCGAAGCGGGACGAAAGGGTGGTGAAGCGGTTAGCCGAGATCGCGCCCACATGGCAGCTATTGGACGGGAAGGAGGCAAGAATTCCCACAAAGGCAGTCGCAAAAACTTAAACTCCGGGGAAAATTCCCCAGTCAACGAGTCTATAGGTGAAAATTCCTCAGATTTCAGCAACTCGGAGGCAAATAGTTGACTTTTCTTGACTTTTTCTCAGACTGAGAGGGTGTTGGGGTGTTGGGGTTTTAGGGTGTTGGGGTTTTAGTTGAATTCCCCCATTCCCCCATTC